>CAIYZC010000828.1 GCA_903930565.1 uncultured Pedosphaera sp.
ACGGCCGGTCTGGAACCAGACCCCGTTACCGCACCCTGTTTTTAGGTGGTCATAAAGCAGTGGCCCGACCCGATACCATCCCGAACTCGGCCGTCAAACACAGACTTGCCGATGGTAGTGCCTGTATAGCTTGCGCGAGAGTAGGTTGCCGCCAGATTCTTTCCTCAACGCCCCGTGGAACCAACGTCCACGGGGCGTTGCTTTTTTGTTGGGCGGCCGGATTTCTGTTACTGACGACCGTAGAATCACGGAGGGAATAGTTCGAACCGGTAGACCTTATTGTTGGCGATCAGCCATGCAACTTGGCCGAAGATGCGAATGCGGGTGAAGTTTTCCCGGCACATTTGGCCCCGCTCGTCCACGCACTCATGCTGTAGCCAGGTCGCACCGCGGTTGGCGCTGCTCAGCAGCGTGCCGCCTTCGCCGACGACCCATATTTGGTGCTTATCATCGTTGGCCAGGGAACCCAAAGAGCCTTCTCCCGGCAAGGAAAGCCGGTCCCAGACCGCATTGGTTTCATTCAGGATTCCACGCAGGATGGTGTTGTTGCCTCCGACTGCAAAGAGCGCGTCTCCCAGGCGAAGAATGGCATGAAAGCCGCTTCCTCCAATCAGCCGATCGTCATCCGAAAAGGTTAAACGCCGCCAAATATGGTCCATCGCGCTGTGGTGGTAGATGGCTGCATGCCGAAAGAATCCATCTGATTGGCCCATTTTATCCAGTCCACCCGCTCCCACCGCCCAATAATCACCATGCACATGGTCGGTAATTGCCATCCCCTCGATCGAATATTTCATGCTTAGTAGGCGCTGTTCCCATCCGGATCTCCCATCCCAATGAACGATTCCTGACCAACCGAAAAAAAACCATTCCCGCCCGCCTTCCAAATCTTCACCGCCGGCAAAGCAGGCCAAAGTATTTGCGGTGGGAGCCGGCGAAACCCGCCTCCAAGCGGAAGTTGGACTCCATGGGTTGGTGGAAGTATAGATGCCGGTGACGCTGACAGCCGTGCCATTGGTGACCCGGCCATTGGGGGTATTTTTGGGTTGCACTCGGATTTGGCGCATGGTGCCAACACCTTTCCAAAACTGATTTTCAAATTTGGGGATGTTGCCGCGGTCGAATTCGAAATTGGGGCTCACGTTCGTCCAAGTCTTCCCGTGGTCATGCGTGAGTAACAGGATTCCATAGCCGACAAATCCATTGGTGCCGCCAGTTGCTTCAGATTCCCCGGCCAGCAAGCCCAACGAACCGTCCCAGCAGATATCATCCCATGTCCAATTTGGATCCGCCGCCGGACAGTCAATGGGAACGCGGTCTATGATTATGCGGTTCCCTTTGCCATAACTTTGTCCCAAGTCGCGGAGAACCGCGGACTCAGCCGGGAGGCGGGGCGGCGGCTTTCGCCAAATTACAAGGCCCGCCGCGAATCCGACTAGTAGGAGCAAAACAAACCCGTCCCGTCTGATGTGGAAAATCCGCAATGCGAAGCCTGGGAGCAGCGGCGTGATCGCCGCCGCGAGTTGGGCCGGGGAATCGAAGCGGCGCGCACGTTCCCGTGCCACGGCCCGGGAGCAGATCGATTCGAGATGGGCGCCCGCCCTGACTTCGTAATCAGTCAGGGGTAACCGGCGACCGCGGCGAATTTGTTCCTTCAGCTCCGCGCGCGTGCCGGTGGGAAGTTCGTAAGGTAGTCGGTCGGTGAGCAGTTGAAAAAGCAGAACTCCAAGGGCATGCACATCGGTGCGGAAATCCTCCCCGCCAAGTTCGGGGTCGATTTGTTCGGGTGCTTGGTAGGGCAGGGTGCCGGCACCGAAACGACCCGGCTGTAAAGGGCGATCCGCCCGGAAGGCGCGGGCGAGGCCAAAATCCAGCACCTTGGGGCGCAGGCGCCCGTGATGCTCGACCACCAAGATATTCTCCGGCTTGAGGTCCAGGTGCATGATGCCCTGGCGATGGGCGTGCTGTACGGCCTGGCAGATTTCCCGAAAGCAGCGCAGTTTGGCCCCCAAGGAGTGGCCGCGACAGGCATCGATCAAGGGCCTCCCCGGCCAAAGCTCCATCACCAGATAGGGCACGGGCTCCGGGAATCCCGGTAGGACGGCGGCCCCGGTATTCAGTACCCGGACGATGCCGGGATGGAGCATCCGCTCGTGTCGCGCAATCTCCTCGCGGAAAAGCCGCACCCAGCGGTCCGCCTGCAGGCCCTTCAAATGCTCGCGCCTGATAAGTTTGATTGCCACGTCCTCGCCGCCGTCAAACCGGCGGCCCCGCCACACTTCACCAAAACCTCCCCCACCCAATCGCTCCCGCAGAATGTAACCGTCAATCTGCGTGCCGGCTTCAAGTTGCCTGATGGTGGCCGGCTCCGCCGCCGCCAGCCCCAACAAGGCCGCGACGGTGGGGTCGGTAGTCTGGGTGAGCTGCTGCGGGCTCAATTCAGCGAAATCCGTCCGGGATGAAGCTGCGCAGGCGGCTTCAAATTGCGCGATTTGGTCGGGCGTCAACGCGTCGATCATGCCTCGGGCTCTCCGCGATAAAACTTCGCCAAGGCCTTGCGCAAGAGCGCATAGGCCAGTTTTTGGTGGGTGCGCACGGTCCGCTCCGTGACATCCAGCAGGCGCGCGATTTCCGCTTGGCCCAGACCATCAAAGGCCCGGTGCTGAACGATGGCTGCGAGCTGTTGCTTTGGATAGAGCCGATCGAGCTCTTCCAGCGCTTCCGCGACGGCTTCAGCCAAAGCCGGCGAGTCCGCTGCATCGGTCACCAAATGGTCCAAATCCAGGACGCCCGCCTGAACCAGCGGCGTGATGTGCTCGGTATCGAAGCCGCCGACCCCGATTTGCCGTCGGCGTTGACGCCGGCGGGCGTATTCCACCAACAAGCGGCGCATGGTGAAGTGGGCATCCTTGAAAAACGCCTGCCGATCCGCCCAGCAGACCTCCTCCCAATTGCTGCCTTTGGGAATCAGCCGTTTGAGGGCGCTGTTGACCAATTGGGTGGTGTGAACAGAGCCCGCATTGCCTTCCCGCCCCAGCAAACCGTGGGCGGCCTGTTTGAGTTCCCACATCAAACCTTGAACATCCTCCCACTGGATTAATTCGGGTTCGTTGGCTTCCGGTTCCACACCAAGCATGAAGAATCAGTCCTTAAAAAAAATCAATCTCGTTTTCCGGTTTGGACCGCCGGTCGGCGCAGTAACACTGAATGCGATCGTTTATTTCCGATGCAGTTCCGCGTTGGCGCAGGGGTGATCGGAGCAGTCGCAGGTCTTCAACATGCCTTAATAATTATGAAACAATTGCTCAATACTCTGCTTGGCAGTTGCGCCTTGCTGGCCTTGGCCGGCGAACCGCGCGCCTCCGCCCAGACCGGCTTCTGGGTTGGTGAACCCCCTATGCCCACCGCTCGGGGTGGCTTGGGCACGGCCGTCCTCAATGGCCAGATCTATGCGATTGGCGGCGACAACGGCAGCCACCTGAACACGGCGGAGTCCTTCGACCCCATCAGCGAGACTTGGCAGAGCTTGGCGGGCATGTCCACTCCCCGTTGGGTGCCCGGAGTCGCCGGCGTCAATGGCCTCATCTACGCCATGGGCGGCTATCCGCGGGGAGGGGACGACCGTGTCAACTCCAGCATGGAAGCCTACAATCCCGCCAACAACACTTGGTCGCCGGTGGCCAATATGCTGACGCCGCGCGGAAACCTGGGGGCGGTGACCGTTGACGGCCTGATCTACGCCATTGGCGGCAACACTTCCCACACCGCTTTTTCGGAGGTGGAGGCGTACAACCCCACCACGGACTCTTGGACGTCCAAGGCGCATTTGCCAACGGCCCGCTCGGGCCTTGGTGTGGCCGTGGCCTACGGCTTGATCTATGCCATCGGCGGCAGCAGCCCGACCTATCTATCCGGCTGCGCCGTGAATGAGGTCTACGATCCCGTGGCGGACCAATGGACCACCAAGGCCTCCGCACCGGAGATCCTCCCGGATGCGCGCGTGGCCGCCGTGAATGGGATTCTCTATGTAACCGGGAATACAGCATCGCCGGGCCGTGTGTATGCGTACCACCCCATCACCGATACATGGAGCACCAACGCGTCTCTCCTCACTCCGGCTATCGAGCAAGGCTGGGTGACTGCCAATGGCGCAGTCTATTCCGTCGGCGGGATCGGCAACTCCCAGGTTTTGCCAACCACTGAGGCGTTCCACCCAGCTTATACGCCCGCCACCGCCACCGTGGTCTTGGCAAACGACCCCTTGCTTGCCCATCCGTTGTACCTAACCGGGGACGGCACCAATTTGTTCGCGTCCGGGGTGGGCGCGGACAGTAATCAGTACATTTTCCGAGTGCCGGAGGATGGCGGGGCTGCGACTGTGTGGTGTCCGGCCTTTAATCCCAATGGCATCGCAATTGTGGGTTCAAATATATTCTGGATTGATCCCAATGCCGGCCCGGGTACGGACACGGAAATTTTGCGTGCGTCGGTGGCCACCGGCGGTTCCCCGAATGCCATCTACGTCGGCCTGAATGCTGGGCAACCCATCGTGGACGGCGACGGCCTGGCTTCGGACGGCCAATTCCTTTATGCCGTGGATGAAGTCGCAGGAAACGTCTGGCGACTCCAACCCGACGGTGGCGGCCTCACGCAGCTGGGTGGGGCGCGCTATGCGGGGGGCTTTGGCTATGAGCACGTGAATAACATCGCGGTAAGTCGGGGGGTGGTCTATGTCTCCGACACCGGTGCCAGAGCCATTTCACCCCAAGTCGTCAGCATTGCGACCAATGGCGACAGCTTCAGCACTCTGGCGCTGGGAGCCCCGTTGGTCAGTCCAACGGGCATCGCCGTAGGCAATGGCATTGCTTATGTGGCGGATCCCGGGGCCAACAACACCATCTGGCAGATTCCGATTGGTGGCGGAACCCCGGTGGCACTCGTCAGCGGTGCTCCGTTCAGTTGGCTCTGGAGCTTGGCTTTTGTCAATGGCACCCTCTACGTTGCCGACCGGGGAAATGGGACAATTTACGCAATTGTCGTAGCCCCCGGTGGTTCAAAGCCACTTACACCAGGTTCCAGCGGCATTCAGTTGGCGCAGGGAGCTGGCATTTCAATTTCCAGCACCCAGCTTATTGCGGCCGCCTCGGGCGGGTGTGGGATTTCGCCTGCCGTTTCCGGGGTCACGTCCCCATCGCTTCAGGGAGCCTTGGTTTCGCTCTCCGCCGGCCAAATCAGCTACACCCCTGCGAAATCGTTCTCCGGGTCCGACTCCTTCACCTACAACCTGACGGATGGTTGCACCACGGTGACGGGAACTGTGTCCGTGACCGTGATTCCGGATCCTTTGGCGGCCGGTTCGGCAGCTTTCCAAACGGCCCAAGGCTCCACTTTGACGCTGGTGGCGGATCAGGTCCTGGCCAATGCGACCGGCAGTTGCGGCGGGTCGTTGAGAATCACCGGCGTCAGTTCGCCTTCCGTCCCTGGCGCGACCGTTGTGCTCAGCGGCGGAAGCATCAGCTACACCCCGGCCAAGACGTTCTCGGGGGTGGACTCCTTCACCTACAACCTGACGGATGATTGCACCACGGTGACGGGAACTGTGTCCGTGACCGTGATTCCGGATCCCTTGGTGGCCGGTTCGGCAGCTTTCCAAATGGCCCAAGGCTCCACTTTGACGCTGGTGGCGGATCAGGTCCTGGCCAATGCGACCGGCAGTTGCGGCGGGTCGTTGCGTATCACCAGGGTGGATCCGGTTTCGCTGCACGGGGCGGCGGTGGCGCTCCACGGCGACCACATCACCTACACGCCACCGGGATACCTTGCCGGCACGGACACTTTCGCCTACAGCCTGGCCGACGATTGCGCGTTGGTGGGCGGAACCGTTACGATCACCATCCCGGCAACCCCCTTGGTGGCTGGAGCCGGCTCGTTGCCGGCCGTACAGGGAACGAGTCTGACCTTTCCGGCGGCGAAAATCGCGGGCACCGCCAGTGGTGGTTGCGGGGGGGCTTGGATCATAACTGGCGTGAGCTCTCCGACCCCCGCCAACGCCGACGTCAGTCTTGCGGGCGGAACTTTGGTTTATCGTGCCCCCAATTCCTTTGTCGGCATGGACACCATTAATTACACCTTGACGGATGGCTGTGTGTTCGTTCCAGGCGCCATTTCGGTGACGGTGGCCGCCGGCGCCGCCCCGCCGTCAAATCCACCCAAATTGGAACTCAATTCCAAGGGGGTTTCCCTGACTTTTCACGGCGTTCCACGGGCCAAGTACCGCGTGCAATGGGCCGCCCATGCGGCTGGTCCGTGGTCGAGCTTTTCACCCGTGGTCACGGCATCCAACGTCGGATTGATCCAGTATAACGACACCACTTCCCCCCGGCCCGCGATGCGAATATATCGCACGGTCGTCAGCCAATAAGTCCACTTCCTTTTTGCCACCTCATGAACGCCATTTTAACTATGAAATGCAAATTTGCCCTTGTTCTCCCGCTCGGCGCAATCCTCCTCAGCGGGACGGGAAATCCGGCCCGCGCGAACATTATCACCGAATCCGCGAGCTATGCGGATGGCATCCCGATTCCCGACAATGATTTGGTCGGCGTGGCGGACACCCGGTCCTTCGGTTCCTCGATTCAGACGATTACCGAGGTGCAGCTCACGCTGGACATCACGGGTGGGTTTAACGGGGATTTTTACGCGTATTTGGCCCATGGCAACTCGGGCTTCGCCGTGCTGCTCAACCGGGTGGGGCTCGGCGTGGCGAATCCCTACGGTTATGCTGACAGCGGTTTGGATGTCACCTTCGCTGACCATGCCGCGAACGGGGACATACATGCGTACCATAATGTGCTCAATCCGAACGGGGGCGCCTTGACGGGCACTTGGCAACCCGATGGTCGGAACGTTGACCCTTCCTTGGTCGAGGTGGGCAACCCACGCACGGCCATGCTGAGCAGTTTCAAATACGCGAACCCGAACGGCGACTGGACCCTTTATGTGGCGGACACCTCCCCACTGGGGGTGGGGACGTTGGTGGGGTGGAATCTGCAGGTGACCGGTTCGACCTCGGTGCCGGATGGTGGGTCGACAGGGCTGCTGTTTGCGGGCGCCGCCGTCTTGGTGGCGGGATTGCGTAAACGATTTGCGGCGTAATGCCGCAATCCGGGGAAGCCAACGGGGGCGGGGGCCGGTGTAAGGAACCCCCGTCCTTTTTCTTGGGCGGGAGGGTGGGAAGCCGGGGAGGTGCCGGGGCCGGTGGAGTTTGGGGCGCTCGTCCCCGGCCACCGGCTGCCGGCCGGAAATCGTCCAGCTTCGGGAAACGGGATTCAACGGCCGTGCTCCCGGGGCGTCCGGCTGGTCGGCTCCGGCCCGGGGACTATTCCGGCTTCAATTCGTTGAAGTTGGCGGCGGCGAGGTCGAGACGGTAGATCATGCCTTCGTAGCCGACGGCGTAGATGTTGCCGGCCTCATCGTAGCCAAAGGAGACGAGGCGCTGGGGGATGCGGCTGATTTGGTGGACGGTTTTCAGGGCGCCGTTTTCGTGGGTGACGCCGAAAATGCGCTTGGAGTTGTAATCGCCGCAGACATACACGCCGTAGAAGCTGGACTTGGCATCGCCGCGGTAAACGTAGCCGCCGGTGATGGAGTTGCCGTATTTGCGCTTGTACGCGAACACGGGCGGGGTGTAAGTGCGGTCGGACTGGCGGTACTGGTTGGAGAAGGATTCGAAGGCCTCGTAAACGTTCCAGCCGTAATTCTGGCCGCGACGGACCAAGTCCAGTTCCTCAACGCGGTCCTGGCCTACGTCGGCGAGCCACAGGTCGCCGTTCAAGGAGTCGAAGCAGAAGCGCCAGGGGTTCCGGAAGCCGAGCGCCCAGATTTCGGGGCGGGCGCCGGAGACGGTGCGGAAGGGATTGTCGCGGGGGATGGCGTAGGCGTTCGTGCCTTCGGTGTGATCCACGTCGAAGCGGAGCACCTTGCCGAGCAGTTTACCCAAGTCCTGGGCGTGGCCGTTCGGGTCCATTTGCGGGCCGGTGTCGCCCATGGCCAGGTAGAGGAAACCGTCGGGACCGAACTGGATGCAGCCACCGCTGTGGTCATCGGCCACACTGACCATGGCCAGCAAGCGCCGGGGTGGTTGGCCGGCATCATGACGAAAATCGGGCGCGAAGAGCTTTTCCTGCAAGAGCGTGGTGACCTTCCCGTTTTCCAGGATTTGGTATTTGAGGTAGTACTTGCGGTTCTGGCGGAAGGCGGGATGGAAGGTGACGCCGAGGAGCCCGTTCGGACCGCGCTCGCTGAACACCTCGCCGGTCAGGTCGCTGAAGACACTGACGTCCTCGCCGCCCGCGGCGTTCTTTTCGACGAGCCAGATGATGCCCTTTTGGTGGAGGACCA
>CAIYZC010000829.1 GCA_903930565.1 uncultured Pedosphaera sp.
GCGCTCTCCTTCTCCTTCGCCCGCGCCATTCAACAACCCGCCTTGGACCTCTGGCGCGGCCAGTCGGCGAATACCCATGCGGCCCAGCAAGCCCTCCTCCATCGCGCCCAATGCAACCGCGCCGCCCGCCGCGGCACCTACCGCGCCGCCATGGAACAACCCCACGCATGACCGCGGCGCCCAACCTTGGCGCCGTCACTGCTGTGCGCGGCAGTGTCGTGGATGTGGTCTTCGCCGGCCCATTGCCGCCGATCTATTCCGTGCTGCATGCCGGGCCGAAGCACGAAATCATCATCGAGGTGCTGGCTCAACGCGATGCCCGCCATGTGCGCGGCATTGCCCTGACGCCCACGCAGGGATTGGCGCGGGGCATGGTGGTCACCGACACCGGCGGGCCCCTCAAGGCACCTGTCGGCAAGGCCATCCTTTCCCGTATGTTCGACGTGTTTGGCAACCCCATTGACCGGCAGCCCGCCCCCGCGGAGGTCCAATGGCGTTCGGTGCACCGCCCGCCGCCGCCGCTGGAGCGACGCTCCACCAAATCGGAAGTCTTCGAGACTGGCATCAAGGTCATTGACATCCTCGTGCCCCTGGAGCGCGGCGGCAAAGCGGGCCTGTTCGGCGGTGCCGGAGTTGGCAAAACGGTTCTGCTCACCGAGATGATTCACAACATGATCGGCCATCAGCAGGGCGTGAGCATTTTTTGCGGCATTGGCGAACGGTGCCGCGAAGGCGAGGAACTGTACCGCGAAATGAAGGCCGCCGGCGTCCTGCCCAACATGGTGATGGTCTTCGGCCAGATGAACGAGCCCCCCGGCAGCCGGTTCCGCGTCGGCCACACGGCCCTGACCATGGCCGAATATTTCCGCGACGACGAACATCGCGATGTGCTGCTGCTGATTGACAATATCTTCCGCTTCATCCAGGCGGGCATGGAAGTCTCCGGCTTGCTCGGGCAGATGCCTTCGCGCCTGGGTTATCAGCCCACGATGGGCACCGAGTTGTCCGGCTTGGAGGAGCGCATTGCCAACACGGACACCGGCGCGATCACTTCCATCCAGGCGGTCTATGTGCCGGCGGATGACTTCACCGACCCGGCCGCGGTGCACACGTTCGCGCATCTCTCGGCGTCCATTGTACTCTCGCGCAAGCGGGCGAGCGAAGGACTTTTTCCGGCCATTGACCCGTTGCAATCCAGTTCCAAGATGGCCACACCAGGCATTGTTGGCGAACGGCATTACGCCCTCGCGCAGGAAATCCGCCGCACACTCGCGCAGTACGGCGAACTCAAGGACATCATCGCCATGCTCGGTCTGGAGCAACTCTCGCCCGAAGACCGCAGAGTGGTCGTGCGCGCCCGCTTATTGGAGCGTTTTCTCACCCAACCCTTCTTTGCCACCGAGCAATTCACCGGCCTCACCGGCAAACTCGTCAGCCTCCCGGACGCCTTGGATGGTTGCGAACGCATCCTGCACGATGAATACAAGGACTACCCGGAGAGGAGCCTCTACATGATCGGTGCCATCAGCGAAGCCAAGGGCAAACCGCAAGGGGCGCCCGCCGCAACGCCGGCCCAATCGGAGGGCAAGACCGGGGCGGCCGTGGCTGCTCAGTCGGCGGCCAAACCCAAGTCAAAGGACCACCCGGATCACCAAACAGAAAACCAACCGAAGCCTGCACCCGAACCCAAAACCAAAACGGATCCCAAGCCGGCGCCTCCAACCCCGGTGCCAGTCGCGCCCGCGCCGCCCCTGCCGGCGGTGACGCCCCCAGGCCAGCCCCCCGTCGCCAAGGACGCTCATGCAGCTTAAAATTCTCCTGCCGTTCAAGGTCTTCGCCGAGCAAACCGGTGTGACCCGCATCGTCGCGGAGACCCGCGAAGGTTCGTTTGGTCTCCTGCCGCACCGGCTGGATTGCGTGGCCGCCCTCGTGCCGGGCATTCTGATTTATCAAACTGCCGCGGGCGGGGAAGTCTTGGTGGCAGTGGATGCCGGCGTGCTCGTCAAGACCGGCGCGGAGGTGCTCGTTTCCGTCCGCCGCGCGATTGCGGGGACGGATCTCGGTCAATTGCATGCCGCGGTGGAAAAAGAATTTCTGAAATTCGACGAAACCGAGCAAAGCGTGCGCACCGCGGTGGCCAAACTGGAATCCGGATTCTTACGTCGCTTCGCGACTTTGCAACATGAGTGACCAACCGGACAAAAGCTCACGCAACGATCCGGCCTTTGCCCGCGAAATCGAGCGGCAGGCGGCGCGCAAGATCAAAGCGCGCCAATCCACGCAGGGCGTCTGGTTCGGGCTGGGCATGATGGGGCTGGTGGGCTGGTCCGTGGTGGTGCCCACCCTGCTCGGGGCGGCGCTCGGGATCTGGCTGGATCATCATCATCCCGGCCAACATCCGTGGACGCTGGCGTTGTTGGTGGTCGGACTGGTGGTCGGTTGTGTGAACGCCTGGCATTGGGTGGCCCGGGAGGATCAAGCCATGCACGACAAAACGGAGGATGACCATGAATAAGCTGCTCGTTCCCGCGTTCGCCTTGGTGGCGGGCCTTCTGCTGGGCACCCTTTTCTTCGGCGGCCTGTGGTGGACCGTGCGCCGGGCCGTTTTGGCCAAATCACCCGCGCGCTGGTTTCTTGCCAGCCTGTGGTTGCGGATGAGCGGCGTGCTCGCTGGTTTCCATCTGGTGGGCCGCGACGATTGGCGACGTCTGGTCGCCTGTCTGCTCGGCTTCATCATTGCGCGTTTCCTCGTACTCCAATTGACGCGCCGCGCCGCTCCGTCTGCTTTTGATCCCGCCAAGGAGGCCGGTTTTGCGCCTTAGTACCGACCAGTTGATCTTCTGGCACCACGGCTTCTTCAAGCTCAATGGCACCATCGTGTTCACGTGGGGATTGATGCTCGTGCTGGTCGTTGGTTCCAAGCTCATCACGCGCCGACTTTCCACGGATCTGAACCGCTCGCCCTGGCAAAATCTCTTGGAAATCGTCGTGAACGGCGTCGAAAAGCAAATCTCGGACGTCGGCCTGAAGCGCCCGGAAAAATATATCGGCTTTCTGGGCACGCTGTTTCTCTTCGTCGCTTTGGCGGCGCTTTGCACGGTCATCCCCGGCTACGAGCCGCCGACCGGTTCGCTCTCGACCACGGCGGCGCTCGCGTTGTGCGTGTTCGTGGCCGTGCCTTGGTTCGGCATCGCGGAACAGGGGTTGGGGGGCTATCTCGCTTCCTACACGAAACCGACGCTCATCATGCTGCCGTTCAACATCATCAGCGAACTCTCGCGCACGTTGGCCCTGGCCGTCCGCCTCTTCGGCAATATGATGAGCGGCGCGATGATCATTGCGATTCTGCTCACCATCACCCCCTTCTTTTTTCCGATCATCATGACCTTGTTGGGCCTGCTCACCGGCCTGGTGCAAGCCTATATATTTAGTATTCTGGCCGCCGTTTACATCGCCGCCGCCACCCGCCGGACCAAGTCCAAAGCCGACCCGGCACCCGCGACCTGAAACCATCACCCACCAACCCAAGGACACAATTTATGGATAACATGACAATCATCGCGGTGGTCTCCATCGTCACCGCCGGTCTGACCATCGCGCTGGGGAGTATCGGCCCGGCGCTGGGGGAAGGGCGGGCCGTCTCCACCGCCCTGACCTCGCTGGCGCAGCAGCCCGACGCTTCGGCGACCATTACCCGCACCTTGTTCGTGGGCCTCGCCATGATTGAGTCCATCGCGATCTACTGCTTCGTCGTCTCGATGATTCTGATCTTCGCCAATCCGTTCTGGAACCATGTCATCGCTGGCGCCGCCAAAGTGGCCGGCAAATAATACCTATGTTGATTGACTGGTTCACCGTCGGCGCGCAGGCGCTGAACTTCCTCCTCCTCGTGTGGTTGATGAAGCGCTATCTGTACAAACCCATCCTCAATGCCATTGATGCCCGGGAAAAGCTGATCGCGCAGGAACTCGCGGACGCCGCCACCAAGCAATCCGAGGCGCAAAAGGAACGCGACGAGTTTCAAAAGAAGAACGCGGAATTCGATCACCAGCGCGCCGCGCTGTTGACCAAAGCCGCGGAAGAGGCGAAAACCGAACAACTGCGGCTGCTCGAAGCCGCGCGCCAAGCGGCGGATGCGCTGGCCGCCCAGCGGCGGGAAGCACTGATCAGTGACGCGCGCAACTTGAACCAAGCCCTCACTCAGTTGGCGCAAAGGGAAGTGTTTGCCATCACGCGCAAGGCGCTGACCGATCTGGCCACCACGACCTTGGAAGAGCGAATGGGCGAGGTGTTTGATCGCCGCTTGCGGGAGCTGAGTGGCCCGGCGAAGAACGCGCTCGGTGAAGCGCTCAGGAAGAATTCCAATCCCGCGGTGATTCGCAGCACCTTTGACCTGCCTGACGTGCAACGCGCGGCCATCCAAAACGCGCTGAACGAAACCTTCTCCGCGGACATTCACCTCCGTTTTGAAACGGCCCCGATCTTGGTCAGTGGGATTGAACTAACCGCGAACGGGCAGAAGGTTGGCTGGAGCATCGCGGATTACTTGAAGGCCCTGGAAAAAGGCGTCGACGAGCTTTTGCAAGCGCAGGAAAGGCCGGCGCCCAAGCCCGAAGTCAAGGTGGCGCCTCAGCCGGCAAAACCCAGGCCCGCGGAAGCGCCAACGCCCGCCACGCCCGCCAAATCCGAGCCGGAAGCCAAACCCGCACCTGAACCGGCCGCCGCCAAGGCAGGCACGAAAGCGACATGAACGCCACGCCAGACAAACTGCCGGGTCTCTTCGAACGCACGTTTGCGGCCATCGGACAGGGGCTGGCGGCCTTCCAACCGCCCTTCATACCCCGCGAAATCGGCACCGTGGTCAGTGTCGCGACCGGCATCGCCAAGGTCTCCGGCCTGCCCGGCGTGGGCTATGAGGAGCTGATAAGCTTTCCGGGTGATGTGCTCGGCATCGCGTTCAACGTGGACGAGGACGAAATCGGCGTCGTGTTGCTCGGGGCCTACCAAGACTTGCACGCGGGTGATGAAGTCGAACGCACCGGCCGCGTCATGGACGTGGCGGTGGGTGAGGGATTATTGGGACGGGTGATTGATCCGCTCGGCCGCGCTCTGGACGGCAATGGACCGGTGGCTTCCGAGCAGCGACTCCCCATCGAACGTCCAGCGGCGGCCATCATGGACCGCGCGCCCGTCACCGTGCCGCTCCAGACCGGCCTGATGGTCATTGACGCCCTCATTCCGGTTGGCCGCGGCCAGCGCGAGTTGATCCTGGGTGACCGGCAAACCGGGAAGACCGCCATCGCGCTCGACACCATTTTGAACCAGCGCGGGAAGAACGTGGTGTGCGTTTACTGTGCCATCGGCCAGCGGGCTTCCGCCGTCGCCAAAACCGTGGCCAACCTCCGGGCCAAGGGCGCGCTGGAGTACACCGTGATCGTGGTCGCGGAGGGCAACGATCCCCCGGGTCTGATTTTTATCACCCCGTACGCCGCGACGAGCATCGCGGAGTATTTCATGGAAAAAGGCCGGGACGTATTGATCGTTTACGACAATCTCACCCAGCACGCCGAAGCTTACCGCGAGCTTTCCCTCCTGCTGCGGCGGCCGCCCGGGCGGGAGGCGTTTCCCGGCGACATCTTCTACATCCATTCGCGGATGTTGGAGCGCGCCACCCATTTGAGCCCGGAACGCGGTGGTGGCTCGCTCACCGCGCTGCCCATCATCGAGACCGAAGCGCAGGACATCTCCGCCTATATCCCGACCAATTTGATTTCGATCACGGACGGTCAAATCTACCTTTCGCCCTCGCTCTTTGAACTGGGCGTGTTGCCGGCCGTGGATGTCGGCAAATCCGTTTCCCGCGTGGGCGGCGAGGCGCAGTGGGCGGCCTACCGCGCCGTGGCGGGCGACCTCAAGCTCGCCTACGCGCAGTTCGAGGAACTCGAAACGTTCGCTCGCTTTGGCGCGCGCCTGGATGATGCCACCCGCCGGATCATTGGGCACGGCCGCCGCATCCGGGCTTGCCTCAAGCAGCCGGAATTCGCCCCGGTGACCGTGCCCGCCCAAATCACCGTCCTCTTGGCGTTGACCGCGAATCTGTTCGATTCGGTGCCCTTGGAACGGATGACCGAGGCTGGAAACGCCGTGCGCGCGGCGGCGGCCACAATTTCCGGGGAGGTGAGCGCCCGACTTGAAACCGCCGCCAAATTAAGCGACGCGGATAAAAAAGCGCTGGTGGAAATCGCCCGCCAAGCGCTCGCTCCCTTTCAGCCCAAACCGGAACCAAAAGCCGCCTCTGCACCCGCCGCCAAACCACCGCCGAAAACCGACGCCCAGCCGAAGCCGGGCAATCCGGTCCCGCCGGAAGACCGGATCGTGACGAAACCCAAAGTCGCCGCGCCGCCACGGACCCTAGCCAAACCGGGGGCGGAAGTTCCCGCCAAAGGTAATCCATGAGCGATTCCACCGGCGGCTTGTCCCGCCAAATCCGCAGTGCGGGTGAACTGCAATCCGTGGTCCGCACCATGAAGGCTTTGGCCGCTTCGAGCATCGGACAATATGAACAATCGGTGCGGGCCTTGGGCGACTATTATCGCACCGTGGAGCTGGGATTGGGCGCGTGCTTTCGGGAAAGCAAATCGGCGCCGCGGGGGGTGAAAAGGCATCGCTCAGCCGACCCCGGCGCGATTGGCGCGGTCGTGTTCGGCTCCGACCAGGGATTGGTGGGCCCGTTTAACGACGTAATCGCCGACTTCGCAGTTCAGACCCTGGCCGCCTTGCCTGGCAAAGCGGAAATATGGGCGGTGGGCGAGCGGGTTAACGCGCGGCTGGCCGAAGCGGGGTTGACGGTCATGGGACTGTTTTCCGTGCCGGATTCCGTCCAAGCCATCACGCCCCTCGTGGGACAAATCCAAATCGAGAGCGAAACGCGGCGGGCCAAAGGCGAGTATGCCCAACTCTACCTCTTCCACAATCGCCCGAAGTCGGGGTCGGTTTACCAGCCAGTCGCCCAACGCTTGTTGCCGCTCGACACCGGCTGGCAGCTGGGACTGGCCCAAGTTTCCTGGCCGACCAAGCTGTTGCCCGAAGTCATGTGCCGCGACCCGGTCACGCTCCGCGCGCTCATTCGCGAATACCTTTTCATCTCGCTCTTTCGCGCGTGCGCGGAATCCCTCGCGAGCGAAAACGCCAGCCGTTTGGCCGCGATGCAGCGGGCCGACAAGAACATCGACGATCTGCTGGAGACGCTGCACCGCACCTTCCATCGCCTTCGTCAGGCGGGCATTGACGAGGAATTATTCGACGTCATCTCCGGCTTCGAGGCCCTGTCCACGGGCGACGGACCGCCGGGCGCCGGGCCGACAAAGTTCTGACCGTGAATCTCTTCGCCTCCCGCCGCGGAAGTCGAGGACCGAGGCGCAGAGGGACCCCAAGTCCGTCCGGTTGCGGGAAACTCACCCACTGCCCAAACACCCCCCAAACAACCACCGCCCGATCCCGTCCATGTGGTCCATAAGGTTCAAGGCAGCACCCCTGCCGCGCCCCTGCACGGATTCTCCCACAATCCCCACTCCTTACCCAATTGACCGCAGCAAGGATGGCCCATTCATCCTCTGTTGCCTCGGAGCGCTTCCGCATTATAATCTTTCCTCAGGTCATGCAACCCGAAGCCGATCCAAACTCCGCCACCCGCATCAAGGAACAAGCGATCAAGCAACAAATGCTGGAAAACGCCAAGGAGATCACGCGCCTGCGCAACCGCCTCCGCGAAACCCGTGAATCCGTGTTCAAGGATTCCGTCCTTTGGGCCGAATGGTGCCAATCCTGCGCCGACATGCATGCTGCCTCCAGCCGATTGGCGTTTCCGGGCGGCTACGGCGGAGCACTGCAACGAATCTTGGCCGGGGATCTGGAAACCATCCAAAACGCCCTCTGCTTCTTGGAATGTCGGCCCTATTTCTTCCGCTCGGGCTACATGTTCAAGCATATCCTTAAGAAAATGAAACGGGCTCCGCTTTCGGAAAGCCAATTCGCGCGTTTGCAAGTCATAATCGACCAGCAAGCCGCTTGGCGAATTCTGCGGCGGCAATAAGCTCCCCGCCCGCCTCCGCGCTTCGCCGTGCAGCTCCCGGTCCCTGACCCCATCCCAATCCCCATTCCCCGGCCCCATCTGCGCACATTAATGTCCCATCTGCGGTCAACTCTCCGTCGGCCTTTTCCCCATCCCCTCAGTGAACTCCTTCGACTCTGTGGTTAAAATCCCATTCCCCGTCCCGCTCCGCGGTTCCCAAAAAATCCGCCGTAATCACCCACCGTAGAAATACGCTTTCTCAAATCCCATGGTATTTCTGTCCCCGGATGAGCAACAGCACCGGTACCGCCACCGCCGCGGACGCCCCGCCGTCAACCGCCGCAAGCGGCAACCACGGCGGCGGCGGACCCGGCAAGATCGCCCGCCTCCCGGCGGAGGTCCGCGCTTGGCTCAACGAACGCCTCCTCGACGCCCAACCACCCCCAACCATCCTCGACTGGCTCAACGCCCTCCCCGCCGTCAAAGCGGTAATCGCCCGCCACTTTGATAACCAACCCGTCACCCTAAAAAACCTCTCCGCCTGGGAAACCGGCCCCGCCTACCAGGAATGGTCCGCCCGCCGCGATCTCCTCGACGACGCCCGCGATTGGTCCGGGGCCGCCGCCGACACCCGCGCCGATCACCCCCAACTCGCCCAACACATCACCCTTCTCTTGGCCGCCCAACTCGGCCGCCAAATCCACCACCTCCGCGACCATCCCGACCCCGTTTACCGCGCCAAAGCCCTGCTCCGCATCGCCCGCGCCCTCGCCGCCCTGCGCCGCCAACAACTCAAACGCGACCAACTCGACCTCGCCGCCCGCCGCGCCGCCCCGAAAGGCCCCGACGCCGATCTCCCGCCCGCCTTGGAGAAACGGTTCTGGGAGTGGATGAAGGTCAAGGACAACGAAAACAAGTGCTACGGCAAGAAGCGCACCCCCACCGAACGCTGGAAC
>CAIYZC010000830.1 GCA_903930565.1 uncultured Pedosphaera sp.
CCCACGCGCCGCCGCGGTCGTAGGTCTTCCGCCCTTCACTCAAGGCGCGGACCACGGCATCGATGACGGCATTCCCCGGCCCGGTGTCGAAGGCGCGGACTTGGTCCAGGCGGCCACCGGCGGGAAGCAGCGTGACGTTGCCAATGCCGCCCACATTTTGGAGCAGGCGGGGAATCCGGGCATGGGTGAACAAAGCCCAATCAACATAGGGCACCAACGGAGCGCCCTGCCCGCCGGCCGCCATGTCCCGCACACGGAAGTTGGCCACGGTGGTGATGCCGGTCCGCTCGGCAATCACCGCGGGTTCGCCAATCTGCAAGGTTGAAGGCGTGCGGGCGCGGGGCAAATGGTGGACGGTCTGACCGTGGGACCCGATCAGGGCGATGTCGGCGGGGGTCAAACCCGCCTGCCGGATGACGGCGAGCGCGGCGCGGGCGAACTGCGCGCCGAGGGCGAAGTTCATTTCGCAGACCTCGGCCACCGTGCCCGTGAGGCTGAGTTGCAGGAGGCGGGTGCGGAAAGCGGCGGGAAAGCGCACCAAGCGGTGGGCAACCAGGCGGGCGCGCAAACCGGTGCCCGAACCGGCGAGGGCGGCGACCACGGCATCAATGCCATCCGCCGACGTGCCGGACATGAGGCCCACGACGTGGCGTTCACCGGGTTCCAAGCGCTTTTGGTCGGTCATGGGCGAAGCATACCGCGAACGGGGAGGGGCGGCAACCGGGGCACGCCGTCAGACATCCCTAATCGGAAACACGGAAAGCGGGGGCACGCATTCCCGGGGAGACGGTCGTCGGGATGACTCTTGGCCAAGGCAACGGAAGAAGGGTGAGGCCGGCAGTTCCAAGGAGGTGAGGGAAGCACAAAAGGGCACCGCGCGTCTCCGGAAGAGACGGGCGGTGCCCGGTAAAAGGCCGGGAGCGGAGGCGGAGAGCCGCCCGCTTCCCGGAGGAAACTTAATCGCGCTTGGCGCGGGTCTTTTTGTCGGCCGGCGCGGGAGCGGGAGCGGCGGCGGCGGGAGCCGGAGCGGGGGCCGCTTCGGCCTGGCGGCGGTTACCGCGGCGATCGGAATACTCGGCGCGGGGCGCTTCCACCACAGGGGCGGGAAGCGGCGTGCTGCTTTCCACGCGGACCTTCAAGCGGGCCACCACGTCGTGGTGCAAACGCAATTCCACTTCGTGTTCGCCCAAGGTGCGGATCGGGGCTTCCAGATGGATTTTGCGCTTGTCGAGGGTGACTTCGAATTGGGTCTTGAGCTGGTCGGCGATGGAACCCGAGGTGACCGAGCCGAACATCTTGCCATCATCGCCGGTTTTGACGGAGATGACCGCCGTGAGCTTGTTGAGGCTGTGGGCGAGATCGGTCATGTGGTTGAGCTCATCGGCCTCGCGGATTGCGCGGCGTTGCTTGAGCGCTTCCAACCGGCGCTTGTTGGCGGCGGTAACGGGAATGGCCAGGCCTTGGGGGAGCAGATAGTTGCGGGCGTAGCCGGCCGCGACCTTCACCTGGTCGGATTCACCGCCGAGGCCGATAATATTGTGGGTCAGAATGACTTCAGTTTTTGGCATAGGAAATTAGGGGGTTGGTAATGAAGGAATGCCGAACGCCGCGCGGGTGGGGCGATCGGGCTAAATCAGAAGGGCACGTCGTCCTCTTCGGGAGGCGGGCCATCGGCTTCGGGCGGGGGCGGCGGCGGGGCGCGGTGCGCGGCCGGGGCGGAGGAGCGATACGGCGGAGTGGCCGCCGGGGGTCCGGAGGGAACTCCACTGCCACCACCCGCACCACCACCACCGGACATACCACCACCCTCCCCCGGGCGACCCGAGTCAAGGAATTGGAAGGATTCGCAGACCACCCCCAACCGGCTGCGTTTCTGGCCGGTTTGTTTGTCATCCCACTGGTCCAGCTTGAGCCGGCCTTCAATGAGAATGGGGCGTCCGCGTTTCAGGTATTGGCCGATGGTTTCGGCCTGCCGGCCGAAGGCGTCCACATCCACAAAGGTCACCTCTTCCTTCATCTCGCCCGTCTCCGTTTTCCACTTCCGGTTCATGGCCAGGCCAATTTTGGCGATGGCCATGCCCGAGGGAGTGTACTTCAGCTCCGGATCGCGGGTGAGGTTGCCGGCGAGAATGACTTTGTTGTAGCTGGCCATTCGAACCTTGGATTACTTGGCGGCGGCGGGCACGGGGGCGAGGGTGAACAGGACGCGGAAGACGTCCTCGCTCAGGCCAAACCGGTTCTGCAAGGTCGCGATCGCGGCGGGCTTGCATTCGAAAATGACGTTGACGTAGAAGCCGGCGGAGTGCCGCTTGTCCGCCACGCGGGAAAAGCTGCGCTTGTCCATCTTCTGGACCGTCTCCACGCGACCGCCCACCAAATTAATGTCCGCGGACAGTTTGTCGATCACGTCCTTGAGACCTTCTTCCTTGCCCGCCGTGTTCAAAATGAACAGACCTTCGTATCTTTTCAATCAGTTTTCCTTTGTTACTCGGGAACCTTCGCGGTTCCGTTAAATAAACTCATGGCCTTGCCCAGGCCCTCGGTCAGCCAACATTCCATCTGCCCGGCCGCCAAGCCGAGCATTCGATCCGCCACCACGGCGTCCGCCGTGTCAAACGGCGCCAAAACATGGCCGGTAATTTCCCGCCGGCCGTCGGGGGTCCGGCCGATCCCGAGCCGTTGCCGCGCGAACTCGCGCGTGCCCAAATGCTGCTCGATGGATTCGAGCCCGTGATGGCCGCCGCTGCTGCCACTGGGCCGCAGCCGGACTTGCCCCAAGGGCAAATCCGCATCGTCCACCGCCACCACCAACTGGCCCGGCGGCACCCGGTAGTAAGCCGCGACCGCCGCCACCGCCTCGCCGCTGAGGTTCATGAACGTCTGGGGCCGGCACAGCCAGACCACCAAACCATGCCGCTCGACCCGGGCGACCGAGGACTGGAATTTCTTTTCCATCGTCCACGCCGCCCCCCAAGTCTCCGCGAGGCGTTCGACCAACATAAACCCGGCATTGTGCCGGGTGCGGGCGTATTTGGCGCCCGGATTGCCCAAGCCCACGATGAGCCGCAAATTCTGCATGATCGTGGGCGCGCCGAACGCCGCCCGGCCGAGGCCGGGCGGCGCGATAAATTACTTCTTCTTCTCCGCTTTCTTCTCGCCGCCCTTGTCGGCGGCTTTGTCGCCGGCCTTCGCACCGGCCTTGGCGGCGGGGGCTTTGGCATCGGCGCCGTCTTCCTTCTTCTCCTTGATCATTTCGACCTCGGCGGTGCCCGGGGCGGCGGCCGCGGCGGCGGCTTCGGCGGCCTCGGTGAGCGGGGCGGCCACGGCAATGACGGAGATGTGCTTGTCACCCAGCACTTCAACCCCGGCCGGGGGCTTGATGTCGCCGATGTGGATGGCCTGGCCGATTTCCAAATGGCTCACATCCAAGGAGAGCACTTCGGGCAGATCCTGCGGCAGGGCGCGAACTTTGATCTTGTGCAGCACGTGCTCGAGCACGCCGCCGCTGTTCTTGACGCCGGCGGCTTCGCCGGTGGTTTCGACGGCCACCATGATGGTGACCTTCTCATTGGCGGCCACTTCGTGGAAATCAATGTGCAGCATCTTGCCGCTGAGGGCGTGGTGCTGAACTTCCTGCACGAGCGCGAGGCGGTTGGGCCGGGCGTCGTTCGCCACGGTCAGGTCGACGAGCAGG
>CAIYZC010000831.1 GCA_903930565.1 uncultured Pedosphaera sp.
AGACTTCCAGGATGGCCTGCATGGCGGAGCGGAAATTGCCATCGGTGATGATGCCTGCGCGTTGCAATAATTCGCGGGCGGCTTCGAGTGTCTTGGTGCGGCCCTGATAGGCGGCATGGTGGAGCGCGTCAATCATGCCGCTCGAACCGTCCGCCCCGCCGAGGGCGCCCTTGGCGGCGCGTTGGGCGCTGTCCCACATCGTCAGGTCCGAGCCTTTCTTCTCGCATAGGCTGCCGACAATGTCCTTATCGAGGTCCACGCCGACGGCGCGGGCGAGCCGCAAGGCTTCATCGTAGGGGAAGACGGGAGCTTGAAACGCATCCCACGCCAGCACGAACCAGGTCGTGCGCGGATCGAGTTCCTTGCTGGCCTTCTTGTGCGTGAGCTGTTCCAAGCGCCAGCTTTTGACTTCGCGGCGGGCGGCGTTCAAGGCGTCCTCGGGCGAAACGGCGTAGGGATCCCATTCTTCCGGGAACAAATCTTTTTGCGCCCGCTTCAACGATGGCGGCAATGGATTGGGTGTGCCGCGTTTCAACGGCCAGTGCTTGGAAAATTCCTCCAGCGCCGGGCCGAACGAGGCGAGATATAAATCCACGCCGCGAATGCCCGCTGCTTGAAAATCTATAACACGCTTGCGGACTGCCCCGGCGACGAGTGGTTCAACGTCTTCCCAATACTGTGTATCGGAATCTTTGGGCAGGACGGCGCGTGGCCGGCAGGCGAGGAAAATGGTGCTGTTGGCAGCGGCCTTGTCTTTGATGTGCAAGCTGCCTTCCGCCTCCGTATTGATCGGCCAACTGGCAGTGATGGTGAAGCCGGCGTGCATCAAGCCTTTCGTCAAAGCGTCCCATGCGCCCGTCGCCTTGTGTGTGAACATCAGCGTCATAATGCCGGTTGGCTTCAACACACGACGGCACTCGGCGAAGATGGCAGCCATCCGTTCTTGGTAATCTCGTCCTGCCCGGACTTTTGCACTTTTTTCGTCGCGAAATTTAGCAGGATTAGCAACCGCCTCGTTCTCTTTGTCGGTGAGAGGTCGCCGGAATAATTCCGGCAGCACCAACCCGGCAGTGCGTTTGAGCCAGACATAAAAGAAATCCGACAATTCGGCATACATGACGTTGTCGTAATAGGGCGGATCCATCACGACCGCATCGACACTTGCGTCGGCAAGATGGTCGAGAGAGTCGCCGGATTTACAACTGATCTGAATTGGCGGCGGCTTCCAATCTTTTGCAAACAAACTTGGTGCGTTTGCGGTATCGTCCTTTGATTCGTGCGGCCTACTGAGTTCGACGAGTTCGCGTAGTGACTTTGCAGTTTGGCCAACAACCCATTCATAACCTTGGCCAGTAATAACTGGCGGCATCTCTGCATAAGACCATTTTAAGGCAAAGTCATGTCTGTCAAACTTTCCAGCAATGACTTCTCGCTGCGAAATCCATCGTGTAAGGCGGCAATCGTAGTTCAAAAGTTTATCCAAACTGAAGGACAGATAAACAAAAGCAGCGGCGGTTTCTTGCTTTAATTCTCCTTTGGCTTTCTCTATCAATAGCAATTCTCGAAATGCGGTGACGCCCATAACGTGGCAGTATAATTGGCGTGGCGAGAACAAATCTCGCCAGAGAGGCATCCCATACTGGATTGGTCTGTCGTCATTGCAAATTTCAGGAAATTTTTCGTTTGGAACAAGATCAAGCGCCTCCCACTCTGGTAACAGTTCGGCAACCTTCGCGGCGACTGCCTCCATGTTGTCATCTTCCGGGCTGGGAGCACGATATGTGCGCTCCCATTTCTCGCGCACTT
Source organism: uncultured Pedosphaera sp. (assembly GCA_903930565.1). Classification (GTDB taxonomy): domain Bacteria; phylum Verrucomicrobiota; class Verrucomicrobiia; order Limisphaerales; family Pedosphaeraceae; genus CAIXFN01. Next base: position 1,807 of record CAIYZC010000831.1, read on the forward strand.
TTCCGTTTTTCCCTTTTACTTGCACGAGATTCTTAAAACAGACGGCGTATATCTGTTCGTCCATCATTCCAGCTTGAGCCTGGCGTTTTATCTCGATGCCATCAATGACGCGTCCACAATCACTAAAAGGGCAGTTGGCATCACCACCAGAAGCGGTTCCTGGTGATTGGTCGCTCAACTTTTGAACGAGATGAAAACTCACATGCCGGCCCTTATGTCCTGCACCTCCTGCGAGATCGCAGGACAGACGCAAGCCGGTGCCGTCTGCTGCCAAACGCCAGTCAGGAGAAAGTGGAACACGCCCATCACAGTAAGGGCAAGTAATTCGGCGAGCCCATAAGTAACCTATGACCTTCGCTGTTGGGGGTTCAGGTGGAAAAATGCCCTCGCATTTTGATTCGACCAGTTTAATAAACTGTGGCCCGATGCGTTCAAATTCTTCGACAACTTTAGAACCGAGCTGGGCTGGATAGGAGACTGTAGCGTGAAGAATGAGCGAGGCGACCGGATTCAGGTCATTTCCTATTGCCGCTTGACCTAGTCGAACAGCCTCGAATGGAATACTACCACCCCCTGCAGTTGGGTCCAACACTACCGCGCCATCTTGGCCTCCATGAATCGACATCGTCTGTAGCCAATTTCGATCCGTCTCGTCAGGAGAGTATAAAAAACTACGGGGATAGCCGTAGGCATCTGCCCCAATATCCTGGCCAGTTTTTTTTGAATGCTCAATTTGTTGAATTGCTTTGACTGGATCACCGTGGATTCCAAGAACGTGTAGAAATTTTTTCCGATCTGCATCTGCTGGAAGCAGTGAAGCGAGAATGGCTGCGCGTGAAGCCACCAGCGGACGCCTCGCCCACCAGACATGAAGATAGTATGTCGGCGGCAACGCCGTCATGGACCGGCGTTCGCGCACGCTCTCTTCACCAATTTCCGCAATCGGCAGCCAGCGTTCAATGAGTCGGGTGTCAGACATTGTTCAAGATTGGGTTTTCGATTCTTCTTCGAATCCCAAGATTTCGAGTGCGGCTTCCTTGGCCTTGTCGGCAAGGCACAGAACAATTTGCGGCAATTTGGATTGGTCACGTTCGTCGTTGCACCAGCAAACCAGAACGTCAACATCCTTGGGTCTGTGTTTGTGTTTGACGAAGTCGGAAGAGGATTTCTCGAACTCTGCGATCAGGTATTCTTCCGTGACACGGTCAATCAGGACGGCATCAGGCTTGGGGTCAATCTTTGTGCCGAGTTGGCGGAGAATTTCCTCGGTAAGGCCGCAGCAGTATTTGAACGGCGTAAATTTTTCGAGAATGCCAAAGGTCATGTAAACGTCCACTTCCGCCTTGGGCTTCCAGTCCACAAGGTTTTGTGGCCGGAAGGCTTCAAAGTGAATGTGCTTGAGCTTCTTCGTGGCGAAGACGGTCGGCTTATTAAGCCGAAACTTGAATTTAGGTTGACGGAGTGGGACGACGGCAATTTCATCTTTGGAGACAACCCGCAATTCAAGTTTGTCGTTTGGCTTGAGTCCCAGGGCAAAATAAACTTTGGCCATGCCTGAAAGTGCGCCGTTGGCGTTCAGGCTGCCCTCCGTCTCGAAGTCGTCAAACCCCACCATGCGAACAAGGATCGCGCCGGGGCGAAGTTTGGTTGACTTGAAACCGACAAGATAAAGAACATAGTTCCGCTGGTAGGACTTACTAATTGTCGTGGTGATTACCTGCGGCGCTTTGGGCTTCGCAGTCGTTTTCTTTTTAGCCATATAATTAAAATCTGGATTCAACGAATACTGCGAGGCGAACGCGGGCGCGGGACACTTAAAAGTATGCGCAAGGCGGCGAGCACGCGCCGCGGGTTCTTGCGGTGCATGGCCATGCCGAGCCAGTAAGCGGCTTCTTCCTTGCCCATTTGCTCGATGCCTTCGACGACGTTGCGGAGATTGTCACGGCTGCGCATGGGGGCCAGCGCCCGAAACAGCAGACCGAGCGTGAGCGCCATTTCTTCCGGCAGCGTCCAGGCACGCGGGATGCGCATGGCGGGTTGCTCGAACGGCACGCCGGACAGTTTCAGCCGGCGAACGACGCGATGCTCGACCAATTCAAGATTGCGACCGCGCAAGCCGGCGACGCGGGTCGGCGCGGTGATGGTGGGCGTGGCCGGCGACGGCAGTTGCCAGACTTCCATTTCCGTATCAGACGGGCCGAAATAGTGGGCGCGCAGCTCGTAACGCGGCAGGGCCATGCTCGGTTCGGCGGGAGTGCGGCGCGCAGCGGGGCGCAAGCGGCCGTTACCAGTCAGATTGATGTCTGCGATCATTTTGACCTTTCGGGTTTTGAGTTTCATGCGACCGCCTCCGCCGTGGCCGACACATAGGCCGCGCCACTGGCAAATTTGGCGAGCCGTTCGCCGAGTTTTTCCGCCGCGTCACCGGCCAACGGCAGGCCGGGATTGAATGTCAGAACGAAAGTGCCCTGCACTTCGCGTTCGCGGGCGGCGTTGAGCTGCGGCACGAGAAAATCTTTCACAGGCATGGCGTCGCCGGGGCTGCCCTTGAACTCAAGCTGCATCTCGCCGCCTTCCTGGGTGACGTAGCCGCCGTTGAGACTCACCTGCTTGGTGCAATTTTTCTCGGCGTTCACGCTGCCCAACATGCGGAAGGCGTCGGTGGCGTCGAACAGACGGATGCTCAACACCTGCACCTGGACGAACTTGGCTTTGCGGGTCTTTTCCCAAAGCTCGGTGAGGGCGGCTTTCAAAACGCCTTCGGTGCTGATGGAGCCGGGAGCGGGTGCCGGGGGCACGGGCGGCTGCAAGGGCGGCGGCGGCGGCGTGGTCGGGTCTTCCTTAAATCCGTCCGGTTGCGTTGGCGACGATGGCGCGGGGCGCGGCCAGATGTTCTTTTCCTTGGCGAACTGCATCGTGAAGACGAACGATTGTTCGTCAATGATGATGCTCGCCATCGGGTCGCCCGGCCCGCACAGCAATTCACAGCGCCGATAGACGTAGTCGCCCTGCTGGATGCCCTGGGTGATGGCGCGGATGAGGACGGAGTCGTGCGCGTGGATGGACAACGCGGGG
>CAIYZC010000832.1 GCA_903930565.1 uncultured Pedosphaera sp.
AAGGTTCGGATTTCGTGGCTCCAAACGCCTCGCTTGACCCATCGGGGGGGGACCAATTCGTGGAGTTTCCAGTGGCGGGACAAGTTCAAAAGCGGGGTAATGCTGCGCTACACCGCACTCCAAGATGCTGGCGCGCGGACGGATGCCAAACCCGCCAAGGCTTCGGCCAGCCCCCTCCCTTGCACCATCGCCACCACGGCCACGCGAAACGAAGATTTCGCAGGCCTGCAGTCCCGTGTCCCCCGCAAGCAGATCCGCACCATGGCAGGCCGTGATGCAAAGCAGCAGTCCCTTTGGCAGGGCCAAACACCCCAACTTCTCAAAGCATAACCATCCAGCGGCCACCCCTATTTTGGCATTACGATTTTAGCATTTAGCCTTTCCCTGGCTCCGTGCTAGATTTTTGGGCAGTGACGAACCGGCAACGCATATGAGCGGACCTTCCAGTGCGGGGGAAGGAGCGACGAACCCCGGGCGCCTGCAACCGGCGCAGCGCGTGGGGGGAGGTCGGTTTGTGCTGTTGCGCCGGCTGGGCGGCGGAGCGGCGACGGTGTGGCTGGCGAAAGACGAGCAGGGCGGCCCCGCGGTCGCGCTCAAATTTCCCCCGCCGGAACTCCTCGCCGACCCGGAGGCACGCACGCAACTGCGCGCGTTGGTGCGACGCTTGGCGGACTGGAATCATCCCAACATTCTGCAGTGTATCGGTTGGTTTGAAACGGAACCGGACCGACCGTTTCTCGCTTTGGAAAACGCCGAAGGCGGCAACCTGTATACTTTGTGCCGGGAGCGGGACGAGAGGGCGATCCCCTGGCCCGAACTCGAGCCATTGGCCTGGCAATTGTGCTCGGCCCTGGCCTACGCGCACAGCCGGCGCGCCCTGCATGGCGCCCTGCATCCCGCCAACCTGCTGCTCACCGCCGAAGGCCGGTTGAAGGTGACGGATTTCGGCCTGGCCGCACTGCTGCACTCCGCCGCCCCCACGCAAGCGACGGCGCACCTTGAACGTTGGGCCAGCCCGCAACAACGGGCGGGCGAAATGCCGCGCGTAAGCGACGATATTTATTCCCTGGGCGCCACTTTGGATTTCCTGGCCGGTGACGGCGGCCCGCCGCTCCCGGCCATTCCGCCGGAAATCGTGGAGGCCATCGCGGAGTGCCAGGCGGAAGACCCGGCGGACCGCCCCGCCAGTGTGCGGGACTTGATGGACCGATGGGGTTGGGGACCGGACGGGGTTGGCGGCGCAGGGCGGCCGGCGGGCGGGCCGAACTCCCTGGCCAATCAACCGATTGCCGCGCTGATCCGAGGCTTTTTTCGCCGCCGCGGGGTGCGGCGGTGCTTGAAATTTCTGGCTTGGCTGGCGGGCGGCTACGCCTTATGGCGGTATTTTTCCACGTAATCGAGAATGGCACGAGGGGTGCTTTTCCAAGTATGGACGCCAGCTTGGCGAATTTAGCCTCCTACTGAGCCGGGCCGAAATGGCCCGCCACGATCCGGGAGCATCCCCTGCAGGCTCCGCCATTTTATGTTTTTTAAGTGTTTGCTGCGCCCTTTGCCGCCCACTGCGGCCACAGCCGACGGGCCACCGGCGGTGCGGCCGCTCATCAGCCCCCGGCCCCCAGCGATCATCCCGCCGGGCAAACCGTCCGCCGCGCCGCGCGCCCTTCCGCCCTCGCTGTATGAAGCGCTGGCGACCGCCGCCACGCCACCGTCCGGGCCGCCGTCCCCCCAAGCTCCCCCCCGGGCGGACGCGGGCACCGCGGACACCAATTTCTATTTCCAACTCAAGAACCTGTTGCGGGGACCGGAAGGCATCGCGGCGCTCTACTGACCAGGCCCGCCCGCCTTTCAACCAGCCGTGGGCCCCGCGGGGCCGCCAAACACGCTGTCGAGAATCATCTCTTTGATTTTCCACAGCAGCGCCATCGTCATGGCCAAGGGCAGCAACACCAGAAACACCACCAGCCAATGACTGCCCTCGGCCCGCAGCAGGGGAAGATCCAGAAATGAAGGCGTCAGCAGGGGGTAATGCGCGAAAACTCCCAAACTGACGCCCATGACAAAAATCACGAAGACCAACCAACGGTTCAATTGGGTGAAGTGCCGCGTCTCCGTCCGCAGCGCCTCGTCGGGCAGCATGGCGGTCAAACGGTTGAGCAGCACATTGAGCTGATCCAAAAAGATCAGCCCGTTAAAGGCGAGGACGGTGACCACCACGGTGAAGAAGCCCTGCTCCGGCATTTGGTTCCACCAATAAATGAAGGGACTGAGCCCCAGATTGATCAAGCCCAGGAATTTGCAACGGTCCAAGGCGCGCTGCCAGATGCGTTCGCCGGGGTGGAAGTAGCCGAGGTGCCACAGGCCGACCATGAGCCAGCCGGTGACCAGGATGGGCGGCATGCCACCCAACGAGTGCAAGGTGTCCGTGCGGGCGGTTTGCACGCCGATCACCAAGGCGATCGGCAGGCCCCAGAACAAGGCGGACAACCCCCGCACCAACCGGCCGAGCGAGCGCAGCAGCTCGGTATGGGGGGAGAAATCGGGCATGAACGGATCGGGCGGACGGGGGGTTAAAAGGTCAGGTAGGTGTAATCCCGCAGCCCGCGCTCGTAATCATCCAACAACCGCATGCCCTCGGAGGGCTTGAGGCGGTCGGATTTGATGGCCTCGTCGATCTGCACCTTCATGAGGCGCTGGAGCTCCTTCTCGTCGTACTGCACCTGCGCCAACGCCTGAACAATGGTTGTGCCGGCGATGATTTCCTCAACGTAATAGCCCGCGGGTTCGTCCGGATCGAGGAACACGTGCACCTCGTTCACGCGGCCGAAGAGGTTGTGCAGGTCGCCCATGATGTCCTGGTAGGCGCCCATGAGGAAAAAGCCCAGGTGATAGGGCTCCAACTGGCCGGTGGCCGAGTGGTTGAGCTTGTGCAACGGCAGGGTGTCGCGCACATCCCGCAGGTCGATGAACTTGTTGATCTGGCCGTCGGAGTCGCAGGTGATGTCCACCAAGGTGGCCTCGCGCGCGGGACGTTCCGTGAGGCGGTTGATGGGCATGATGGGAAACAACTGGCCCAGCGCCCAGTGATCGAGCAGGGATTGAAAGACCGAGAAATTGCAGAGGTATTGGTCCGCCAGGGAATCCTCCAGCTTGCGGATTTCCTCGGGGATGTAGGCCTGCCCTTGGAAGCTTTGGGCGACCTCCAGGCTGATTTCCCAGTACAGGTTTTCGATCTTGGCCTTGTCGGGCAGATCGAGCATGCCGAGGGTGAACATCTGGTGCGCGTCGTCGCGGCGTTCCTGGGCGTCGTGAAAAGCCTCCAGCTTGTTGAGCTTGGTAAGGTTCTTCTTGATGTCGAGCAACTCCCGGACGAGGGCGTGTTCGCTCTCGCCGTACACCAGTCCGCTGACGGTGCGGATCTTCTCGATGGCGCCGAACACTTCGACGATGAGCACGCTGTGGTGGGCGACAATGGCGCGGCCGCTCTCGCTGATGATGCCTGGATGCGGCACCTTCTCCGCGTTGCACACGTCGGCGATGTAATAGACGATGTCGTTGGTGTACTCCTGGAGGGTGTAATTTGTGGAGCTGTCAAAGGCGGAGCGACTGCCGTCGTAATCCACCCCCAGGCCGCCGCCCACGTCGATGTGCTCGATGCCGAAGCCCATTTTGTAGAGCTTGGCGTAGAAGCGCGTGGCCTCCTGGACCGCCTTTTTCACCGTGAGAATGTCCGGCACCTGGGAGCCGATGTGGAAGTGGAGCAGCTTGAAGCAGTGCGCCAAATTCTCGGCGCGCAGCAGGTTCACCGCCGTGAGCAATTCCACGGTGCTGAGGCCGAATTTGGCGTTCTCGCCGCCGCTCTCCGCCCACTTGCCCGCGCCCTTGCTCAACAGCCGCACGCGGATGCCAATGAGCGGCTCCACATTCAACTGTTTGGAAATCTGAATGATCTGCCGCAGCTCCTCCAGCTTTTCCACCACCATGATGACCTTGCGGCCGAGTTTGAGCCCGAGGATCGCCATCTTGATGAAGCCCGCGTCCTTGTACCCGTTGCAAATGATCAGACCGCCCGCCTGGTTTTGCAACGCCAAGCCGGCGAAGAGTTCGGGTTTGCTGCCCACTTCGAGGCCGAGTTGGAACGGCCGCCCCGCGTCGAGAATCTCCTCCACAACTTCGCGCAATTGGTTGACCTTGATCGGGAACACCCCGCGGTAGGTGCCTTGGTAATTGAACTCCGCGATGGAATTGCGGAACGCCAGGTTGATCGACTCCACGCGGTGGCGCAGGATGTCCTGAAAGCGGATGAGCAACGGAAATTTGAGGCCGCGCGCCTTGGCCTCCTCGATCACGTCGGTGATGTCCACCGGCGCGCCCGCCTCTTGCTGCGGGGTGGCCACGACGCGCCCGGCTTCATTGATGTCAAAGTACTTCGCGCCCCAGCGCTGGATGTTGTACAGGCTCCGGGCGGCCGGCACGTCCCAAGGCGGCGGCACGTCAGTTGGATTGCTCATGGCGGTTGTTCAAACGAGCGCACTATAGGTTTCCGGCGGGATAATTCAATAGGGGCGATGAAAAAAGTTTGCGCGCCCGCACGCCGCGCCGGGCGGGATTCGTGTTTTACTTCCGCGGCGGGCTTTGCTTCGATGGGGGCATGGCCGTCCCGTTGGCGAAAATCATCAAATATTGCGACACCACCCTGCGCACCGCCGAAATTCAAGATTACGACGGCGCGGTCAACGGCTTGCAGGTGGAAAACGGCGGAACCGTCACGCGGATCGCCGCCGCGGTGGACGCCAGCCTGGCCACGGTGCGCCTGGCCCGTGCCGCCCAAGCCGATCTGTTGATCGTGCACCACGGACTCT
>CAIYZC010000833.1 GCA_903930565.1 uncultured Pedosphaera sp.
GTCTGGTTGGGGGAGGGATTAAACCCACCGGGGTGGAGGGCCGCCGATTTGCGGTTGCCCCCGGCCGACCGGGCCGTCCAAGCGAAAAATCGCCCCGGCCGCGGAAACGCGGTGGGAGCGGAGGCCTGGCCGACCTCAGGCTGGAAGCGGTGGTCCGCGATCCGGGGGCGCGCGGAAATCCACCTGCCGCCAAAGGACGGGGTGCGGTGGACGGAGAAAAAAGAGGAGACAAAAAGCCACCGCCATCGCCGCCAATTGCGTCGGCAGGGAATCGGTCAAACCGTGGGCGATGAGGCAGGCAGCGCAGACCTGGCTGTCCGCCGTGGCATCGTCGCCGTGCCACCACTGGTGCAAGCTCGGACTGGCGGCCAGCAGCCCCGCGAAGAGCAAGGACAAGGCGAGCACCACGGCCAAAGCCGTCTTGGTCGCCCAACTAACGCCCATGGTTGGTTCTGCCCGTTGCACGCTGAGGGAATAGAAGCACCGCCACCGCGGGGCCGCAAGGGGAAAGTGGGCGACGGGGCTCAAGCTTGGCGCCGGCGCTCCGTGCGGACCCGGTGCAGGCGCTCGGTGAACCCGCAGTCCTCGGCGAACGCCGCCGCTTGGGCCGCCAGTTGGCGCGCAAGGAGGCCACAGGCCACCCCGATCAAGACCAACGCCGCGTTCGCCGCAATCTCCGGGTAGCTGGACTTCATGGACTTGATGGACCCTATGGACTTCATGGACGAATCGGACTGCACCGGCGGTTTGGCAGGTCCATGCTGTCCATGCTGTCCATCTGGTCCATATTGTCCATGCACCTCCCGCACCCACGCAGCCACCTCCTCCGCCGTCGCACATCGCCGCGCCACGAGCGCCGCCCGGCGCGGGTCTTTCGGCTCCCAAAGCGGCAGCCCCCGCTGCCGCAAAAAGTCCTCATAATCCAGCCGCAGCTCCTCCAGGCTCGCCCGGGCTACATTCGTGAGTTTGAGCTCTGTCTTTTTCGAAGTACCCGCCGCCTGGCTGCCTTCGGCAATATTCTGCACCCCGCTCCGTGCCGCCTGCACCATCTGGTCATGTGTGCGGCTCCGCGGGCTGATATAGCGGTCGCAAAAACGCACCGTCACATCGTAGCAAAGCTGCGCGACCTGAAAGCTCTTCAGCTTCCGGTAACCGCTATGCTGCGGAATGAGGGGTTCGGGTTCCATGCGCTGCTTCGGCATTCTCCCCAAAACCACCCCCGTGGCAAGCCAGTTTTCCCAGAGTATTGGGCCACGCGGGCCATGTGGTCCATGTGGTCCATCTAGTCCCTGGCTCCGGCCCCTCCCCCACCCCCCGGAATCGCCCAAATGCGCTGAAATTTCCCATCATCCTGCGGCTTCAACCCACCCCAAGTGAGATCCTTTTTCTTAAACTCCTCGCGCAAATGTCGGATCAGCTTCAAATCCGCCTCTTCGGGCTTGCCAAACCCGAGATGGTAAACGTCACCGAATTCCTCGGCTTTACCAGCCCCGCCAGCCCCGCCGGCCGGGACTTTGCCTTGAAGCAGGTTCTTGGATTCATCGGGGATCTTCTCGGCGAGCTCTTTAAAGCTTTTCTGTTGGGCGGCCAGCTCCTTTTCAAAGGAAACCTTGTCTTCCTGCGAGATGATCTCCCCGGCATGGTTCACCAAGGCACCAATGGCCCCGGGGACAAAATGCAGCGCTCCGGCAAGCCAACTGCCGCGCACGAGCCATTTCCGCACCGATTGCAGCCACTCGCGAGTCAGCGTGATCTCAACGCTGCCGCGGAATTCCGGCTTGGCATCGGAGCCCGGTTTCGTCGGCTTGAGGAGCTTGAAGAGCGGCACTGGCCGACGGGTGGCCTCGCACCACACCACGATACGAATTCTCAACTCGACCAAATCCTTCAAAGTTTGGGATTCCAAGGGCACAATGCTGAACAACCGCGGGCCATCCTTCCATTCGCTGGTGAAGGCGTCCAAGATCGCGTTCATTTGCTGGGACCAAACGGCCTGCATTTGCGCCAGCGCTTGACTCAAGACCTGGCGGGTCGCGGCCCCTTCCTTCTCGACCACATCCTCGACGCCTTGCACCACCGCATCCACGATGGTTTGCAATTCAACCGGCACGGGAGGCTTGGCGTTCAGCAAGTCGGCAATCGGAACCCGCTTCCGGCACTGTTCACACTTCACATACTTGTCTTCCACCCGGTCCGCCTCAACACAATCCTGGATCGAAATCAAACCCGCGTCGGGCGTGCGGTTTGGGCAAGCCGCTCCACAGGGCACATACTCCTCCTTTTCCAGCCCCCGCCCATTCCAAAAGCCATCGTCCGAAACACCAATCCGGTGAATGATCGAATGCATCAGCCCATCGCCCAACCGATGGCACACGGTGATGCGCAAGGTCTCCTCCACCAGTTCGATGCGGGCCGCCGCACCATGATCATCTTGGACCACCAGACCCTTCCTCCAATGTACCGCCTTTTTGTAGTCCTTCCGCCCCAGGGAGAATTCGCGCAGCCGGAAAATCAGCAGGAAAATGATGTCCGGCACCTTCTCGAAGCCCACCCCGTTGGTCTTCCGAAAAAGCACCGCGCGTTTGACTTCCACTGCATTCTTGGGCTTGGCCCTCTCCCATTCACGCTCAAGCAGAACCTCGGGTTGCTCTCCGACCATTTGCGTGACGAGTAACAATTCCCCCTCCCCCACGCGGGCGCGCGGATCCCGCGGCCGATAGGCCAGCTCGTTGATTTCCATCAATTGAATCAACGCCTCATGGCTCTCCTTCGGATAACCTTCGACACCGTCCCGTCCGGGTTGGGACCAGACCCGGGGCAGATCACGCTTTTCAATCAAGCCATGCCGACTTCCCGTCTCCTGGTCATCCAGCAACCGGGCCACCGCCCGGCACAACCAATCCGGATTCAGGATCACCACATCTTCCCCCGCAGGCAAATCTTCCCGCCACAGCAAGGCCCCGATAAAATGACCGGCGCGGACCAGTTGCCGTTGTTGGGCGTCGTCCTTCAAACCGTGCTTGGCGCAAAGCTCGCGCACCTGGTTCCAACGCAAAAACGCCTCGTCCAAACGGGAGAGTTCATCCAACACTCCCGCCCAACCCGGCAACCACCGGTGTTGGCAGTTGGACTTGGGCTGGGTCACCAAGCCCGCGATCAATTTCCGCAAGTCGGCAATGCCCGTGCCATCTTTGCTGTCCACGGGTTGGATGCTGTGGATCATCCCGCCGTACTTGGCTTTCAAGCCCGCCAGCGTGATGGTCTCGTCCGGCTTGAGGCTGGCGCAGCAGGTGAAGACCACGATGATCGTGGCCTTGCCGTCCGTACGCCGGCGCACCAGCTCGATCCATTGGTCGATCAATTGCGGGCCGCCGCCCGCGCGGGGGCGCAGCACCAGCAAATAGACCGCCCCCGGACTGAAGAAGAGTTGCAGCGTATGCTGGTAACTCTCCTGCCCGCCCATGTCCCACAGCGTCAAGTCGATGATGTCAGCCTGCGGCCCACGTCGGCGGGCGCGTTCCTCCGCATCGATAAAGTCGCCCGCCAGGGAAAGGTGTAACCGCTCCCGGCTCATGCCCGGCGTGCTCGGAAGATTCGTTTCAAAAGGCAGATCGCGGAGGGCCCGTTGCAGACAGGTTTTGCCATTTTCCTGCGCGCCAATGAGGATCACCTTGCTCAGATACTGGGTAACCAAGGTGTGCTTTGCCGCCGCCGAGTCCAGCCGCTTGAGATATTCCCGCAAGGAAGGCCAGCCCTTTTCCTTCCAGGTGGACCGCAAATCCGGTGCCAGCCCGCCTTCATCCAGCGCCAAGTGCTCCAGGCCTTTCAACCCGCCCATCGTGGAGGGCAGGGCGGGGATCGGATTGCCCGTCAAATCCAATTCCACCAGCGCGGCGAGACTCCCCATTTCCCGCGGCAGTTCTTGGAGTGCGTTTCCCCGCAAATACAGGCGCTGCAGTTTATGGAGCTTGCCAAGCTGGTGGGGCAATCGCGCAAGGCGGTTAAAGTTCAGTCCCAGCCACACCAACTCCGTGAAATCACCCACCCAATGCGGCACCACTTCCAGTTGGTTCCCGGTCAGGTCCAGATAGCGCAGTTGGCGCAGACTGGCCAGACTGATCTCCGGCAGGTTTCGCACTCCCGGCGTGAAGCTGCCCCGCAGGTCCGCATCCGTCAGCCCCAACCCGGCCAGGTTCAAATGGTCCCGCCGCTGGACCAACCGCCCACCAGCATCCACTTCCAAGCAATCCGCAATCAGTTGCTGTAGTTTCGTGTTCATTTCATTGGACGTATGGAAAGGACCGTCGCCAGTGGCTCACGCGTTGTGATCACGTGGGACCGGCGCGAAACCATTGAAGGGCGGCCACACCGCGGCGTGCAACACGGTCTGCAATTACAATCCCAACGGGATTGCGCCCCCCAGCCCAGGGTTGCGAAGCTACCCTGGGTCCGCGAGTTAATAATCCGCAACCCTGAAAGGGTTGTGCCGGTCTCAAATCGGACGTGGCAGCGCGTACCCGAGGATACAACCCCCTCGGGATTGGGAACCCACTGGCTTCCCACCCGGGGTGGCACCGATGGCGGCGCAATCCTGGGTGGCAAGGTGCGACCCCCTTGGGGTTGAGGCGCCCGTCGTTTGAATTTACCCAATCTCACAATCCGCCCAATTCCACGGTTCGCAGACTGAAATCCAAGCGCCAGTGCCGGACACCACTCCCGGCTCACGCGCACCACCTGATGCGTGCGCAGAAAACGATTCAGGGACGCGGCAACTGCCTCGCCCGCATCCGCCGGCAGGTGAAAAAATGCAAACGCCATGTTCGTCGTACATGTTATTGGTCGCCCCGCTCCATTCCCCGCCGCTCCGCGGGGCCGTCGTTTCGTTCGTCCCTCACTTCACTCCTTGCCCCGCTCCGCGGCTTGCCCCGGCCTTGCTTGTGGAACTGGGACAGGGACGGAACCCGAAGAGGGAGTGCGAGAAGTCGGGCCGGCTGGCGTCGCGGGACGAGGCGCGGGCGATCCGCCCGCGGGAGATCCAAGAGCCACCGCGCAGGGCACGGTCCCCGTTTTTACGCTCATCTTCGCACCATTCCCAAAGCTGACCGTGCATGTCGTGGAAACCCCAAGCATTGGGAGCAAAGCTTGCTTCCGGAGTAGTCCGCTCCCGGCATAACCATTTAAAATTCTCCGGACCGGAACCATTGGGATAATTGCCGTCAAAGTTGGCCAACTGGGAATTGAGGCCCTGCCCGGTGCCCACGCCGAATTCCCGATCCGTCCCCGCGCGGCAGGCATGTTCCCACTCCGTCTCCGCAGGCAGCCGCAAACCCGCGCGCTCGCAGAACTCTTGCGCGTCGTTCCATGAAACCGAATCCACCGGGAAGTTGTCGCCCTTGCCCTTCATGCTCGGATTGCGGCCCATGACTGCCTGCCATTGGGCTTGGTTCACCGGGTGTTGGGCGAGCCAGAAGCCAGTTGGGGTTTGGGCGGCAGGGGCCGAAATGGAAATCGGGGCGGGCTGGGATTTGGCTTTGGGCTTGGGTTTGCCGAACAGACTGGCGAGCAGGCCCGGTTTGGTCTCCGGCTCGGGCTCGGGCGGCTGCGCGGGCGGCGCAAAGGGAACAGCAGGGGGCGGACACCAACAAAAATACATCCTCACCGCCGGCTTCCCCACCAACATGAAGCATCTTTGGCCGGGGTATTCCCCCGCCAAACCCGGTGTCCACGGAACCGGCTCAACCAATGCGACAGCGTGCTGCATGGGTTCAGCGTAGCGGAGGGAAACGGCGTGGTAAAGTGTGAGCGCGAGCCGGAAATGGATCGCTTCCTCCACCCCGCGGCAGGCGGAACCAGCAACGGGCGTTCGCGCCGAAAGCGGCCCAAAGTACGCAAGGCCACTCCGCCTCGTCGGTTCCAAGGCACGGGCCGCGCGGCAGCGTTGTGGAGTGCGGAAGGAAGTTCCGCTTTCGGGTGGACGGGTCGGGGGCCATAACCCAGGCGCCCGGAGCGGAAAACAGCGCAGCCCGTGTAAGACCCGAAAATCCACGATTCACCCGCGGCCGCCGCGACGGGCGGAGGGGCGTTACCACTGGAAAATTTGTGGGAAACTCCGGCCGGAATTCCCCCGCGCCCTCCGGGGCGGCGACCCAAAAACTGATGAAAACCGGTGGTTTTACCACCGTCTAATATCCGTAAACCCTCCGGGTTAATTAAACTGGAGCCGCGCCCGCCGCACCCCGCCCCGCCCTCCGGGCAACCTGAAAGGTTGCGGGAGGGTATCCGGCCCCTTCCCTTCACCGCCCCGGAGGGCGCGGGGGAAAACTCCCGGCCGGCCACACCACCTCCCATCGCACCCCCGCCGCGCCAAAACCCCACCTTGCCCCAACCGCCCTGCTGCTGCTATGTTGCCACCGATGAAAACACAGGTGGCGAGCTCGATCCGCGCCCACGCCCGACCCTGCCGACGGGGCCGGCGGTTGGCGGCAGCGGCGGTTGGCGCGCTCGTGCTGCTCATTGCCTCGTTTTCCAAGACGAACGCCGCCGCCCCGGGTAAAAAAACGGCGGCGGAGCTTTGGGCGCTGCAACCGGTCATTCGCCCCGAAGTACCCACCGGCTTCCCCAATGCCGCCAATCCCATCGATGCCTTTGTCGGGGCGCAGTATCGCCGGCTGGGCCTGCAGCCCGTGGGGCCGGCGTCCAAGTCCGCATTGCTCCGCCGGGTCACCTTGGACCTGACCGGGCTGCCGCCGACGCTCGCCGAGCAGGCGGATTTTCTGAAAGACGAGGCCCCGGACGCCTATGAAAAAGTGGTGGACCGGTTGCTCGCCAGCGAGCAGCACGCGGCGCGGTATGCGCGGCATTGGTTGGACGTGCTGCGCTACGCGGATGCGGACGACCAGATGGTGGCGGCGCCGGGGATTTATCTGTGGCGGGATTGGGTGATCCGGGCGCTCAACGAGGACGTGCCGTATGACGAATTTGTCCGGGCGCAATTGACCGGTTACCGCTCGCGGGCGCGGACGCAGATTTCGGCGACGGGTTTTCGGTTTCGTACGGAGCCGCGGCCGGATGATTTGTTCGCGCTGGGCTTTTTGGCGCGCGGGGCGGTGGGACGCGAGGGCAAGGACGACCGGGAATTGGCGATTACGGCGGTGGAGACGGTGTCCACGGCGTTCATGGGGTTGACGGTGGGGTGTGCGAAGTGCCATGACCACATGTATGACCCCATCGCGCAAAAGGATTTTTACGCGATGAAGGCGCTGTTCGATCCCCTGATCTCGCGAAAGGTGTTGCTCGGGACGCCGGAGGAGTTGTTCCAAATCGGCAAGGCGCAGGGGGAGGCGGCACGGCGCAAGGCAGCGCTGGAGGGGCCGATCAACGCGCTGGCAGCGCCCTACAAGGAGAAACTTTACCAAGACCGCCTGGCCATGCTGCCGCCCGAGGTGCGGGCCATCATGGTCAAGCCCGAGCAGGAACGGAGTGTGGCGGAGCAGAAGATCGCGGATGATTACTATCCCATCGTGCGCATCGACACGGACAAGCTGGCGGAAGTGATGCCTCCCGACGTGAAGGCGAAGTTCAAGGAGTTGCAGAAGCAATTGGACGCGATCGGCCCCGCGGCCGGCCGCCGGGGGGGCGGCGGGGTGCCCGCCTTTTGGACGGTGGAACTGGACAAGGATCGGCTGCGGGAGACCACTTACATCCTGACCAGCGGCGACCCGGAACGGCCGGAGCTGAAGCACCCCGTGGCACCCGGCTGGCCGCTGGCGCCGGAAAAACTCGACTTCCGCGAGGGACGGTTGGAGACCTTTTCGGACTGGCTGACCGCCCCGGAGAATCCGCTCTTCGCCCGCGTGGCGGTGAACCGGCTCTGGCAATGGCACTTTGGCGAGGGCTTGCTGAAGTCGGTGAGCGATTTCGGCGCGCTGGGCGGAACGCCCAGCAACCCGGCCCTGCTGGACTGGCTGGCGTCGGAATTCGTCCGCCGCGGTTTCAGCATGAAGGCCATGCACCGGCTCATGGTCACGTCGGAGACTTACAAACTCGCCTCCACCGCCCCGGCCGAATTACTGGCCGCGAACACCGCGCGCGATCCGGCGAACCAATGCCTGTGGCGCTTCCGCCTGCAACGCTTGGCGGCCGAACCGATCTGGGATTCACTGCTGACGCTGGCGGGGACGCTGGATTTGACCGTCGGCGGGCCATCCATGGACTTGGGCGGCGGCAACGACGCCCGGCCCAAGGCGGGGGGCGGGGCGCGCAATGGCGCGGGCGGCACCGGCAAGCCGAAGAACCGGCGGGCGGTTTACATCACGCGCGGTTATTCCACGAGCCGCGAGGTGATGCCGGCCTTTTTGACGGCGTTTGACGTGGACGACGGCCGGGCGCCCTGCCCGCTCCGCACGCAAACGGTGACCGCGCCGCAGAGCCTGTTCCTGATGAACAGCCCCGAGGTGGACGACGCCGCCAAGAAATTCGCGGCGCGGCTGGAGCAGGCGGCGGCGGGCGATTTGAGCGCGGCGGTGGTCTTGGGCTACCGGCTGGCATTGGCGCGGCCGCCGTCCCCGCAGGAGGCGGCGGTGGGGCGGGAGTTTTTGGCGGGCGAGGCGGGCCGGCTGCCGCAATTCGCATGGCTGTTGCTCAACCTGGATGAATTTCTCTACGTGCGTTGACCGGCCATGAAACCCCATCCCCTCTATCCTTGCGGCCGGATCGCACGCCGACAATTCCTGCACCAAATGGCCGGCGGCTTCACCGGCCTGGCCCTCGGCGCGCTCTGGGCCGAGGCGGGCGAACTGACCGCGCCCTCAGCGTCCCGGGTGGCGGGGCCGCACTTCCGGCCGCGCGCCAAGGCGGTGATCTTTTTGTTCATGTGCGGCGGGGTGAGCCATCTCGACACCTTCGACCCCAAGGACAACAAGTGGGCGGGCAAACTCATCGACGCGGTGGGGTTTGGCGACAACCAGGCCGAAATGCGCCGGCCGGTGATCCCCTGCCGCCGGACCTTCACCCGGTACGGCCAGTCGGGCATCCCGGTGTCCGACTGGTTTCCGCATGTGGGCGGGGTGGCGGATGAACTGGCGGTGGTGCGGTCGCTGTGGTGCCAGGAAGGGAACCACTTTCCCGCCGTGATCGAAACGTGCACCGGCCACCGGGGCCGCGCCTTCGACCACCCCACCCTGGGCAGTTGGGTGTCGTACGCGCTGGGGAGCGCGAACCGCAACCTGCCCACCTTCGTCAATCTCGGCCGGCCCTCCTCGCCCGTGCAATTGACCGGCGGATATCTGGGCGCGTCCGTGGCGGCGACGCCGTTTCAACCGGGCGCGACGCCAATCCCGAATTTGCATCCCCCGGCCGGTGGCGGCGGCGCGGCGGAGCGGGACCGGCAAATGGCGGCGCTGGCGAAACTAAATGCGGAATTTCGCGAGGATTACGCCCTGAACTCCGACCTGATCGCCCGGGCCAAGGCCTACGAATTGGCGGGCCGGATGCAGCTCTCCGCGCCCGCGGTGGTGGATTTTTCCCGGGAACCGAAGCACGTTCAGGACCTGTACGGGATCGGGCAATCCGCCACGGACGATTTCGGCCGGCAATTGCTCCTGGCGCGGCGGCTGGTGGAATCCGGTGTCCGCTTCGTGCAGATTTGCCACGCGGGCGGCGGAAACGGCGGCTGGGACGCCCACGGCAACATCGAGAGCCACGCCCCGCTGTGCCGCGCCACGGACCAGCCCATCGCGGGCCTCATCCGCGACCTGCGGCAACGGGGCATGCTCGACGACACCTTGGTGGTCTGGAGCAGCGAATTCGGCCGGACGCCGTGGTCGCAAAACACGACCGGCCGCGACCACAATCCCAAGGGCTACACCTGCTGGCTGGCGGGCGGGGGCGTGAAGGGCGGCACCATTCACGGCGCGACGGATGAAGTGGGCTACCAAGCCGTGGAAAACCGCCACTATTACAGCGATTTGCACGCCACGATTCTCCATCAGCTGGGTCTGGATCATCAGCGGATGGAGGTGACCGTCCTTGGCCGCCCCATGCGGTTGGTGGAGGAAGGCGGCGGTCCGATCCGGGAAATTCTGGACGCGGCGGCCACCTGACCGCCGGGGCGCGGTAATTATGGGCTTTCTTGGTTCCCTGATGATTGCGGGCATTTTGGCGGGCTTCGTGTTCCAGTATTGGGACGAACGCCTATTCGCGGGGAATCGCGCCCAAATCAAACGTTGGCTGATGGACTGGCTGGGCAAAGGGCTGATTTTGCCCGTGGTGGTGTGGGTCTTCGTCAACTGCGGAAGGCATCCCATGGTCCCACCGCTCGTCCGCTCCGTCATCAAAAGCAAACTAGCCCCGGGCAGCCTGGGCTGGGTGCTGGCCGTGACCGCCCCGGGCGTGCTGATCATCGCGACCTATTGGACCACGGTGTCCCTGGCTTGGCTCTTCACCCAACTGATCGGCCGCCACGGCCAGTGGAAGGAGCACCTCGTGTTGGCGGGTGTGTGGACCTTCATCACCGCGCTGCCGGTGGCGGCGGTCGCCTGGGCGGGCGGTTGGCCGGCGGCGGGGTTGGCAGGAATTGTGATGTGGTGGCCGATCGTGCACAACGCCAAGGATCTCCTGCCCGATCAGCGGCCGACGCCGGTCTATGCACGGGCGGTGGCCAAATTGAAGTTTGGCAAATACGGCGAGGCCGAGGAGGCCATCCTGCAGGAGTTGGAGAAATTCGAGGATGATTTTGACGGTTGGCTGATGTTGGCGGGGATCTACGCAAACCATTTTCACGACCTTTCGGAAGCGGAGCGAACGGTGCTGCAACTCGTCAACCAACCCAACCTCCTGCCCGGCCAGGTCTCCGTGGCGCTGCATCAACTCGCCGATTGGCACCTGAAGGCGGGTCACGATCCGTTGGCCGCCCGCCGGGTGCTGGCGGAAATCGGCCGGCGACTGCCCGGCACCCATCTGGCGCGCATGGCCGAACTGCGGCGCAACCAAATTCCCGACCAAGCGCCCGCCGCCGGCGGGGAAGCCCCGGCGCGGACCTATCGGCTGCCCGTGACGGAAGAAGTCGCCCCGGCGACGCCAACGGTCAACCACCCGAAGGGCGATCATCACGCCGCGGCCGCGGCGGCGAACGCGCTGGTTGCCCGGTTGGAAAAGGACCCCAATGACGTGGCGGTCCGGGAGCAACTCGCCACCCTGCTCGCGGAAACCCTGGACCGTCCGGAGTGCGGGATCGAACAACTGCAATTACTGCTGGAAATGCCCGCCGCGCCGGAAGGCAAGGCGTCCCAATGGCTCGCGCGCATCGCCGAGTGGCACATCGCCCTGCGCCTGGATTGGGACACCGGCCGGGTCTGTCTCGAACGTATTGTCCGGGAGTATCCCATGACCAAGGAAGCCTTTGGCGCCATGCGCCGGTTGCAGATGCGCGACATGGATGTGAAACTCGCCCGCCGCAAACCCCGCGCCCTCGCGCCCAAACCCGGGGCGACCCCGGAGCCGGGCTGAAAGTTTGACCGTCCATGACACCGATCGACGAGGACAAAACCACCGATTAGTTAACCACAGACAGCAGAGACCAGCGCAAGCCAAGTCTCCAGCTCTGGCCGGTCCGTCGACCAGGAATTCATCTCCACAATCCGCACCTCAAGCGGTCAAAAATCCGCCTGCGGGCGGTGTCCCTCGTTTTGGGTGACGCAGGGCCTCACCACACGCCGGCCGGCGCGGGCAAGGGGCGCTGGATTTCGGCGAGTCGATAACCCAAGCCGGGCCCGTGGATCGTGCGCAGATCGACCCGGCCCTGTCGGCGACAGTAGATGCCGGGATGCACGGCGGCTTCCGGGGCGGAGGCTTCGGGGTAGAATTGCATGCTGTTGGTTTCCACCCCCATGATGGTGTCCACGTGGGCGGCCAATTGCACATGGGCGATCTGCGCGAGCATGGGGTTGGTGAGGTCCTGCACCATGAGCGCCATGCCATGCGCGCGGGCCCAGGCGGCGCTCAGCAAGGCGCCGGTGAGCGTCTTGCAAGTCTTCAGCGCGACGCCCGTCCAACCCAGTTGCCGCCCCAAACGAACCAAGTGCCAGTCATGGGCGCTTTCATCCAAAAAGAGCGGTTTGCGGGCGGACACCGCGCGCACATCGATGCGATGCTCCTCCAGCTCGTAGGGGAAGGGTTGCTCCACGTAGAGCAACTGGTCGGACAGCCGCGGGTGTTCGCGGGCGAAGCGGTCAAGAATCGCCACCACGTATTCCGGGTCATGGACGGTGCAATTGAAATCCGCGGTGAGCCATTGCACCCCTTCGGCCCAACCGATTTCACCGACGCGCACCAACCGGGCGTAATCCCAGGCCGCATCGGTGCCTTTCAACTTCACTTTCAAGCAGGTCAACCCGTCGGTGCGAATCCAGTCGGAGAGGAGCACCGGATAGCCGTCGCGAGGCGCCTCGCCAATCAGGTCCCCGGCGGTCAAGGGGTCCAGACCGGCCACGAGGTGCCACGCGGGCAATTCGTCGCGGCGCCGGGGGAGCAGAAAATCGGCCGGATACCGACCGGCGAAGGAAACTCCGGGGGCGTCCGGCTCCAGATAGCCGTCGAGGTCGCGGTTCATGAAGCCGGCGTGGAGGGTGGTGAAGGCGGATTGTTGCACCGCGTGGCCGAACGCATCGTGGAGCGCCAGGTCGAAAGCGGAGAAGCAAACCAACGCCGCCAGCCAGGGCATGGGATCCCGCCCCGCGCGGGCGGCGTTCAGCTCGCGCAACAACCCGGGCAGCACCTCCGCTTGAAACCGGACACTGACTTCCATCGGATGTCCCACCACCGGATAAGTGGTGATGGCCGCGCCCAAGCGCGCGCAAAAGTCCATCAAGGTTTGGCGGCGTTCCGCATAGGTGAGGGCGCCCGGCCAAACCCACTGCACACTGAGCGGGGTCTCCCCCCACCCTTCCGCCCGGGCGCCGGCCCGGGTTTCGATCCGGACGCGCACCCGGGCGCAAGTCACATCCGTGAGGGTCTCCGGGCCAAATTTCAAGGGCATCCGGGTCCGCAGCGACAAATAGTGGAGTTCGCAACCCGTCACGCGCAGGTCGGTGGAATGTTGGATCATATTGGAATGATGGGTTATTCGGGCAACGGCCGCCCTTTGGTTTCGGGGGCGAATTGGATGAGTACGAGGCCGGCCAAATAAATGAGTGTGATCAAAGCGCCCGCGCGGGCGTAACTCCCGCCGAAATA
>CAIYZC010000834.1 GCA_903930565.1 uncultured Pedosphaera sp.
GGTGTCGGCCACCGAAGGATCCGTGGGGAGCAGTTCGCGGGCTTTCAGGGAATATTTGTGCGCCCGGTCCAAATCGACGAGTTTTTCCGCGTAAAGGTACGCGGCATTATTGAGCGCCCCCGTGTTCCGCGGGGCGATCTTGAGGACTTCCTCGTAGCAATCCCGCGCGCCGGGGTAGTCCTTTTCGGACGCTAGGATCACGCCCAAGCGGAGCCAGGTTTCGATCGAGCGGGGGTTCTGCGCCAAGACTTCACGCAATTGGGCCACGGCGGGCGCGGCGCGCCCGGTGGCCTGGTACAAATCGGCCAGCGCCAAGTAGGCGGACCAATAGTTCGTTTGCAATTCCCGGGCCTTGCGAAAAGACGCTTCGGCTTGGTTGGTGCCCGCCGGAGTGTGTTCGGCGAGGGCGACTTGCGCGCGCCAATAATGCGCGGCGGCGGCTTGCGGGGCCTCCGCGACCAACGCCTCCACCCGCTCCCGCGCCGCGGGGGTGTTTTTTTCATTCAAATCCAACCGGACCAAATTCTCGATGGCGGGCAGGTCCGCGGGAAAGCGCGGGGCGGTTTTCAAGGCTTCATTCCACGCCGTGCGCGCCTCGGCGCGTTTTCCCTGCTGCATCAGGACTCCGCCCAAGGCGAGCAGATAACCGGTTTGGCTGGGCCGGTTCGTGGCCAGCTCGCGGTAGACCTGGGTGGCGGCGGGGTTGTCCCCCTGGGCTTGGTAGCCGCGGGCCAGCAGCAGTTTCGCTTGGTCCCAGTCGGGTTCCTGCCGCACCATTTGTTTCAGCGTGTAAATACCGGCGGCGAGCTCCCCGCGCTCCAGGTCGACCTGCGCCAGCGCCAGCCGGGCCGTGCGGTTGGTGGGTTCCAGGGAGAGGATTTGGTGCAGCGCGGCGGCGGCCCGGGGCCATTCCGCCAAGGCCATGCAGGCCCGCGCCAATTCCGTTTGCACGACGACTTCCTTCGGGAATTTCACCGCCAGCGCTTCCAACTCCGTGGCGGCCGCGGCCGCCTGGCCGCGGGCGAGCGCGATTTTGCCGCTGAGCAAATGGGCCGCGTGGTCCGCGCTGTTCCGTTGCAGCACCTCCGACACGGCCGGCGCGGCTTCGTCAAATTGATTGGCGTCGTAGGCCGTTTGCGCGAGGGCCAGCCAGGCGGGCATGTTTTCCGGGGCCAGTTTGACCAGGCCGCGGAGCACCTCCAACGCACCCTTCAAATCCCCCTGCTTGGTCAGAAATTGGGCGTAACGCAGCCGGCGGGGGGAGTAGGGCGGGGCGAGTTCGGCGGCTTGCCGGAAAGCGTCCTGGGCGGTGACCACATCGTTGTTGGCCAGGCTGAGGAAGCCCCGGACGGATTGCACCACGCTGGAATTGGGGGCCAGCGCCACGGCCACTTGCATCGCGGCTTGGGCCGCTTCCAAGTCGGGCGGCTGGCGGCGCAGGTAAAGGGCCGCCTCCGCGGCCTCGACCCCGGCGTGACGGGCGTTCGGCGGCGAATAGCGGGCCAGCTTTTGCAGCGCGGCGGCCTGCTCGGCGGGGGTGCGGGCGCTCTCCGCCACCACCAAGGCCGCATCGGCTTCATCGGGCCGGTGATCCAGGACAAAATAAGCGTCGTTCCGCGCCCGCTCCCATTCGCCGAAGGAGAGAAAAGCAATGCCGCGGCGCAGTCGGATGGACACGTCGTTGGGCGCGAGTTCCGCCGCGCGATCCAATACGGCCGCGGCCTCCGGCAGGCGCCCCTCGTCCAAATAGATGGCGCCCAAACCCTGCATGGCCCGGACGTTCCCAAAGTCGGTGGCCAGAACGTGCAGGAAATCGACCTCCGCCTTCGGGTAGTTGGCCTTGGCTTGGAAGCGTTCGCCCCGCTCCAAGTACAGCTCCTTGCGCGGCTTCCGGGAGCAGCCCGCTCCGCCGGTCAGCAGCCAAAGGAGCAGCAATCCCCAGCCCCACCGCCAGTCGGGACCCTTCCGGTCGTCGGACCGGATCGCCGCGGCCGTTACCCCGCCCCCGGATGGGGAGCCTTCATGCCTGTTACGCTGGTGCATTTTTACTTGCTTCAACATGCCGCCGGCCGCGGAGCCCGGCAAGCCCGCAATTCACCTTAATTCCCGACCGGACGCCCGCGGAACGGCTTAGCGCACCAAAGCTTCCAGCAGGGGCCGATAGGATTCCATATCCGGGGTGGCCAAATCCGTCACTTTGCCCTGGTCATCGTAACGCCGCAGGCGGAGGGCGGCTTCCAGGTGCGGGTTTTGTTCCCATTCGAGCGCCTCCTCGGGCGTCATGGGACCGCCTTGGAGCTGCAGGCTTTGCCGGGAGGCGGCGGAGAGGCCGGCCAGGTAATCGGGCTCCTTCCAACACAGGTATCGTTTGGCCGCGACGTGGAGGCGGACGGGTTCCACCACCTCGGGCGGGAACCACCGGGACAACCGGTTCGCCCCGGCTTCCTCATGCCGGGCGTCCACCCCGCGGGCGGCGATGTCCTCCCCCAGGTCATGCACCAAATGGCCATAGTCATGGAGCAGGCAGGCCGCCACGAGGGCGGGGGATTCCCCGCGCTCGCGCGCGAACAGCGCGCATTGCAGCGCGTGTTGCCGCTCCGTCACCTGCTCACCGTAATGCCGGTCGCCGCGCTCCCGGAAGACCCGCAGTATATCCGCCACCACCGCCGTCGCATCCAATCGCTCATTCATGCCCCCAGCCTAAACAAACGCGCGGCCGACCGCGAGTGCCGCGCGGTGATATCGCGGTGACATTTGCGGCCGCCGGCGGGGGATCACGGCGGGGTTTGAAAGGCGTACAGCGCCGCTTCGGTGCGCACAAACAGCGTGCCGGCCCCGAAGGCCGGGGTGGCGTAGATTTTCTCGTGAAATTCGCGGGTGCCGATCACCTGCCAGCTCTTTTGTGCGGCCAGCACGGTGAGGACTCCGGATTCATTGGCGAGATAGACTTTGCCATCCCCCGCGACCGGCGAGGCAAAATAATTCCCGATGCCCGGCACGCGTTCCTCCTGGAGCAAGTCGCCCTTGGCCGAATCGAGTTTGGTCACGATGCCGCCTTCCTTGACCATATAAACGATGCCATCCAGCGCGACCGGGCTCGCCACATACGGGCTGCCGCGGGGGTGGCGCCACGTCACGGCGTCGGGCGGGAGTTCCCCCTTGCCCGTGGGCCGGATCGCCAGCAGGGAATTGCGCGCCTCGCTGAAATAACGGGCGTGCCGCTCCCACTCGGCCTGGTCCAAGGCGCCGTCCTGGTTGACATCGATGCGGAAGAAGCGGTCGAGCACTTCGGGATCCTTGATTTCCGCCCGGGTCAGCTTGCCGTCCCCGTTGGCGTCCCATTTCTGCAGGGCGACGGGCCAGGCATCCAAGCCCAAGCGACGTCCCGGGTCGCCGCCCGGCGCCCAGGAGGCCATGTAAATGGTGTCGCCCACCGGCAGGGGGGTGGGAATCACGATGCGGGCCAGCCCGCCAATCCACCATTTGCGGGCGCCGTTCGTTGGGTCGTAACCGGCCAATTCCAATGCCCCCGCCACTAGGAGCTCCGGTCCGCCGGCCGGCTCCCAAACCGCCGGGGTGGAATAACTGCGCACGGCGTCGGGCCGGGGAACGCGCCAAGCCACGTGGCCGGTGGCGGCGTCCACCGCCAGCAAAAAGCTGTCCTTGTCATGGTCCTGGTTGAGGATGACCCGGCCCGCCGCCAGGATCGGCGAACTCGCGGCCCCGTAC
>CAIYZC010000835.1 GCA_903930565.1 uncultured Pedosphaera sp.
GTTGCTGGCGGAGTCCTCCACCGGGGAGCGTTTCAAACGGATTCGGAAAGCCAACCCATGAACAAATCCTTTCCGCGCCGCGTGGCCAACCGGTTTCTGGCCATGCTGGCCCGCGTGGCGCCCGGCGCCACTTCCTTGCGTCCGTTTCTGCACCGCCTTCGGGGCGTGAAAATGGGGCGCAACGTATGGATCGGCGACGACGTTTATTTGGATAACGAGTACCCGGAATACATCGAGATCCAGGATGGCGCCGCCATCAGCATGCGCACCACCGTGCTTTCCCATACCAAAGGAGCCGGGCGGGTGATCTTTGAGCGCAATTCGTTTGTCGGTCCCCATTCCATCGTTTTGTGCGCGGGCGGTCGTGAAATCCGCATCGGCGAGGGGGCGGTCGTGGGCGCCGGGTGTGTGATTAGCCGGAGCATCCCTCCCCGGGCGTTTGTGCTCGCCCCCGCCCCGCAAAACGTGGCGGAGGCTACCATTTTGTACCGCCCGGCCAAGGATATGAATCTGTTCGTCTCGGGTTTGAAACCTTTGCCCACGCGGAAACCGGTCGCCGCTCGTCCGGCGCGCCCGACTCCGGGAGGCCCCGCATCCGGCACTCCGCCGGTCTAAGGACTTGGTTGCCGGGGAGTGGGTGGCGCTCCGCCTTCCTCCCGGCTCCCCGGTCGGTTTGGCGCTTGGATTGGGGGGGTAGAGCTGGTTCAATACATTTATGAGTTTTGTGCGCGAGTTCAATGCCTTGGATTTGGATCGCCGGGTGGCGGCGTCGGTGGCCGCTCCGGCGGCGGCAGTGCGGGCCGCTTTGGGGCGGGAGGTCCTCGGTTTGGAAGATTTTGGCGCTTTGATTTCCCCGGCTGCCGGCGCGGAGTTGGAAACCTTGTGCCGTCGGTCCCAATCGTTGACGCAACAGCGTTTCGGTCGCGTGATCCGCCTCTTCGCACCGCTTTACCTCTCCAATGAATGCATCAACAACTGCAGTTACTGCGGTTTTTCCCGGGACAATGCGATTTTGCGGGTGACTTTGTCCGTGGAGGAGGTGGTGCGGGAGGCAAAGGCATTGCAAGCGCAGGGCTTCCGCAACGTGTTGTTGGTGGCGGGGGAGCATCCCAAGTTCATTTCAAATGGGTATCTGGCGGCGACGATCGCGGCCTTGCATTTGGAGGTCCCGAGTTTGTCGTTGGAGATCGGGCCGATGGAAACGGCGGAGTATGTCCCGCTGGTCGCGGCGGGGGCGGAGGGGTTGGTGGTTTACCAGGAGACCTACGATCGGGAGGTTTACGCGACCATGCATACGGCGGGGCCGAAACGGAATTTTGACTGGCGATTGGAGACCCCGGAGCGGGCGGCGATGGCGGGTTTCCGGCGTTTGGGAATCGGCGCGCTTTACGGTCTGAGCGATTGGCGGCGGGAGGCGTTGTCGGTGGCCGCCCATGCCGCATACTTGTTGCGCACCTGTTGGAAATGCCAACTGACGATCTCACTGCCGCGGCTAAGACCCTGCGCCGGGGAGTTCGCGCCGCTGACTTTGTTGCGCGACCGCGAATTGGTGCAACTGGTGGCGGCGTTCCGCCTGTTTCTGCCGGACGTGGGTTTGGTGCTTTCCACGCGGGAACCGGCGGCGTTGCGGGACGGGTTGATGCCGTTGGGGGTGACGATGGTGAGCGCGGGGAGCCATACGGAACCCGGCGGCTACACTGGCGCGGGGCGGCAAAACCTCCACCACACGGAGCGCGGCCGCATCGTGGAATTGGCCGCGGGCGAGCGGACGCGCGCCACGGGACAGTTTGAAATCGCCGATGAGCGCACCCCGGAAGAGGTGGCCGCGCTCATTCGGCGGCTGGGTTATGAGCCCGTCTGGAAAGACTGGGACGCAGCGCTGACGGCCTGAGGCCAACGATGAGCACCGGGGTGATTCAGGCGAACGGGAAGGCATTGATGGCGGAATTGCCGGCCACGCTGGAAGCCTTTTTGCGCGCCCAGAACCTGCCGCCGCGCAGTGTGGTGGTGGAACTCAACGGGGAAGCGGTGGCGCCCTCGGAGTTCGCGCTCCGGGAAGTTCGAGTAGGGGATCGGTTGGAGATCGTGCGGATTGTGGCGGGAGGCTGAGCGCGCCCCTTGCCCGAAACGGCCCACTGATCATGAAATCCAAATTCAGCACTTGGCACCGGGGCCTGCTGGCCGGCTTGTTTCTGCTCTGGGCTTGGTCCCTGTGGGCGCAGCAAACGGCCACCAACCGGACCGCGGGGGAAGTGGCTGCCGCCCGGGCCGGGCTGGCCAAAATCGCCCGGACATTCCCCTTGGAGAGCGACGTGACGCCTGCCTGGGTGACGCGTTTGACGGTCGATTTTCCCATACTGCAGCAGGTCTGGCTGGGGAACGAGCTGTGGAAGTACCTAGCCTCGGCGCTCTACATACTGCTCGCTTTCTACGTCTCGAAATTATTGGATTATCTCACCTGTGTGTGGCTCCGCCGCCGGGCGGCGCGCACCGGGGCGGGCGCGGACGACCTGTTGCTGGAATTGCTCAATGGGCCAGTCAAGTTGGTGGTGTTTGTCCTGTTGCTGCAGATCGGTCTCGGCATCATCCATTGGCCGGATCGCGTCGAACTCCTCATCAGCCGTGGCCTTACCATCCTGATGGCCGCCACGCTGACGTACATCCTCCTCAAACTCACCGATTTGTTCATGGGGTTGTGGCGGCGGCGAATGCCCGCCAGCGGCCAGGGGGCCATGGACGAGCAGCTGTACTCGGTGGTTCGCAAATCGGCCAAAACATTCATTGTGGTCGTGGCCGTGCTGGCGACCGCCCAGAATCTGCAGATCAACGTGACGGCCGCGATCACCTCGCTCTCCATCGGCGGTCTGGCGGTAGGTTTGGCGGCGCAGGACACGCTGGCGAATTTGTTCGGAGCGGTGGCGGTGTTCATGGACCGGCCGTTTCGGGTCGGTGATGTCATTCGCCTCGACACCCTCGAAGGCGTGGTGGAAAGCATCGGTTTGCGCAGCCTGCGGGTGCGCAATGGCCGAGGCCACCTGGTCACCATTCCCAACAAAGCGGTGGGGAACGCCACGATCGTCAACATCTCGCAGCGGCCGCTCATTCAAACCGAGTTGAGTTTGGTCCTGGCGGCCGAAACGCCCATCGCTCAACTGCGGCAGGCCCTGGGCATCCTGCGCGAGGTCTACGGCGGACATCACCTGACCCGGGACTGCATCATCAGTTTTGACAAATTTCAGGATAACGGGCTGCATTTGCTGGTCCTGCATTCCACGGCGGTAATGCCGGACAAGGAGCATTTTGCGCTCCGGGAGGAACTCAATCTGGCCGCCAAGGCCCGGTTGGACGCCATCGGGATCCAGCTCGCCCAACCCGCCCGCATCGCCGCCGGAACCCCGCTCAAATAAGGGCGCCGCCGTCCGCCACCCCTCCGCGATTGAATTATCATGCGCCCTGCCTACCTCGTGCTGTTGATCCTGCTCAATTTTTGCTGGGCGGCCTCGCTTTCCATCTACAAGACCCTTGCCGAACACCTTGCCGCCGGGGGGATGGTGACGCTGCGCTTCGGGCTGGCGGGACTGTGTTTGGTCGTCTTTTGGCCCCTCTTTCGCGGCGCGGCCCCGCGGGGGTGGGACTTGGTTAAGACGGTGGTCATGGGGCTGATCGTATTCATGCTGGGCCACCGGGTGCAGGTGTGGGGGGTGAAACTGGGCACGGCGGGGGATTCGGCGGTGCTCATGAGCGCGGAGCCCTTGCTCACGTCGGTGGCGGCGGCCGTGTTTTTGCGGGAACACATCGGTCCGCAACGTTGGTTTGGATTCGGGCTGGGCATGGCCGGGGTGGTGCTGCTCAACGCGGCCTCCGGCGCGGGGTTTCAATTGGGCGGCCTGGCGGCCAGCCTAATCTTTATCTCCAGTTTCCTCTGCGAAGCGCTTTATTCCATCATGGGCAAGCCCCTGATGGCCCGGGCGGGGATGATGAAAATCCTGACGCTGGCCCTGCTCGCGGGCACGGCGGGCAACCTTTTGTGCGACGGCCCCGCCACTTGGGCCGCAGCCCGCGGGCTGCCCGCGCGGGATTGGGCCCTGCTCGCCTACCTGGCTGTGGTGTGCACCGCGGTGGGCTACGCGGTGTGGTTTGTGGTCATCAAGGAATCAGATGTAAACATCGTGGCCATGACCATTTTCGCGCAACCTTTGGCGGGCTTGGTGATTGCGGCGGTGTGGTTGGGCGAGCCGCTGCACTGGGGGCAATTATGGGGCGGGGTGGCGATCGTGGCCGGTTTGTTGGTCGGTTTGTTTGGGCAGATCGGCACTCCGCGGCCGGTGGTCGAAGGTAAGTGACCGGGGCGGCCCGGCGGGCCGCAGCGGCGGATTATTCCTGGGCCATGCGGGTGAGATGATTGTAAACGGTCTTCTCGGAAACCCCGAGCATTTTGGCCGCGGCGGTCTTGCTGCCGTCGCAAAGGGCCAGGGTTTGGCGCAAGCAAATACGCTCCACTTCGGCGAGGGTGCGTCCGGCCAGCATCGGCTCGGGTTTGCCGGCGGAGTTCCCCCCCGGCGCGACCGTGTGTTCCGTGATGGCGGCCGGGAAATCTTCCGGTTGCAAGGCGCGGCCGGTGCCGAATGCCAGGGCATGGGCGAGGGCATTGCGTAGTTCCCGCAGGTTTCCGGGCCAAGGGTAGGCCACGAGCAGGTCTTGGGCGGGGACGCTGAGCCGGGGCGCGGTCACGCCTTGGGCGGCCGCTTCCAGCTCCAGGAAATGCTCCGCCAGCGCGGGCACGTCTTCGCGGCGGTCCCGCAGCGGGGGCACCACCACGACCACCACGCCCATTCGGTAATAGAGCTCCGCGGGGAACTCGCGGCGGGCTACGCGGGCCGTCAAGTCATCCGAGCCGGTGGCCAAAAGACGCAGTTGGGGGGCGCGCGAGGGGCGTCGCAGCCCCACCATTTCGCGCAGTCCCGGCAAGGTCTCGAGGAGTTGAACTTGCAGCGGACGGGACAATTCGCCGAGGTCTTCCAACAGCAGGGTGCCGCCCTCGGCTTGGTCCCAAGCGGGTAATTCATCCCCGAGCAGCGGGCAGGACAACGGAACGAACGGACGTCCGCTGCCACCGCCTTCGTGGATCAGGCGCGCCAGCAAGCGCCGGCCCGTACCGGGTTCGCCCAAGATCAGCACCGGCATGTCGCGTTCGGCCAGGATTTGAATCTGGCGTCGCAATTGGTTGGCCGCTGCCGAAGTGCCGATCAACTCATGCCCCGGGGCGGGGCGGGTGATGGGTTGCGCCGGGTCGGGCAACGGGGTGCGTTCCCGGGTGAGGGCTGCCAAAATTTCCGCCGGTGTAAATGGTTTGGTAAGGATTTCGGTGGCTCCGCGCCGCACGGCCGCGACCGCTTCGTTGATCTGGCCCTCCGCCGCCAGCACAATAATGGGAACGCCGGGGGAGTGTTCCTGGATCTGCGGCAGCAGGCTCAAGGGGTCCACGCCCCGCAAACCCAAGCTGAGAACGACTCCCGCCAAAGGCTGAACCGTCCACTCCTGCGCGAGCCGGCCGTCGGCGGCGGGGATGGGTTGATAGCCGGCCGCGCGGAGCGCGGTCTCGACCCGGCGCCGATTGCCTGCGTCGCTGTCCGCCACTAAAATGGCCGGACCGACACCGAGGGAGGAGGCCCGATCGGCCTCGGCTTCCAGTTTCGTTGGTTTTTTCATATCTGTCGTCAAAAGCTTTTTAGCTTAAACCATGCCAACGTCAGGTTGGCATGCTCAGCGCCACCCCCGGGTCGGAAACCGAACCGCCCCCTTACCGCCCGTCCCGGATCAATACTCGGGAATCTCCGGCCAAAGCACCTGCAAGTCCGGATCCTCCAGCGCCAAGTTTTTCACCCGCTCCGATTCACCCAACTCCAAAGCTTCCGACAGCCAAGTTCGCGCCAAGGTCAGTCGATCCAGTTGGCAGGCATAGCAGGCCAGGTCATAACGCACGACCCAATCGCGGGGAAAGCGGCTCAAGGCCGGGGCGAGCGCGTCGAAGGCCGCTTGGGCGCTGCCCAAGCGGTACAACGAGACCGCGCGATGCACCCAGCCGCGGGGGCAATCCGGCGCCCGCGCCACGAGGGTCTCGGCGGTGGCGAGTCCTTCGTTCCAACGCCGAGCCGTGGCCAAAATCTGCCAGCGCAGTTCCAGCACCTCCGGGGCCTCGTGGTGGACAGGGCGCAATTGGGCCAATTCAACCAGGGCTTCGTTCAAGTTGCCCAGTCCCAGCCAGCCTTGGGCGGCGGAAAAATGATGTGTA
>CAIYZC010000836.1 GCA_903930565.1 uncultured Pedosphaera sp.
CCTGGCGGGCGCGGCCGTGGCCGAACTGGAACGTCGCGGCGAACTGGACCGCACGCTCATCGTCATCACCGGCGACAACGGCTGGCCCTTCCCCCGCTCGAAAGCCACCTGCTACGACACCGGCACCCACCAACCCCTGGCCGTCCGTTGGGGCGACCGCGTTCCGGGCGGGCGCGTGGTCGAGGATTTCGTGAGTCTGGCCGATCTGGCCCCCACCTTCCTCGCCGCCGCTGGTCTGACCCCGCCCGCCGAAATGACTGCCCGCAGCTTTTTGGAAGTGTTGCTTGGCGGCCGTGCCGGTTGGGTGGACCCCGCCCGCGGTCACCTCCTCACGGGCATGGAACGTCACACCAGCCATGGTCGCACCGACGGCGATCAAACCGGCGTTGGCTACCCCATGCGGACGCTGCTCACACGGGACTTTCATTACCTCCGCAACTTCCGCCCCGGGCGTTGGCCCGCCGGCAATCCCCCCGCCGCCGGCCGGACCCCGGATTTCGCCGCCTTCGCCGCCAACACCTACGCGGGCTTTGCCGACGTCGACGCCGGCCGTGCGAAAGCCTGGGTCGCGACGCACCCGGACGACCCCGCGTTCGCCCGCGCCTTTGGCCTGCGTCCCGCCCGGGAATTGTATGACCTCCGCACCGACCCCTTTGAAATGCACAACGTCGCGGCGGACCCCGCCTACGCCGCCCAAGTCGCCGACCTCGACCGCCGTTTGATGGCCGAACTCGCCGCCACCGGCGATCCCCGCGCCACCCCCGGCGCGGACGCCGACGCCTTCGACCACTACCCCGCCCGCGGCCCCGCGGCCAAATAAGCCTCAGCGGCCAATCGGGGAGCCTCGGCCCCTCACCACCCCACATTGCCCACGTGGTCGGAACCGCAGGAGCTCGATAATCCCCTCACGTCGCCTTGCGTAATCCGCTCACGGAACCCGATCCGAATCGAGGCAAAGGAAGAAGTTAATACGCAGGGAGCCAGCCCCCATCCCCCGCTCAAAGCCAGCCCGATCGACAGGTGAAATCCTCGTTTCCGTACCTCTCCACCACCTCCGCCAGCCGCCGGATCAGGCCTCTCTGGTCGGTTTGCCGCAGTCGCTTGCTGTCCGCATAAATCACTCCGGCAAAGGTTTTGCCGGCCGCCAATCGCGCCTTGCAGTGGAGCGGCACAGTGTTCACGTCGCGGGTGACCAGCACGCGGGCTTCTTGGTCCAGCAACTCCAGCAGCACCTCATCCGCCAGCGCCGCCCAGTCATTTTCATGGATGCTTTTGACATCCAGACCGGGAAATTGCCGCCGCAACGCCGCCGCCACTTCCGGGGAGATATGCACGTCCAGCAGCAACTTGATTTTCACAGCTGCTCCAAGTCGGGAATTTCCTGTTGCATGCCGGCAAAATCGCGCCGCGCCGCCAGCGCCGCGCTATCCAGAATTTCCTGCGGGTAAGCCTCCGCGTAGGCCAGCGCCATCCGGACCAGCGCAGCGGGTTTGCGGATAAGTTTCACGGCTTCCCCCAGATCGCCATCCACTTCCCGCACTAACTCCACCACCATCCAGACCGGCCACCGACTGCCCACCAGGTACGCCACCCGGCCAGGTTGACCGTCCCGAAAATCAATCGCGGGAAATCGGCTGCGCCGCACCCCTTCCGCAATGTAAGCCGCCGCGGCCGTACCGGAGGGAATCCCCTTCATACGGGCATCAGCGTCCAAGCCGGCCTTTTCGCGGGCCGTGAGCCGCACCGATACCGTTGCCTCTTTGGTAGTGGTTGCCATACAATGTGTACATTCGCACACGAATGGTTTTCCGGCAAGTGCCTCTCCAATATCGTCCGACCATCCAATCCCCGAATGCGGCCCCACGCCGATTTAGTCCAAAAAAGCGGTCAACGGACTCGTCGCACTGGCCGAAATTTGCGCCGGCGCCAACCCGCTTTCGTAAGCCGTCCGCCCCGCGGCCACCGCCCATTTGAAAGCGGCCGCCATACGGTTTGGATCGCGCGCCACGGCGATCGCCGTGTTCACCAAGACCGCGTCCGCCCCCATTTCCATCGCCTCCGCGGCCTGGCTGGGCGCCCCGATCCCTGCGTCCACCACCACCGGCACCGTCGCCTGTTCAATGATGATCCGCAATTGATCCCGCGTTTGCAGCCCGCGGTTCGATCCGATGGGCGAGCCCAACGGCATCACCGTGGCCACCCCCACATCCTGCAACCGCCGGGCCAGTACCGGGTCCGCATTGATGTACGGCAGCACCACAAAACCCTCCTTCACCAAAATCTCCGCCGCCAGAAAAGTCTCCACCGGATCGGGCAGCAGATACCGCGGGTCCGGGTGGATTTCGAGCTTCACCCATTTGGGCAACCCTGCCGCCACCGCCAGCCGGGCCAACCGCACCGCCTCGGCCGCCGTCATCGCCCCGCTCGTGTTGGGCAGCAGCAGGTACCTTTGCGGATCAATAAACTCCAAGATATTCGCGAACGGATCGTGTCCGCCGCTCAGGTCCGCGCGCCGCAGCGCCACGGTCACGATTTCCGTGCTGCTCGCCGCCAAGCCGTCCCGCATCGCCTCCGGCGACGAGAACTTGCCCGTGCCCAGGATCAGTCGCGACCCGAATTCCCGGCCCGCGATCACCAACCGTTGATTGACCAATTGCATCCCCGCCAACCTCGCCCAAATCCCCCGCCCTGGCCAGCACGAACCGGCCGGAGACCAAGGGAGCAAATCCAGTTACCAAGGCGGCCACCTCCGAACCGACACCAAACGATCACCCGCCAATCACATCCGAGGAAATGCCTTGAGCCCGCGTTTCATTCTTGGTGACCAGTTGCGCCCCCCCCAACGGCGGGATCGCCAACTTCCATCCCCCAGCTGCTTCCGCGAACTCACCCGCCATTAATGACCTTCCCGCCCGCCCAGGCCCCACCTGGCTGATCGCGGGGGTGGCTCCTGTGCGCAGGATGGCATTTCGACTAATCCAGAGCCCTCCGTTTCAAACCCGGCTGCCGCCGGTCCAAAAGCTTTTGCCGGGGGCGGCGGGTTGCGCTAGGGTGCGCGGCATGAAGAGCGAGCACCGAAGACCACGGCATTTCGGGAGTGACAACTACGCGGGCATTTGCCCCGAAGCCTTCGCCGCACTGACGGCCGCGAACGCCGACCATGCCACCAGCTACGGGGACGATCCGTGGACAGCGCGGGCGAACCAGTTGATCAGCCAGGTGCTGGGGCGGCCGTGCGAAGTGTTTTTCGTGTTCAGCGGAACCGCGGCCAATTCCCTCGCGCTGGCGGCCTTGTGCCAGTCCTACCACGGCATACTGTGCCATCAGCACGCGCATGTGGAAGTGGCGGAGTGTTCGGGGCCGGAGTTTTTCACGAACGGGGCGAAGCTGCTCCTGGTGCCCGGGGAGGACGGCAAAATGACCCCGGACGAGCTGGCGCGGTCAGCGCGGCGGCGCGATGACGTGCATTACCCGCGGCCCAAGGCCCTGAGCCTGACGCAGGCCACGGAGATGGGAACGGTTTACACGCCGGCGGAGTTGCGGGCATTGACGGCGACAGCGCGTGAACTCGGGCTGCGGGTGCATCTGGACGGCGCGCGGCTGGCCAATGCGGTGGCGGCGTTGGGGGTGGCGCCGGGCGAAATCACGGGGGAGGCGGGCGTGGACGTGTTGAGCTTCGGGCTGACCAAGAACGGCCTGGCGGTCGGCGAGGCGGTGGTGTTCTTTGATCCAGAGCTGGCGCGGGATTTTGGCTACCGCCGCAAACAGGCGGGGCAACTGGCGAGCAAGCTGCGCTTTTTGAGCGCCCCGTGGGTGGGCATGCTGGAGGATGGTGCTTGGTTGCGTCATGCGGCCCACGCAAATTCCATGGCCGCGCGCCTGGCGGCGGGACTACGCCCACTGGCCGCCGTGGAAATCGCCTTTCCGGTGCAGACCAACGTGGTCTTCGCGCGGATGGCCGAGCCGGTGGTCGCGGCGCTGCACGGCCGGGGCTGGCACTTCTACACGCACGTGCCGCCGGGGACGTGCCGGTTGATGTGCAGTTGGGACACGACGGCGGGCGACGTGGATGAGTTCGTGGCGGATGTGCGGGAAGTGACCGCGGATGGTGCGATTATCTAACCGCGGATGGCGCAGATTTGCGCAGATGGAACGTGGGGACTCGGCCCAAGATGTCTCAACAGTGAGCTTATCTGCACTCTGTGGTTGAAAATCCGTGGTTCCGGCACGTCGGTGGTCCACGGGTTCAAACTTTGCCGATCCATTTGCGGTCGTCCCAGACGGCTTTGAGGGACGTGAGGTTGCGGCGGTCGAAGATGTTTTTGGCGGCGGCGCCCACCCGGCCGCGCTTGAGGTTTTGCCACGCGTCGCTGGTGCTGATGGCCACGAACTGCAAAACGCTGGGGTCGCGGTAGCAGTCGATCATGCACTTGGTGCAGCCGTCGCGGATGAGCTTGGTTTGGTCGAACTCGTAGATGTTGCACATGGGTTTCTCCCACGCATGGCAGCGGTACAAGTTCAGGTTCCAATCCAAATAGAAGTATTTGTGGCCGCCGAGGCAGCCGAATTTTTCCGGCTGCTTGCGGAGGTGCCGCTGCATTTCGCTGAGCGATTCGGTCGGGTTGACGACGGGGAAGCCGCTATCGGCTTTCATTTGCTTGATGCGCTCGAAGACCTCGATCAATTCTTCGGTGCGGTAGTTCACCAGGCTGGAGTCGCTGAAGCTGAGGTAGCTCGAAGCCAGGGTGGTGAGGGGGTAGCTGAAGGTGCAGCTGTGGAAACCGAGAGTGCGCAGGAAATCGGGCAGCTTGGCGTAGTCGTCGATCAGCTTGCTGGCGGTGACGCTGGCGGTCGTTTGGATGCCCAACGAGGCAAAAACGCGATTGGCCTCCTGGATCTTTCGGCACACGTCGGGCAGGCCCCGGTTTTTCTCATGTCGCGCCACGTCGTGGGCGTCGATGGACATAATGACGCTGCTCAAGCCGGCGGCGGCCAGATCGCGCATGACGGCCTCGGTCCACAACGAACCATTCGTGCAGATCATGGGGTGCAGGCCCTGTTCCGCGGCGTAGCGCACCATGGCGCGCAAGTCTTTGTGGACGAGGGGTTCGCCACCGACGAAGAGGAGGTAGCCGATGTGGTTGCGCACGGCGATGTCGATAACGTCCCGCGCTTCCTGGAGGGTGACGCTGCGGCGCTTTTTGGGATCGAACCGGTCCACGGCGAACCCGCAAAAGTCGCACCGGGCGTTGCAAACATTGGTGATGGCGAATTGCAAATACCCGGGGCCCCCGTGGTCCAAGACCTGGCCGAAGAGCCGCCAAGCGCTCTTACGCGGGCGGCGCACGGGGGGGAGGACGGGAGTGGCGGCCGCCGTGGGGGACGGGGGCGGGTTGCTCGGGGCGGACAATTCTGGGCGGCTCATGCAGTTAACACGCCGCACTATAGCGGAGTGCGGGCGGCTTGGCAATTTATGGCCATATGCTATTGAAAAGAACGATGGCCAAAGCGGCAGGGCGGCCACCAAGGACCCAAGTTGCGCAAGTACGAAAATCTTCGTTGATATATACGAAGCACTTCGTATATTAACCTCATGCATGGCCAAACTTCGCTGCGAACCCCGCCGAAACCCACGGACGCCGAGCTGGCGATCCTCCGCGTCCTGTGGCGCCGGGGGCCCGCCACCGTGCGCGCCATTCATGACGAACTGGGCGCGCTTCAGGACACGGGCTATACCACGGCGCTGAAATTGCTCCAAATCATGACCGAGAAGGGCTTGGTGCGGCGCGACGAATCGGCGCGCTCGCATATTTATGAGGCGCAAGTCGGCGAGGCCGAAGTCCAACGGCAACTGGTCGGCCACTTGTTGGACCGGGCTTTTGGCGGTTCGGCGAGCCAGTTGGTGCTGCAGGCGCTCTCCAGCCGCCGGGCCACACCGGATGAGTTGGCGGAAATCCGGCATTTGATCGAAGAAATGGAGGCCCGCGCTTGAACGCTCCCGGAATCAATCTCTGGATTGCGGTCCTCGGTTGGACGCTGCTGCACTTCACCTGGCAAGGGGCGATCGTGGCGGCCTGGCTCGCGGCGGGGTTGCGCCTGCTTCGCCATCACCCGGCCACCCTCCGTCACGCCGTCGCCTGCACGGCGTTGGCCCTGCTGGCACTCGCCCCGGTGTGGACGCTCCACCGACTCGCGCCGCCGCCGGGCTTTGGGCGCGTGGCAACACCCTTGGTGCCGGCCGTGCGGGCAGAAATCCCCCGCCCGGCCACGGAATTGACCGACCCGGCCCCGCCCCGCTTGTTGAACTTGAATCCCCGGGGCACGACCACTCCCCCGCCGGCCTCGCCGGTGGCCAGGCTATTGCCTTGGGTGGTGGGCGCGTGGGCGGCCGGGGTCTTGCTGATGGCCGGGCGGCTGGCGGCCGGCTGGCGGCTGGTGCGCCGCGCGGCCCGCGCGGCGGGCGCCCCCTTGCCCGCTCCGTGGCCGGACCGATTGCGGGACCTGGCCGGGCGCTTGGGCGTCCGCCGGCCCGTGCGGTTGATTTACTCCGCGCTGGTGGAAGTGCCGGCCACGCTGGGCTGGTGGCGGCCGGTAATACTGTTGCCCGCGGCGTGCCTGGCAGGGTTGTCGCCGGACCAATTGGCGGCGGTGCTCGCGCATGAGCTCGCCCACATTCGGCGGCATGATTACCTCGTGAATTTCCTGCAATGCGCGGTGGAAACGCTGCTCTTCCATCACCCGGCGGTTTGGTGGGTGTCCCGGAAGGTGCGAGAAACGCGGGAATTCTGCTGCGACGACCTGGCGGTGGCGGCCTGCGGCAACCGGGCGGTGTATGTCCGCGCATTGGCCACGTTGGAGGAGCTCCGGCCCGGGGCGCCCTTGGTGCTCGCGGCCGCGGGGGCCCCGTTGCTCGCGCGCATCCGCCGACTGGTCCGGCCCGCGCCATTCCCCCACCCCGGGCCGGCGGTCCCGGCCTTGGTGCTGGGGCTGAGCCTGCTCGCGGCCGGCTGGGTGGCCGCCGCGCTGCCGGGTGGCACCGGTGCCGCCGATCCGGGCGGCAAAACCCCGCAGCGCGGGGCCTCCCCGGGACGCAAGGCGCTGCTGGCCAAATTGGACGCGATCCCGGTGGACTACGCGCGGTGTGAACAGATGCCGCTGCGCGAAGTCGTGGCCCAACTGCGGGAACTCTCCCGCGCCCGCGACGCGGAGCACCAGGGGGTGAATTTCGCGCTTTACCGCCTGCCGTTGCCCGGCGTCGTCGAGGTGGATCCGAACACGGGGGCGGTCCTGCCGGGGGAACCCGCCGACGTGCCGGAGGCGGGCGCGGTGCTGATCACCATCCGGCCGGAATTACGGGGCCTGCGGTTGCATGACCTGCTCGAAGTAATCGTCCACAGCGCGAGCGCGCCCCTGCGCTATACAGTGGAAGATTACGCGGTCGGTTTCTATCTGGCCGCCGAACCCGCGGGCATGGCCACCCGGTTCTTCCGGGTGGATCCCAACACCTTTCGCCAAGGTTTGGAGAGTGTGGGCGGCATTCCTTTCGCGGCGGCGGCGGTCGGCAATTCGTCGGCGGGTGGTGGCGGCGGGGCCGGCGGCGGTGGGGCGGGGAACTTTCTAATACCGCAAGTGCAGGCCGCGTCGGGCGGGACCGGAGGCGCGGCCGCCGCTGGCGGCGGCGGGGCGGTGGGAGGCGGGGCGGCCACCACGGGAGGCATCGGGAATGTCACCCGGCCGGCGGGGGGCACGAACACCCAAGGATTGGTGCGGCAGTTTTTCAGCGCGAACGGAATCGACTTCAACACCGCGATACCGGGCGGGCCAACGCGCTTGGTTTTCCTGGATGAGAGCGGCACCACCCTGATGGTGCACACCCCCGCGGACGAACTCCCGCGCGTGGCCGCCACCTTGCGCGGACTCGGCCCGACCAATCCGCCGGCCGCCGCCGCGCCGGCGGCGCCGGCGGGCGGAACCAATGCGCCCAACCCCAACACCAAACCCAAACCGGACGGGGCGCGGCTCCCGACCGGCCCGGTGTTGCTGGCCCAGGCCGGGCCGCCGGGGACGGGAGTGGGAAGTCTGTCGGGCACCGGGCCGAAGGGGGCCGTGTGGGATACCCCAATCGCCAAGGTTTACCGGGTGGAAGTGCGGCCGTGGTTGGAGGAATTGCAGCGGCGCATGCCCGAGGCCCCCCTGCCGGCGGCGGAACCGGCGCGCCGTGAGTGGTTGCGGGTGGCGGTGGACCGGCAGTTGGATGAATGGGGGGTGAACACCGCGGGGCGGCGGGCGATGTTCACAGAAACGAACGGCACGCTCTTCCTCCGCGCGCCGGCGGGGATGCATCCGCTGGTCGCGGCTTTCGTGGAGCGCTTGAACGCCCCCCCGGACTCGCCGGTGCACGCCGATCCGTATTTGCCAGTGCTGCCCGGCCGGGCCACCGCCCGGGATTTGGACTTGGCCAGCCGGGAGGCGTTGCACCGGCAGGCGGAAGTGGTGGAACTCCGGCAGGAACTGGCCGCCGCGCGGCAGGCGGAGAGCCACCAGGATTTCCCGGCTGCGGTCCGCGCTTACGAGGCGGCCCAACGGCTCGTCAACCGCTTGGGGGTGGGGGCGGAAAACCAGGCGGGACCGGTCCGCGAGGGGTTGACCGACGCGCTGTTTGAATTGGCCCGCGGCTTGCAACAAAAGCAGGACTACGCCGGGGCGGACGCCCGGCTGCGTCGGTTGCTGGTTCTCGCCCCCGAACACACGGCCGCCCGTGCGCTGCTGGCGGCGAACCAACGTTTCCTGGGTGTAACCGCGGAACCCGCCGCGGAGAACGCCACGCCCGCGCCGCTCGTGGGCACCAACGTGCTGCACGCCGCCGCCTTGGTGGAGGATGCCAAACGACTGCTTGGCGCCGGTCAATGGGCCGCCGCCGGACGGGAGTTGGAGGCCGCCCTCCGAGCGGACCCCGCTTCGGAAACAGCCGCGGATTATTTGCGCCTGGTCCGGCGGCGCGTGCCGGCGGCCGATCCCGCCCCACCCCCCGCCACGCTCGCGCCAACCGGCCCGACACCCCCGCCCCCGGCGCCGGTCGACCCTTTGGTGACGCGGACTTTCCATGTGGACACTCGGCGCTTCCTAGCGGGGCTGTCCCAAGCCACGGGGTTGCCGGTGCAAAACAACCCGACGGAACCCTCCGGGGCCAGGGAGGTCCAAACCGCGCTGCGCGCATTCGGGCGACGCCTGGGCTGCGCGTGGCCGGAGCCGGATCCCGCCGCGACGGCGGGAGCCACGAATGACGGCGGCCCGGTGCTCCTCTTCAACCCCGCGAAGGGCGTGCTGTTCGTCCGCGCGGCCAAGACGGATGTGGAGGTCCTGGCCCAAGCCATGGAAGCACTCCTCTACCTGCCTCCGCAGATCCAGCTCCAACTGCGGGTCGCCGAATTCGATCCTGCGCGGGTTTCCCCGGCCCGTCTCGCGCAAGTCCTGGCCGCCGCGGGTGCCGTCTTCCGCACGAACGAGACCAAGTCCGTCCCGTTGCCCAAATTCCCAGGTCTCACCAATTTATTCCATGCCCCCGAGCGCCCGTTGACCAACGCTGTCGAAAGTCAGTTTCTCGGCGAACTCACCCCGGCCCAAAGTCGCCGACTCAGCAATGAGCTCGGCAAGTTGTCGGGGGTCACATGGTGGCAGGGCCCCGGCGTGGTCACCGAAAACCAGCGTGAAGCGTGGCTGCAGAAGCTCGATGCCCTGACGATTGTCACCGACGTCGCCGCCGGGACCAACGGCTCCGCGGTGAATTATCTCACGGAGGCGCAACACGTCGGCCTTGTGCTCGCGTTCCAAGCCGCAGTCGCCGCCGATGATCACCGACTGCACCTCACCGGCACCTCGTCGCTCACGGAATTCGTCGGCTACGACGATCCCGGCCGGCCGGCCAACGACACCCCGCGGGGGGCCATCCGCCCGCTGCCGCGCTTTCGGGTGAGCCAATTGGATTTTGATGTGCCGGGGCTGTGGGATGGCCACACCTTGTTGCTGGGCGGCCTCGAGAGCACCGGCCCGACCGCCCCGCCCGACCATGCGAAACCCAGTCGCTCGGGACCCGCCCGGCCGGCGGGTCCCCGCCGGCCGTGGTTGCTCTTCGTAACGCCCACTTTGATTAATCCCGATGGTAGTCGTTACCACCCAACGGAGACAAAGTGAGGTGGGGCTGGAAGCGCCCATGCAGGCCCGGGACGGCAAAACGGATCCTCCCGTCGCACGCGGGTGGCCAGTCCTTCAAACCACTTTACGCCTCGGGCGTTGCTTGGCGGAAACGGATTGAATAATGAGGCGGCCGGGGCCACTTGTCGGCAAGGGGGGGTCGGCTTGGGCGATCGCGGCGCGGATGAGGGCCAGCACGCCGGGTTGGCGCAGCGGGGCGACGGTGGGTAGCCGGATGAAACGATTTTGAACGCCAGCGCCCTGGAGCAACCCCTCCGGATCCGGCAAGGTGGCGCCCCGGTAGAACGAAAGACCAACGCCATTGGCCGCGGCCGCGAGGGAGACAAGGCAGGAGGACGGACGCTCGGTGGCGCAATAGCCGATCACGAAAAAGTTGTAGTTGTCATACACCACCTCATTGGCCGTGGGCAGCAGGGTTCGCAATTCCGACCGGCAATCCCAAATCAAGCGGGCGTTCGAATCGTCGAATTTGGCGACGAATTCCGTCAACCGGGATTCGGCGTCGGCGGAGTTGACATTCACTTTTTTGGTTTTCATGGTTTTCCAGGACCAAAGGAAACACGGACCAGATTGAAGCGATCGTGGGCTTGAATGCCCCGCTTGCCGCCGTCGCCATACACGCTGAACACGCACCAACCACCGTCACCCTGCGGGCGAAGCCATTTTGCCGGGAATTCACAACTTAGGCCCTCGCCCGCGGAACCCATCCCACCCCAATTCTCGGAGTACAGGATGGTGGTCCACGGCCCCCAAGGAGTGGGGGCGTCGAAGAGGCCCAATTGGCCGGGGCCGG
The DNA here is from genome assembly GCA_903930565.1 of uncultured Pedosphaera sp. Taxonomy (GTDB): domain Bacteria; phylum Verrucomicrobiota; class Verrucomicrobiia; order Limisphaerales; family Pedosphaeraceae; genus CAIXFN01. The sequence continues at coordinate 11,006 of CAIYZC010000836.1, forward strand.
CATGGAAGGCACTCGCCAGGAAGCGTTGGCGGCCAGGCTCGAACACCACGGTCACACCGGCCAGGCCGTGCGGATCGCACAAGACCGGGCGGGCGAGTTGGAAATTGCTTTCCCAACGGGGCAAACCGGCGGAACCAACCCCGGCAAAGTAAGCATAGGCGGAGGCTTCCCGCAAGCGCTGGACAGGGACGCGGGCCAGATACGCGTCGCGAACTTCTTCGCGGGTATCGGGTTGGCGGAACCCGTAGAGGTAAGCGAAACCGGCCAAGGGTTTGGGCACGCCCGAACCGTCGCGGCCCAAGGCGAGGAACTTGCCGGGCTGAAATGCGCCCCGCCCCTTTGGAAAGCGCCAATCGGCGCGCTGCCAGCTGGCACCAGTATTGGTGGACCAGGCCAATTGATGGTGCACGTTTGGCCAGGTGTCGTCCTGCAGGTTCACATTCGCGTAGAGCACGCCGCCCAGCGAGCAGAGCCCGGAGACTTTTCCATGTTTACCGGGGAAGCTGGAGGGGTGTTCGGGCTGCCAACCGCCATTGACATTAAAGCCCAGCCAGTTTTCCGGCCGGCCTTCCAGTCGGGCGAAGCCGAGCGCCACGCGGCCGCGGGAGTCGGTGCCGCCAAAACCGCCGCCGTCACCCCAAGCGGAGAATAAATGGTCGTCCCCACCCCACGTGATCGGCCAAAGGTCGCTGCCCGGAGCGGCAGTTTGGAGGGTTTCCCAATGCCACACCACCGGACCCCATACTTTGCTGGGGGGATAGGGCTCAAGGCCGGAGTCCGCGAGGGCGGGCGCCACGGCAAGGACGGCGAGGCTCAGCGCCAACCGAAAAGTCGTCGGCCCCAGCCAATGGCATTGATAATCTGTCTGCATCTGCCTGAGCCTTACCCTCGCGCTTGCACGGCGCGACGTCAAGCCGCGCGAGCGGTGCGGCGGACCCTGGCGGCGACACGCGAACGCCACCCGGACGCCACGCGGAAGCCACACAGAAACCTCTTCTGCCACGGAGGCGTCCTCCGAATGAAAGTGGCGACGACGGCGGGCATCATAATCCAGCAAATCGCGGCGTGAAATCAGTGTTTTCCCCAATCGGGCGCTTGCCTGTAACTCTCCTGTCACTGGTCCGATGTCTAATCTTCACACTTGCACCCTTGCTCCGGGGGCGGCGCGGCAAGTTATAGTAAAGGCTTGTTGGCGGCTGCCGGCACCACCCAA
>CAIYZC010000837.1 GCA_903930565.1 uncultured Pedosphaera sp.
GGGAGGCGGCGCGGGCGGTTTGTTCGCGGGCGGCGGCTTCCGTGGCCGCGACGTTTTCGAGGGAGAGCACGTTCTGCACCGCGTTGCTCTTCAAGTCGTTGTTGAGCGCCTGGAGATTGTTGATGGTCGCCTGGTATTGGCTGGCGAGCCCGGCCTGCTCCTGCTGCAGCTTGCGGGTGCGGTCGTCACTGGCCTGCACCTGCTGCTGAAAGATTTGCACCTGCTGTTCGCGCTCCTTGATTTGGCGCTCCTGATCCTTGATTTGTTGTTCCCGGGTGCGGATGAGCGTTTCGGTGGCTTGGAGTCGTGTATCCCCGTCGGCGACCAGCGCCTGTTGTTCGGACAGCAGGGCCTGCTTTTGGCCGAGGGTGGCGCGGGCCTGGGTCAGTTCGTCGAGCAGTTTCTGGCGATCCTTGCGCTCCTGGTCGAGGGCCGTCTTCATGGCCTTGCCCAAATCCTGGCTCGCCACGGCGGCGGGATCGGCCGTGGCGGCCGGGGCGGAGGCGGTGGCGCCGGAAGGGGCGCCGCCTTCCTCGCCGAGCTTGGTGAAATCGAGCGTCGAAAAGGTCAGCAGGCTGACCAGCAGGAAATCACAGATGACGATGAGGATCGAACGGTTCATGAGCGGGAGGCCGCCAGGGGCCGGGGCAGCGGGGCGGCGTCCTCCGCGGGGGCGGCGTCCGCCTGGAGGAGGAGGGCGCGGCGGGTGGGGCGCAATTGAAAGATTTTGAACACCGAGACGAAGACGATGCCGAACGACGTGGACGAATACGCGGCCATGAGGCTGCCTTTGATCACGCCCAGGGAGGCCAGGATCAGGCAGATGATGGTGCCCGCGAACCCGAGGTACAGGCCGGCGTCAAACAAGTGCTCCTCGTTCTCGAGCAATTTGAGCTTCAGGCGCGGCGAGGCGGCCTGGCGGCGGATTTCGGCCAGCTTGCCGAGGCAGGCCAGGTAAATGAGGCCTTGGAGGACGAAAAAGAGAAACAGGATGAGCAGGTTGAAGGGTTGGGTCATAGGAGCGGGGGTGGCGCCGGCGTGAACTGCGGGGGCCGCCCCGCCCAACCGGGGCAGGCGCAGCCGAAGGGAGGCTTCCACTTTCTGGTTGTCGAGAGAGAGAAACGGCTCACTCACGATTAGTACCACGAGCAGGAATCCGAGCGCGAACAAAATCTGGCGGGCCAGGGTGATTCCCGGTCCCGGCAAGGCGGCGGGCGCCAGGACCAGCGCGGCGCGGCAGGAACCGTACGCCAGGGCGAAGAGCCAGCCGGCGCCGGCGAACGCGAGCCACTTCACCCAAAGCGAGGCCCGCGGGAGCAGCCAGCAATAGCCCACGGCAAAGGAGATGAACGGTCCAAAAATGGCGGAGTGCGCCGCTTGCTCGCGCCACGGCGAGCGGAACAAGGGTTGATTGCGTTGGAGCAGTTCGTTGACCCCGCCGGTGCCCGTCGCCAGGGACGCCACCAAATCCGCCGGGCCGGTGCGGCCGAGCTTTTCGCAATAGCGGACCGTGTCGCCGGGGCGGCCGGTGAGCACGGCGGCGGAATAAAGCCCCGGCCA
>CAIYZC010000838.1 GCA_903930565.1 uncultured Pedosphaera sp.
ATCATCGTCCAAACCGACGACGCCATGCTGGTCGCCGCCAAGTAGAAAGCCCAAAAAATCAAAGACCTCGTCGCCCTCCTCGCCAAACACGACCAATACAAACCCTTGGTCTGACGCAACCATTTCGGGGGACGCGGTAACGCGCCCCCGCCTCCGCCTCCCCACTCGATTTTGTGGGAGCCGAGGTAACGAGACTCCGGCCTGGCCCCCGTCCCCATCCCCATCCCGCGCCCCGAAGGTGCGCGATTCCTCAGCCCAGGCCATCGGCCTGGGAATCCATCATTTTGAATCCAGCGGCCTGAAGGGCCGCGACCCAACTCATCCACCCGCCCCCCCGCCTACATATCTCAACCCACCCGCCCCGGCGCCCCGCGCAACTCCGCCAATTTCAACAACCGCTCCCCTGCCGCCCGCAATGTCTCATCCGACTTGGCGAAATGGAACCGGATCAAATGGTTGACCGGCTCCCGAAAGAAACTCGACCCCGGCACCCCGGCCACGCCGATCTCCCGCACCAACCATTCCGCCGCGTCCCGGTCGTTCGCAAAGCCCAGCGACGAGATGTCCACCAACACATAATACGCGCCCTGCGGCCGCGTGTGGGGCAAACCCGTTTGCGCCAGGTAGCCGAGGAACAAATCCCGCTTGGCGGAATACTCCGCCAACAGCCCGGCGTAATACTCGGGCGGAAACTCCAACCCCGTCACCGCCGCCTCCTGCAACGGCGCCGCCGCGCCCACCGTCAGAAAATCATGCACCTTGCGCGCCTGCGCGATCACCGCCGCCGCCGCCTGCACGTAACCCAACCGCCAACCCGTGATCGAATACGTCTTGGACAGCGAATTGCACGTGATCGTGCGCTCAAACATCCCGGGCAGCGTCGCAAAGGCGATGTGCTGGTGCGGCGGATACACAATGTGCTCGTACACTTCATCCGTAATGACGTACGCGTCATACTTTTCCGCGAGCGCCCCGATCTGGAGCAGCTCCTCCCGCGTGAACACCTTGCCGCAGGGGTTCGAGGGATTGCACACAATGATCGCCTTCGGCCGCCGCGCGAACGCCCGTTCCAAATCCGCCGGATCAAAGCCAAAATCCGGCGGCCGCAACGGCACGAAAATCGGCTCCGCGCCCGACAAAATGGCGTCCGCCGCGTAATTCTCGTAAAACGGCGAAAACACCACCACTTGGTCTCCCGGATTGCACGCCGTCATCATCGCCACCATCATGGCCTCCGTGCTGCCGCACGTGACCACGAAGTTCTCGTCCGGGGCCAACGCCAACCCGGTGTCCCGGTTGACCTTCTTCGCCAAGGCCGTGCGGAACCGCGGCGCGCCCCACGTCACCGCGTATTGATGAAACGGCCCGTCCGTGGCCCGGTGCAGCGCCGCCAACATTTCCGCGGGCGGATTCCCATCGGGAAACCCCTGCGCCAAATTGATCGCGTTATAACGCGTGGCGAGGCGGGACATCCCGCGGATCACCGATTCCGAAAACCCCTGCAATCGTGTGGCTGGTGCTGGCATGACAAAGGCCCCGTTTATGCTCGCCCGCCCCCCCTCCCGGCAAGGCTTTTTCCCAAGCCCCCATGACCCTCTCGACCGTCGTCCACCCCGTCCACCACTCCCCTTCCCCAATCTGCGCCCATTTATGCCCATCTGCGGTAAAAAACCCTCCCCTCGGCGGTCAAAATTCCGCTGTAATTTGACGTTCCGTCCCGGCATGTTGTCCGCCAGTTCAATTTACCTATGACACCATCGCGTTTGGTTTCCTTCCTGGCCGCCACCACGGCCGCGCTGGGGCTCGCCCTCGGCCACCCCTCGACCGCATCCGCCGCCGTGCGCCTGCCCAAGGTCTTCGGCTCCCACATGGTCCTCCAGCAAACCCAGCCCGTCATCGTTTGGGGTTGGGCCGGTGCGGGGGAAACCGTCACCGTCAAACTGGCCAACGACTCGCGGGAAACCAAGGCAAATGACCGGGGCGAATGGAAGGTCAGCCTGCCCGCCCAAGCCGCCGGCGGTCCGCTCACCCTGACCGTCACCGGTTCCAGCACCGTCCAATTCGACGACATCCTCGTGGGTGAAGTCTGGCTTTGCTCCGGCCAGTCCAATATGGAAATGGGTCTCGGGGCCGTGCAAAATGGCGCCGCCGAAGTGGCCGCCGCCAACCACCCCCGCCTCCGCCTTTTCAAGGTGGATAAGGCCTGGACGCCCCTGCCGCAGGACGACTGCCAGGCCGCGTGGCAGCTCTGCACGCCCGCCTCCGTCGCCGCCGGGGGCTGGTCCGGCTTTTCCGCCGCTGGTTACTTCTTCGGTCGCGAGTTGGAGTCCAAACTGAATGTGGCCGTCGGTTTGATTGATTCGACCTGGGGCGGCACGCGCATCGAGTCCTGGACGCCGCCCGAGGGTTTCGCCGCCGTCCCCGCCCTGGCGGCGGATTATGAGCGCGTGCAACTGGGCGATCCCCGCACGCCCGCGCATCAAAAGCGTCTGGGCGAAACGCTCGGGCAAACGGAAAAGTGGCTGGCCGCGGCCCGGGAAGCACTGGGCAAGCACGCGTTGGTGCCCGCCATGCCGACCTACCCCGCCGAACTGCAACCGCCGAATGATGTGCAGCGCGCCACGGCCCTCTACAACGGCATGATCCATCCGCTCCATCCCTTCGCGGTGCGCGGCGCGATCTGGTACCAAGGGGAATCCAACGCCGGTGAAGGCCGGCTTTACACCGAGCGCATGAAGGCGCTCATCGCCGGCTGGCG
>CAIYZC010000839.1 GCA_903930565.1 uncultured Pedosphaera sp.
ATTGCTGGCGATGCCGAGTTGTTCAAGATCAGTAAAAGCTGCGCGGATTTTCTCAGAGGAAAGGCGCGCAATCCCCATCAGCTCATCGGTGGATATGCCTTCGTCGGCATCGGCTGCAATCAAGGCATCGACAATGGCAAGCAGTTGCTGTTTGTAGAATTCTGGCAGTGGCTTGCCTGCAAGCCTGCTGCGCGCCTCTTCCAGCGATGCCACCCGCAGCGAAGAGGGGAAAATCTGCACCAGATTTTCTTCCCGCGTTAGCAATTGCGCCTCTTCCAGCCAGGAAACTGCCGTGCGCACTCGCGTGTCATCGGTGGTGGAATCGCGTTCGAAACTCGCTTCTTTATCCTCCGCCAATATTTCCCCCGGCGTGGCGATGACTTCGCCGTTCTCCTTGTGTTTCTTTATGACTAGATTGCGCAAGGATCTGAGGATGGCCTGAATTTCCTTGCGGGTCAGGCGCGAGCGCGCAGACATGCCGAATTGCCGCTCCACGTCTTCTGGTGTGTAAAGCAAAACACAGCGCGCAGGCGAACGGTCGCGGCCAGCACGGCCAGCCTCCTGCAAATAATTTTCCAGCGAGCCGGGGATGTCGGCGTGAATAACCAGACGCACATCCGGCTTGTCGATGCCCATCCCGAAGGCATTGGTGGCGGACATCGCGCGCAGTTCGCCGCAAATGAAAGCCTCTTGCACGGATTTCTTCATCTCCGGTGAAAGTCCTGCATGAAAATAACTGGCAGCCAGTTCTTTCTGTTTCAGAAATGCGGCGACCTCTTCGGTTTGTTTTCTGGTGGCGCAATAAATAATCACGCCTCCCGGTATTTCCGCAGGCAAATACGTTTCGATCAATTGGTGGATATGCGCAAACTTGGCAGCGGGAGAAGTCGGCATCACATCAAATTCAAGATTCTCCCGGCGCGCGCCGCCATCAATACATTGCAGTGTTATGCCAACTTTGTTGTTGAAGTAACCAAGGATATCTGCCACCACGTCAGGCTTGGCTGTAGCGGTTAGGCAAAGCACCGGGGGAACTCTGCCCTCACCGGCCTTTTCCTTGATAAAGCGCCCGACATAGCGGTAATCGGGACGGAGGTCATGTCCCCATTTTGAGAGACAGTGCGCCTCATCCAGTACCCAGGAGCCAATCTCGCGCTGCGCCAATACCTTCCTCACCGACTTATTTCGCAACTGTTCCGGTGAGACGATGAGAATGCCGATGTCGCCCAAGCGCACGCGATCCAGCACGTCGGCGCGCTCCGGCATCGAAAGCATGCCGTTCAATGCCGCGCAGACCCCATTGTGTTTTGCAAGCCCCGCGACCTGGTCAGCCATCAATGCCACCAGCGGCGAGATGACGACGGTGAGCGCTCCTGTTTTTTCAAACCGGGAAAGCGCAGGAATCTGATAGCACAGTGACTTGCCGGTTCCAGTCGGCAAAATACCCAGCACATGCTGCCCAGCCATCGCGGCCTCGACAATCTTTTGTTGCAGCGGCAGCCCGGTTGCCGGGTCTGCGGGTTCCGGGCGAAATTCCTGATGCCCAAACCAACGCGTCAGTTGCTTTCTGGCATCGTGATGCTCGCAACACCATAGACAGGATGGATCGGTGCAGGCGGTATCGCGTAGTCGCCGGATGATCTCTCCCGACTCGGGGAATTGGTGGCGCACCCAAGGCGGCATAACCGAGTTGCCACCCGCCACTGAGAGCCAGGCCAGCGCATAAGCAAGCGGCCAGCCATTGTGCTGCGCTTCATCAAGAATCTGACGATACTGAGTTATGCAGACCCGTCCCTCCAGACACTGAGCAATGGCAGCATGTGCCTCATCCAAAGGTGGCCGTAGCTTGTTGCGCAAACTTGTGAAAAACCGGTTCGTGCCACTGACTGTTTCGTCCTGCGTAGTTAGCCAGTGCCAAGCTGTGAGTAAATGCGGATCACTCGCGTTTAGCACCTTGAGTGCTTTGTGTTGGTCATGAAAAACATCAAGCGCCAGTTGGGCGTCTTTCAATGGATCATTCAGATGGCCGCCTTGCAACCGTCCATCCTGATAGTGTTTTACCAGGTGGTGATAGGGATTGCGCGGGAAAGCCAGCGGGTTCAGCCAAAGCGTGTCAACGGCTGGTTTGCTATGCAAGCGTAGATCGGGGCGCGCAGCCTTCAGGTGGGGTAAATCAAAATTGACCAAATTGTGGCCGAGCAGAAAAGCTGCATCGTCGGCGAGAGCGTCGAGCCGATTTAGCGCGCCATCCAAATCGCCGCGATCAAAGCTTATGGCCTCTCCATTGTCGCCACGCACCGCACCGAATTGGTGAATGCGCAGATCCATTGTCCCTATTTCGAGATCAATGGAAAGACATTGGGGAGCAAAATCAGTCGCCATTAGTCCCGCCTCTCTTAAACTTCAAATCCTTCAACTCGCCTCATCATATAATCAAAACCGTTCATAACCCGGCAAATATCGCCATTGCCCCGGTTGCAATTTTGACATTGACACGCGG
>CAIYZC010000840.1 GCA_903930565.1 uncultured Pedosphaera sp.
ATCGGCGCCGGCGGGCCGCCGAATCCCTGGGATCAGCATGGCGACCTTGAGAAAGGCCACGGCGCCATGGCAAACCAAGTGGACCAACCCATCGCCGCACTGCTCACCGATCTCCGTCAGCGGGGCTTGTTGGAGGATACCTTGGTGATCTGGGCCGGGGAGTTCGGGCGCACCCCCTTCTCCCAAGGGAGCAACGGCCGCGACCACAACCCCTACGGTTTCTCCGTTTGGCTCGCCGGCGGGGGAATCAAGGGCGGGGTGATCCATGGCGCCACCGATGAGCTCGGCTACCACGTGGTGGATCAACCCACGACCGTTTACGATCTCTGGGCCACCGTGCTCCACTTGCTCGGCCTTCAGCACGATCACCTCAGCTACCTGGCCGGCGGGCGGAACTACCGCCTCACTGATGTGTTCGGCGAAGTCATCACCCCGATTCTCGCCTGAAGAATTGCCGGTTGCCTCGGGCAATAAAAAGCCCCCGCCGGCTGAGCCGACGGGGGATGAAGGTGGGAGGCCGGTTTACTTCTTCGGAAACCCGGGCGATTGTTTGACTTCTTCGATCTGGTGGAAGTGCCGCTCACTGTGGGCGCCCACGAACAACGCCCATTGGTAGCCGTCCAACACCTTTCCCATGGGGTTTTCCATGGCGTGCTGGCGCAGGCCCTCGGTCTTCTTGACGAACAGAATGGTCTTCGCGCGGCTTTCGCGGAAATGCATCAAACTCTCCTTGGGCGAACCGAAGCGGTTGCTCGGTTTCAGGGGTTCGGGGGCCTGGACCTTGTGGCTCCGGTCCGGCACTTTGGTGATGACCAAATCGTCCAATTCCGCCAAGTCCGCGGCTTCCTTGCGGGCGGGGGCGTTCATCACTTTTTCGTGGATCATTTCCGAGATGAAATCCTCCGCCGCGGCGATGTGCTCGGCCACTTCGGCGATGGACCATTTGTCCGGCGCGGCTTTGTATTTCCATTGCGCCTCGGAGAGGCCCTTGGTGGCGGCTAAGATTTCGTTGCGGGTTTTCTCCAAATACTTCACCGCCTTGGCGCGTTCCTTGGCGGTGACATTTTGGGCGTGGAGTCCCGGCGCGACAAAGGCGGCCAGGAGGAGGGTGAAGAACAGGGCTTTCATGGTATCGTTATTTGGTGGGGACGGGAGTGTTGGGGGCGGCCGGTCCCGCGACGCTGGTCACGGCGAGATCGGCAAATTGGATGGGCGTGGTGGCATAGGGGCTGCCCAGAATGGAGGCGCGGCCCGGGGCGGGTTCTTTTTTGTCTTCGAAAGCGATCGAAGGCTCCGTGGGTTCGGTGGCGCCCTTGGCCCAGGCTTTCCCGGTCACCTGCCAAACATCACCGATCCGCAGCACTTGCAGGCGCAACTGGGTCCATTCGCCGGACTTCCACTCGAAGGGCACGTGGGCGACGAGCTCGTCGCCGTGGAACAGTTCCAGTTCCCCTTTGCCGGGCGAGACTTGCATCCGGTATCCGCTCTGGCCGTTGAGGCCCACGCCAAAGGTCGGGAAGCGGCGCCCTTTCTTGGTGCTGAAAATGCTGGCGGTGACGGCCACGTCGGTTTTGACGTTCGGGCCGAAGAGGGCGCCATAGGAATCCAAGGGCGCGCCGGGTAATTCGAGAAACTTAGTGCCCCCTTCCTCGCGTACGGCGAACTCACCGGCCAGCACTAGGAAATCCGCCGGCACCTTGCCCACTTCCACCTGGCTGAAGTTGTTGCTGTACAGTGGCTTGGCGTCCTCCGCCCGGGCTGGCGTCACCCATAGGGAACCGCCCGCCAACATTCCGGCGGCGGTTAGTGCCGCCAACCACGCGTTCGCCCGCGCTCCGCGGGCCGTCAACATGTCATGTCTCATAAAATCACCCATCATTCCGTAACGCATCCAGCAACCGCCCGCGCAACGCGTGCCGCGTCGCCAGCCATGCCCAGCCCAAACCGTTCAGCAGGATGCCGGTCAACGTTAAACCAAGGGTCCCAAAAGGTAAAGCTGCTCCCGGGGAAAGCAAGGCCGGCGTGACCGCCAGCGCCGCCGCCCCGGTGCCCACGATCAACCCGAAGGCCAGCAGGGCGCCATGCTCGCTGAGCACCAGCCAGTGCAGCGCGCGCCGCCGGAACCCGAGCGCCACCAAGAGGCCGAGCTCCCCGCGCCGTTCCTGGACATTGCGCAACACGACCACCCCCAGGCCCGCGCTGCCCAGCAGCAAACCCAATCCGCCCAGCACTTGGAACGTGCTCAAATAGGTGTTCTGCACCGCGTTGAATGCGTTGAGGCGCACCGCGGCCGGGGTCAGTTCCAATCCGGAGTCCTGCAGGGAGCGCGTCCAGGCCGCCGTCACCTTCGCCACGGAGTTGGACGGCGCGTCCAAAAGGAACATTCGATACCCGCTCTCGCCCGGATAGCGCTGAATGAACTCGGCTTCGTCGATGACCAAATTCCCCTGAAGCACCGAATTGGCCACCGCGCCCACCAGCCGCAGGTGGAATTCGCGCCCCTGTTCGTCCGTGTATTCGACGGTGTCCCCCACTTTTTTGCCCAACGCCCACAGGATGGAATTCTCATCCCCGATCGCCGGGATCTCGTTCGTCGGCATGCCCGCGGGACGCTTCAGGAGCAACCAGGCCTTTTTGGTGTCCAACCCTTTGGCCACTTCCGCGAACGTGAACGCCCCCCGCTCCGCCAACGCCTCGGGCCGGACACCCAGCAGCCGCGGCTTTTGGGCGCGGTTGAGGTTCAGGCAGCTGGCATCGTCACCGTCCCGGACGCGGAACGAAACCGTGGCCACATCCTTGGCATCGGCTTCGCTGAGGCCGTAGAAATCCCGGCCTCCCTTCGTG
>CAIYZC010000841.1 GCA_903930565.1 uncultured Pedosphaera sp.
CGCCATTCCCGGCGGACCCACCCTCGATGCCGGCACGGGGCCGGCCCCGGCCTTGTGGCCGGCGGATGTCCACGTCATCGGCAAGGACATCCTCAAGTTTCACGCGGTCTACTGGCCGATCATGCTCCGCGCCATGGGGCTCGCCCAACCCCGCCAGATTTTGGTGCACGGCTGGTGGCAAAAAGACGGCCATAAACTGAGCAAATCCACCGGCAACGTCGTGGACCCCTTGGCGGTGATCGCCGAATGGGGGCTGGACGCCTTCCGTTTCTATGTGGTGCGCGAACTGGCCATCGGACCGGATGGGAACTGGACGGACGCCGGTTTCCAAGCCCGTTATTCCGCGGAATTGGCGAACGGACTGGGCAACCTGGTGAATCGCTCCCTGTCCATGCTCAAGCGCTACCGCGCAGGCGTGGTTCCCGCCGCGGCGGAGGACCTGCGCGCGGAAGCCGAAACCGCCGTCGCGGCCACCCGGGAATGCCTGGCGCAAAATCAATTACAGGCCGCCCTCGTGGCCATTTGGGCGCTGGTGAACCGCGCCAACCAATACGTGGACCAAACCGCGCCGTTCAAACTGGCCAAAGACCCCGCGCAAGCCCCGCGCTTGGACCAAGTCCTCTACACCTTGGCGGAAACCTGCCGCATCCTGGCCGTGCTGCTCGCGCCGTTCATTCCCGGCACGGCGGCCAAAATCTACGCGCAATTGGCCCTGTCCGGTTCGCCGGAGAGCTTTGCCCAATCGGCTTGGGGCGGACTCCCGCCCGGACACACGATCGGGGAACCCGCCGGGCTCTTTCCCCGCAAGGACCGCCCGCCGGCATGACCCCCTGGCGCGCCACCACCCGCCGAGCCGCCACCGCCGCCCTGCTGGCGGCGGGCCTGCTGGTTTCGGCGCGCGCCCAGGTGCTGCCCCTGCCGCCCCGCCCGCCGGACGCCCCGGGCGGCGCCGCGCTGGCGCAAGCCCTCCTCCCCCTTGACCGCGCCGCGCGGGAAGCCCGCCTCGCCACGGAATTCGCCCGGGGCAACGTGCCCGCGTTTCTCCGCCAATTGGTCCCGCTGCGGCTCGCCAACGTGGTCGCGGGCGTGACCAACGTTGCCACGCTCCACGTGACCCCCGACTATCTCGCGGTGGGTTCGGACACCGACTTCATTTACACCCCGCTGACCGCGGCCACCGCCCAACGTCTCGCCGATCTCACCGGCTGCCTGCTGCCCACCCGGCAGTTGGTCCGCGCCATCCATACGGCCGCGCCGGTGCGGTTGATTCCCGCCCCGCTGCCACCCGGCCCGGCCATGACCACCCTGCCGGTCTTTTTGGCCCACCAACAATCCGTCGACCGCCAACGCCGGGCGACCCTCGCCGACCATCCGCCGGGCACGCTCATCGCGGGCCACAAAAAGGATGTCGTGCTCGCGGCCACGCTCGCCACCAACGTCGGCAAAGTGGCCATTTTCGGCTGGCAGCAACCCGACGGGCACGCCATCCAACCCCTGTACGCCGGCCACGCGGCGAGGTGGGTGGACTACAGCCATGGCATCCGGTTCATCCAAGCCGCGGCGGAAATCAACGGGCAACCCGCGGCGCTGCCCGCGGCCCTCGCCGATCCCGCCCTGGCCGGCCTGTTCAGCGACGAAGGCCCGTTGCGCGCGACCCGCTACCCCACCAACCTTCCGCCAGCGACCGCCGCCGCCGATCCGGAACCCTGGTCCGAATGGTCCGCCGGCGCTTTCGGGGAACGCGATTTGGAGTATGCGGTGGAACCGGAAATCACCGTCCATCTCAACCTCCCCGCCGGCTTCCGCCCCGCGCAGCCTTTGGAATTCGTCTGCTTCGCGCTCCCCAACGGCAACACCATCGCCCAAACCATGGGCCACGCCCTCCGCCCGGGGGAGGATTGGCATTTCAACATCCAACACCTCGCCGCGCAAACCCGTTTTGTTCGCGACCACCGCCCGGATCGCGCGGTCGTCGTGGCCTATTTGGCGGCCGACGGCCTGAGTTGGCCCGCTTGGCGCCGCCGCCACGCCGACCGCCCGGAACGTCCGGCGGAACTCGTCGCTCAACTCCGCGCCCTCTTCCCCAACCCCTCCGCGGGTCTTACCCTCGCGGCCCACAGCGGCGGCGGCGCATTCGTGTTCGGCTGCCTGGACGCCCCCGACGGACCGCCCGCCGCCGTCACCCGCCTGGCCTTCCTGGACGCCAATTATGCTTACACCACCGAGCGCCACTTGGGCCGACTGACCGCTTGGCTGCGCGCCGCCCCGGACCATGAACTCCGCCTCCTGGCATACGACGACGCCTCCGCCCTGCTCCACGGCACTAATTTTGTCAGCGCCGCCGGCGGGACTTGGGGCCGCAGCCACCAAATGCTCGCCGACCTCGCGCCCGCCTTCCCCTTCCACGCGCAAACCAACGCGGACTTTGAAAACTATTCGGCCCTCGCCGGCCGCATCACCTTCCAGCTCCGCGCCAATCCCGGCCGGGAAATACTCCACACAGTCCAAGTTGAGCGCAACGGGTTCATCCACTGCCTGCTGGCCGGCACCGTCGCGGAAAATCAGGACTACCGCTACTATGGTCCCCGGGCCTACACCAATTGGATCTCCGCCGCCCCCGCACCTTGAGCGGGGATGGCGGGGCGGCGGCGGTGAATCACGAGCCCGGTTGCCATTCCGCCGGCGCGGCGGCTCCTGGTTGCGGTAGCCCCGGCGTGGCCCGGGGCCGGACCAGCCAACCCGCCCAAAGCAGCATGGCCAACCAACCCACCCCCGTCCAACCCCAGTAAATATTGCCCCGCGTCACCCGGTGGCCCCCGGGGGCGCTTACGGCCACCCAAGCGGGGAACAAGTAAACACACGCCGCCCCGGCGCAACCCAAGGCCACGACATTCAGCCCGGCCTCGACCACCATCCCGCCGATGCGCTTGCCCGCCACCCAGATTTTTTTCATAACCCCTGGCCACCCGCCCCGGTTGGTTGCGGACGCCCCAGGCGCCCCCACCCACCGCAATTACCTACTCATATAATACCACGATTCACACCCAATCTCCAGTGGATGCGAATTCCCTTCAATCCACTTTGTCCGCCGCCACCCAGGCCGCCCGGATCGCGTCCTCATCCCCGAAGCCGTCGGGCACCGCCGGTCCGGGCTGGTTCGCGTGGTACCAGTGCTTGCCGTCGAGCCGCGAACTGAGCGTTCGACTGCCCGGCATTTGCAAATGCCCCGCCGGATCGGTGCGCCGCACCCAGGGCGCCGCGTAGGCCAGCCAATCCCGCCGCCGCGCGGCGTCCAAGTGCGCGAACCAAGTGATCTCGTCATAGCCCCACACCCAGATTCCGCCCGCACCCGCCTGGCCAGGGGTCTTGCTCCCCCCCCAATTATCCAGTTCAACCAGATAGGGGAGGTGCTCGCAACTCCAACCGGCCGGGGTGGTGCCGCCCTTGCTGCGCCGGAAGAGACTATCCGAAAAGCCCACCTCGAGAATGGCGCGGAGGGGTTCCGGCGGCGCCTCCTTGATCCGCAACGGGAAGGAATGAAAATCCAGCAACAGCCGCCCTTCCCGTTGCAGCCCGCCCCCGGGCACATGGGCGTCGCACAACAACCAATGGCGCCGTGCTTTCTCCCCGGCATGGGCGCGCGCCCGGGCGAACACCCCGGCCCATTGGCGCAAATCGCGGTCGTTCCCGTTCATCAACTCGACTTGCCCGTAATGAATCGCCTCGATGCCAATATCGATATAGCTGGCGGCGAGAAAGTAAAACCACAACTGCGTTTCCGGCCGGCTTACATCCGGCACCGAAGCGTTCGGCCCCCAGTGGTTGCGGCGGCGGCCGTCGGCATAAAGCATGTCCTCATACCGGAAATTACGCGTTTCCACCGGCTGCCCGAGTGCGGTCAAGGCCCACGCCGGCACCGGCACTTGGTTCACCTGCGCGGTGACGATCTCGAAAATGCAGGCCTGCAGGATCATTTCCGGGTCGGCGGCGTGCACCTGCGGAATCAATTGGCGGGCGCGCTCCAAATTGGCCGGCAGATTGGCCTCGCCCGCCCAGAGGCACAAACTGCGGCCAATGAACTTTGCGCCCGTCGCCCGCAGCATCCGCAAGTTGTCCGGGAAATCCCCCCGGCCGTTCAGCACCCCTTCGGTGCTGATGGCCCGCGCGAGATAGTGCTCCAAGACCACCCGTGGCATCGGACCGTCAAACTGGTAGGGCGAGGGGGCCTCGGCCGCCGCCGCCCCGGTGGCCGCGGACAACCAACCCACCGCCAACCCCGCCCATCCCGCCAACCATCGCCGTAAACCGTTGCGCATTTTCATCGGTATAAATCTCCCGGCACCGTCTCGCTCACGGGAATTTCACCCCGGATCAACCGGCCCCCCCGCCCCACCAGCCGCAGATAAAAATCCGACGGCAACCCTTCCAAGTTCACAAACGGAGAGGCCCCCACCGGAGGATCATCCGTGCATTTGAAGATGGCGGTGCCTTCGTCCACCTCGTCAAACATCGCCTGATACACCATCGTGGCCCCGGCCTGCCGGGCTTGCACCAACTGGCCCCACAGAAATTGACCGCGCAACCGGGGAATCTGATTGGGCGGCGACTTGGTGTTCATGTTGTGCCAACTAAATCCCGGAAAGACGACCGGCAGGAACTCCTTGCCCTGCGCGCGGCACCATTCCAAATCGGGCTTCAAGGTTCGCTCGGCGTATTCCGCCGCCGCCGCCGGCGTGCCGTAGCGGCCCACCGTCCAAGGACTGACAATGTCGGCGGCGCGGATCAGATCGTGCAAGGCGGGGTCGGGCAAAGTGTCCCGGGTGAGCGTGCGCCAATACGTCGGCACGCCCAAGATGACCGTGCACCCCCCGTATTGGGGATCGTCCTTAAGGAAGCGGACCAATGCCCGCCCCTCGGCCAGGGTGTAGCGGCGGCGGTCATTGAAACCCAATCCCCACACCGACACCACCGGCTTCCCGCCATGGCGGAGATACGCCGGGTCGCGGGTGATGTGCATCCGGTCCACCAGCAGCTTCCAATCGGCCGTCACCCGGCCCATCTGGTTGCTCCCCAGGCCGCTCAAGTCGTACATTACGGCGTAGGCGCGCCCGTACAAGTTCGCCCCCTCGCGGCAATGGTCCAACACCACGTTGACGTGCCGGAGGGATTGGTTCCCCCCCGTCTCGGTGATGAACCGCTGCACGAATACCCCGTCCAAACCATATTGCTGCATCCAAGCGAAGTGGCGCAGCACCGTCCGGCGGTTGAAGGAGCTGAAGACCTCCGCCGTCCGGCCGTCGGCATGCCGGAACGGGGTGGCGTAACGCTCCGCCGGGGTGAGTTCGGAAACGTCCGGCCACAGGTCAATTTTGCAGTTCCCCGGTTCAAACCGCCCGCCCTGCCCCCAGTGCGTCCAACCGCGCCCCGCCGCATCACCCACAGCCGTAAACCAACCTTGGTACCCCGCCATCACTTTCCCGGTCAGCGTGTGGACATCCACGCCGGGGTGGCTCGGCCCGGCGTACGGCCGCATGGTCCGTTCCACCACCCCCGCCCGGTCCAGACCCGCCGGGTCGCCCCAATCCTCCACCGCTTCGGGAATCACGACGGCGGCCGGCGGCGGCGCGGCCGGGCTGGGCAGCAGCGTGGCCAGGCCCAAGGCGAAGGCCGGGAAGAGGCGGGGCAGGAGTGGCATAGTGTCGGACGGCATTAAACTCCGGTGCCCCCCCGGGTGCAAGCCTCCGTGAGTTTGTGCGTGAAAGAATGGGCGCGGGGCGTATCCTACCCCCATGCGCCATTCCGCCCGCCTGGTGACCGTCCCAGTCCGCGTCCTGCTGGCCGCGGTGGCCGGGGCGTGGGCCGCGGTCGCCGCCCCCCTGCCCCCGGTGACGAGCCTGGCGCAACTCGGCCGCTGGGCGGAAACCAACCGGGCGGGATCGGATTTGGAATACCACCTTGCCGGCGTGCTCTGCACCCCCAGCCCGGCCGATGGGGGCCTGTTGCTGCAGGACGCCTCGGGCGCGGCTTGGCTGGCGGCGCGCTGGCGGCATCCGGCCCTCCCCGCCGGGCAACTGGTCCAAGTAACCGGGCGCACGGACGGCTTGACCCGCCTCAACACCACCGAGCTGCCTCCGGCCAAACACCCCGTCCCGCCTCCGGATTTGCAGTTGACCGGGCAGACGGATCCCCCTCCCCCCCGGCGCTGGACGGCGGGCTGGCCGTTGGGGGGCGAGACCGCTCCCCAATGGGCGGAACTCGAAGGCGAAGTCGCGTTTTGGAACCGTCCCTCCGGCTCCGCCGGGCTGGAATTGCGGCTGGGCGGCGACCGAACCGAATTGCGGTTGGGCACCGCCGAGTGGACGCCCCCCGCTTATCTGGAGCACGGCCGCCTGCGCGCCCGCGGCCTGGCCCTGCCCGCCCGGACCATCCAGGGCACCCGGCTGGTTGGCGCGTTGTGGGTGCCGGACCCCACCACCGGCTTGGAGCCGGTGGCCATCCCCCCCGCCGCCTGGGGGGCGCAAGCGCCCCGCGCGATCAGTTACCTGGGCCGCCGGCAAACCGCAGGCGGCCCCCCGGAGCCGGTTTTGCTCCAGGGCGAAATCCGCAACGTAAACGGACCGCATTCGCTGGTGCTGGAGGATGCGACGGGCACCGCCACCGTGGAAACCATCGGCCCTGCGCCGGCGGTGGGCGCCAGTCACTGGGAGGTGCTCGGGCGTTGGGCGCCCGACGGTCCCGCCGGGCTCGTGCGCGACGCGGTCCTGCGCGAAGTGCCCGAACCTGCGGGCGAAGCCGCCGGCGACCTCCCCTGGCTAACCACGGCCGAGGAGGTGCAGAGCCTCTCCCGGGAGGAGGCCCGCCGGGCCTATCCGGTAAGGCTCCGCGGCGTGGTGGGTTGGGTGGCCGCCAAACATGACAGTTTGATCGTCCAGGATGCCACCCGCGGCATTTACCTGCGCCAAACCCCGCCCGAAGCCCCACTGCGGCCCCGGATTGGAGAGGACTGGGAATTCGAAGGCGTGAGCGACCCGGCCGACTTCGCCCCGGTGGTCATCGTCCGGCACGCCGTCCGCCATGGCGCCGGCCAATTACCCGAGCCCATCCGCCCCAGCTGGGATCAGTTGATCAACGGCAGTCTGGACGCGCAGTACGTCGAAATCCAAGGCGTGGTGGCCGCCCCCGAGGCGCAGGCCGTGACCCTGCTGACGGCGGGCGGCAAACTCCGTGTCGCCCTGCCGGAATTCGCCCCCGGAATCCTGCCCGCGTACCGGGACGCCGTGGTCCGGCTGCGCGGCTGCCTGTTCGCGGATTGGAGCGCCAGCACGCACCAAGTCCGCATCGCGCGGCAGATTCGGCTCGGGAATGCGACCCTCTCCGTCGTCGAACCCCCGCCCGCCAACACCTTCGCCGCGCCCCGCAAACATGTGGGGGAGCTGCTGCTCTTCGATCCGCAGGCCGGCGCGCTCCAACGCGTCCGGGTCGCCGGCCAGTTGCTCCGCACCGCCGGCGACACCTGCTGGATGCTCGATGGCACGAACGGCCTTCGGTTCCTCCCCCGCGACCCGGTCCAATTCGCGCCCGGGGACTTGGTGGAAGTGGTCGGCTTCCCCGAGTGGCTCGGGGCCTCCCCCTTGCTTCGGGAGGCCGTGGCCCGCAAAACCGGCCAAGCCCCCCTCCCCGAGCCGCGCCGCCTGCTGCCGGCCAACTCCCTCCGCGGTGGTTACGACGCCACCTGGGTCCGCGCCGCCGGCCGGTTGTTCGTCGTCCGCCACACCCGGCTGGAGCACCTCTTGGAATTGCAGGATGGCAGCGGCATGTTTCTCGCCCGCCTGCCCGCCGCCGCCGGGCCGTTGCCCGCGCTGGCCCCCGGCACTTGGGTGGAATTGACCGGGGTCTACGCGGGCCAGGGCGGAGGCCGCCGCGAGGGCCGCGAAATCCCCTCCTTTGAGCTGCTGCTCAACTCCCCGCGGGACCTGCGCATTGTTTCCCAACCCGGTTGGTGGACCCTGGGGCGATTGATGGCTGTGGTCGGGGTCCTGGCCGGGGTGCTGGTGCTCGCCTTCATCTGGATCACCCTGCTGCGGCGCGAGGTGGACCGCCGCACCGCCCAATTGGCGGCCGCCACCCGGGAACGCCAGCGGGCCGAACAACTCCGGGCGGTCGAAGGGGAGCGCGCCCGTATCGCCCGCGATTTGCACGACGACCTCGGCGGCAGCCTGACGGAAATCGGCATGTTGGCCAGCTCCGGCCCCGGCCGAGCCTTCGCCCCCGAGCAGGCCCGGGAACGCCTCGGCGTCATCGCCGGCAAGGCGCGCACCCTGGTCCATGCCTTGGATGAACTGGTCTGGGCCGTCAACCCCCAGAACGACACCCTGGTTTCCCTGGCGGGCTACCTCGCCGGCTATGTGGATGAGTTCCTTTCCGCCACCGGCATCCCGCACCGCGTCCTCCTGCCCCGCCCCCTGCCCCCGGTCCTCCTCCCCGCCGAGGTGCGGCACAGCCTGTTCCTCGCCGTGAAGGAGGCCCTCAGCAACGCCGCCCGCCACTCCGGCGCGACGGAAATCACGTTCCAACTGGCGGCCGCGGAGGACCGATTGGAACTCCAAATCATTGACAATGGCCGCGGGTTCGCTAACCTGTCGCCCTCCACCGGCAACGGCCTCGGCAACCTGGCGGAACGTATGCGGCAACTCAACGGCAACTGTCTCCTCGCTTCCCGGCCCGGCCAGGGAACGGTGGTAACCCTGCGCCTGCCCCTCCCCGCCCCCGCCCGCCCATGACCAAGGTCGCCATCGTCGAGGACAATCCGGTGGTCCGCCAGTCGTTCCGCGAATGGATCGACGCGGCGCCGGAATTCCATTGCGTGTGCGCCAGCGCCAGTGCCGAGGAGGCCCTCCTGGACATCCCCCGCCACCGCCCGGATGTCGCCCTCATGGACATCCACTTGCCGGGCGAATCCGGCATCGTTTGCACCGCCCGCCTCAAAGCCCTGCTCCCCGCCCTCCAAGTGATCATGGTCACCATCTACCGCAACCATGATTTGATTTTTCAAGCCCTCCAAGCCGGCGCCTGCGGCTACCTCCTCAAACGCTCCCAGCCCGAGGACATCCTCCGCGCCATCGCCGAAGTCCGCGCCGGCGGGGCGCCCATGACGGGCGAGATCGCGCGCCTGGTGGTCGAGGCCTTCCAACGCAAACCCCTCTTCCACGCGCCCGCTTCGGAGCTCACGCAACGCGAGTCCGAAATCCTGGCCCTCCTGGCCGAAGGCTTGGCCAACAAGGAAATCGGCGCCCGCCTCGCCATAAGTTACGACACGGTCCGCGCCCATTTGCGCAACGTTTACGAAAAGCTCCACGTCCGCTGCCGCACCGAGGCGGTCCGTAAATACCTGCACGCCGAGGGGCGGCCGGCCCCGCCCGCTCCCGGCGTCGAAAATCCCCCGGGGCAACCCGGTTAGTCCGATTGAGCTATGGCCT
This sequence comes from uncultured Pedosphaera sp., assembly GCA_903930565.1. GTDB lineage: Bacteria > Verrucomicrobiota > Verrucomicrobiia > Limisphaerales > Pedosphaeraceae > CAIXFN01. The sequence goes on from CAIYZC010000841.1 coordinate 9,477, forward strand.
TCCCCAGACGAGCAATTATCCTTGACCCAATCCCATGCTTGGTGGAAGAATAACCGCCTAAGCTTTAACTGCCGGTGAAATTGGCCCTTTTTACGATGAAAACTGAATTTTACGACCGCTGTCAGTCCGCCCGCGACCCCCGGTCGAGCGGGTTTACGCTGATTGAATTGCTCGTGGTCATCGCGATTATCGCGATCCTGGCCGGCATGTTGCTGCCCGCGCTCGCTTCCGCCAAGGCGAAGGCCCAAACCACCACCTGCCTCAACAACCTGCACCAGATGGGCTTGACCCTAAACATGTACTCCAACGACAACCGGGAGTACCTGCCCGGACCGAACTGGGGCACGGCCTCCTGCGGCTGGCTTTACGCCGGCCCCAACAACACGGACGTGGATTGCACCACTTTGTGGCCCTGGGAACCCCAGTTTGTCGGCAACGACAACCCTTGGCACAACGCCCAATGGTGGCCGTACTTGAAAAATGCCCAGTCCTACCTCTGCCCGGTGGATCAGAAAAGCAAATATCTCAAGCAGCGCAACAACCAGCTTTCCACTTACATTATGAATGGTGCGGTCTGCGAATATGGCCGCGTGGCGCAGGACGCTTCCGTCCGCATCAACCAAGGGACTCCCTCCTGCTACCTCATGTGGGAGCCCGACGAACAGACGATCAAAAATGGCGCACCCATCGGCGCGTTCGCTTATAACGACGCCTCCAGCTACCCGGACAGCAGCTCCGGGGAAGGCGAAGGCTTGGGCGCGCTCCACAACGGCAAGGGTGCGACCGTACTGGCGTTGGCAGGGCACACGGAATTCATGCTTTTGACCACCTTTAACTCCCTCTCGGCCAGCCCCAACAAAAACAATCTTTGGTGGGCGCCGGATACGGCCAACGGTCGCTGATCCCGACGCGGCCAGTCCAATCGGTGCCTGGCAACCTATGAAAACATTCTCTCCCTCATTGACCCTGCGGCGTCAGCTCCGCTGCTTGGCTCCTTTGCTCGGTGCGGTTTGGTTGTTGGCCGGGTGCGGCCAATCCAAGGATCCAGCCAAACTGGCGACCCGCCATGACAAGGTATTCGCTTCCGCCACCGGGGAAATCAAAGAGGGATGGACCGCGGTGGTCAGCGCTTTGAAGTCGAAGGATTACGCCGCGACACTCACCGCCGTGGGCAAGCTGGACAGCAATCCCGCCCTCACCCCCGAGCAGAAGAGCGGGTTGCGCGAGACGGCCAAAGCCGTGAGCGATGAAATGTATGACTTGGCCAATCAAGGTGACCAAAACGCCTTGAATGCGCTCAAAGATTTGAAAAAGGCGAACAGCCGCTGATTCTTCCTGACCAGGGGGGCGCGCGGGCCGCTTTCGTGCCCCCCCCGCTTTAGCCAAGTCCGCTCCGCCCCATTCCGACAATCCAACGTGGGCGTCGCAGTGGCTTGGCCGCGATGCCCCTCATCCCTTGAGTCGTCCGTTTTTTGAGTCCCCGCACCCCGCTCTAGTCCGATTGAGTGATGGCAATTTATCGCCCTAAAGGTTAAATTGTCGCCCTAGTCATGACGCCACGCACCAGTAAAAGACAGGTTGATGGTTTATTGTCATACCCCGTCTGGTGTGGCGGCTTATAGCTCCCCCCCGCAAATTCGACCCCTATGATCATGTCACCCCACCACCAACACCACCAACAACAACCGCGTACCGGCATTTTCGGACGACTGATACGCTTTCCCGGCCTGCTGCTGGCGGCCGCATTTTTGGCGGCGGCCGCCGCCACCGCCCAACCCGTCCTCGTGGACCTCGGCGCCACCGCCCCCACTCCCGGCGCGTCGGACATCTATCAATTGAGCACGGCGGGTAATACCACGTTTCCCGACGGCATTAACTATTATACCGACAATTTCACCGATCACGGCTTGGGGGAACCCGGTCAGACCTTCACTACCGGCTCGAATCCCGCGGGTTACCAGCTCAACTCCATCGCGTTCCAAACCGCCGGCTTGGCGTCGGACAGCCTGACCACGGCCATTGCGTACGTCCTGCACATCTATTCGGTGGCGGCGAACGGCGTGGCGACGCCGATCGAAACCGACGTGTCCCCCTCCACGCTGCTGCTCGCGGACGGCGACTGGATCCAATGGCAGGGACTGGGCACGCCGTTGCAGGCGAACGCCACCTACGCCTACTCTTTTGGCAAACAGAGCTCCGGCAACGGTTGGGAAGCCATGGCGGTGGCGACGCCGCTGCCCTATGCCGGCGGACAAATCGGCCTGATCCTGCCCAATGGCGGCCCCATCGATTACGGGTCAAGCCACTCCTTCGACGCCGTGTTTGACATCGGGCTCACGCCCCTGACCACGGTGGTGGCGCCGACCATTTCGACGGCCCCCACCAATGTGGTGGCCTATGGCGGCTACTTGGTGCAGTTGGTCGCGACCGCCACCGGCACGGAACTCAGCTACCAATGGCAAGTGAACGGCGTCAACCTGACCGATGGCGGCGACATCTCCGGCTCCCAATCCAATATTCTCACTTTCAGTTCCCTCACCGCCGCCGATGCCAACACTTACACTATCCTGGTGAGCAATCCCGCCGGCTCCACCAGCGCGAGCGCCAGCGTCACTTGGCAGGACCCCGCCACCGCCCATTTCATCTGGTCCGCCCCGGTCACCATCTCCACCGCGGATGCCACCCTCAGCCAGACCGGTTATCCCCAGGGCGCGGCTAGTTTCGGCGCCACCAGTGCCACGGTCACCTACACCAATGGCTTCCTCGGCGTCACCAATGCCACGCTCAATTTCACCACGGACGGGAGTGTCGCCACCGTGAGCGGCGGCGCCGCCGGCACCGTCACTTTCACGCCGGCGACCGCCAACGCCAACTTCAACACCCTCATGGGTGAAGCCAGCGTCAATGGCGGACCGAAGACCATCACCTTGCAGAACCTCCTTCCCGGCCGCCACTATTCGGTGCAACTGTTCGCCTTGAATGACGCCACCGGCGCCGCCGGTGCGGGGGCCAACCTCGCCTATTTCGTCAACCCGAACGACCCCCAGGATTATTCCGCCACGATTGTGATGCGCCAGAACGCCTATATCATCGGCAGCTTCTACGCGAGCAACGCGACGGAAACCATCACGGAAGTCCTGCCGGCGGCCAACGCGGGCGACATGAACGCCTTGGTGCTCCGTCTTTTGGATCCCCAACCCGCCATCACCATCCAGCCGGCTTCGACGGTGCTGTTCACGAACCGCAATGCCCATTTCACCGTCGCCGCGATCGGCGCCCCCACCCTGGGCTACACCTGGCAGAGGAACGGCGTGAACCTGACCAACACCGGCAACATTTCCGGGGCCACCACCACTTCCCTGACGGTGAGCAACGTCACCGCGACCGACGTCGCCAACTACACCGTCGTCGTGACGAACGCCAGCGGCTCCACCACCAGCCTCGTGGCCACCCTCAGCTTGGCCACCCCGAACAACACCGTCTACGAAACGGCCGTGCGCACCAACAACCCGGTCGTGTATTTTGAATTCAACGAACTCTCCGACCCCCTGACCAACGGCCCGGCCTTTGATTACGTCGGCGGCTTAGTCGGCACCTACGGGGTTAATGCGCAGAACGGCTTGGCCGGGTACGGAGGACCGGTCCCCAACGCCGGATTCCCGGGCTTCAGCCCCAACAATTACGCCGTTTCCGACCTGCACGGCGCTGGCAACTCATTTGTGACCTTCCCGGCCATGAACTTGAACACCAACAGCGTCACTCTCACCGCTTGGATCAATCCCTCGGGTTCGGAGAACCCTTTTGACGGAGTCGTCTTTTGCCGGGGCGGGGGCACGGTGGCGGGCATCAATTACACCGGCTCCACCGATCCGAACGGGAACTACACGCTGGGGTATACTTGGAACAACGACGCCAACACCTGGGGTTGGAATTCCCAAATCGTGCCCCCGGCCGGCCAGTGGTCCTTTGTAGCGCTGGTCATCACCCCGACCAACGGGACCATCTACCTGCTCACAGAAAATGGCAGTTCCGCTTCCTTGCTCTCCTCGGCGAACGCTTATACCAACCCGCCGCAAAGTTTCTCCGCCATCACCTATGTGGGCAACGACCCCAATTCGGCCAACGGCGTCCGCACTTTCGGTGGTTTGATCGACGAAGTGGCCGTTTATAACAAAGCCTTGACCGCCCTGCAGTTGGAAGCGTTGTTCGGCGCGGCTTCCGGGGTCACGAATTTCCCGCCCACGATTGGCGCGCAACCAGTGGGCCAAACCCTTTATGCCGGCCGCACGGCCAAACTTTCGGTGTTGGCCAATGGCACCCAACCGCTGGCTTATCAGTGGCAGAAAGGCACCAACGGGGTTTATGTCAACCTGACCGACGGGGGCCACATTTCCGGTTCGGCCACCGCCTCGCTCACCATTTCCAACCTTGCCCCGGCGGATGGTGCGGATTACATCGTCACCATCACCAACCTTTACGGTACGGCCACCAGCCAGCTCGCCACCATCGGGGTGGTGACGCCGGCCTGCAATTATGAAGCCGCCGTGGTCGCCGCCAAGCCCCTGGCCTACTGGCGCTTCAATGAAGCGGCCGGACCGACCGCCTTCGAATACTTCAACGGCTTCAACGCCACCTATGCCGCCGGCGCCACCGTAGCCGCGGCCGGCGTGCCCAATCCCCCGTTCCCGGGCTTCGACTCCACGAACACCTCGATGTTCCTCCAAGCCGCCACCGCCAATTCCTGGGCCGTCATTCCCGGCGTGGGCTTGAGCACCAACGCCGTGACCTTCGTCGCTTGGGTGTTCCCCACGGCCAATCCCGCCACCTTCACCGGCCTGCTGTTCAACCGCAACAGCGGCGATGTCGGCGGCTTTGGTTTCGGCGGCACGGTGAACGCCCTCGGCATGCCCGCCCTCGGTTACACTTGGAATAACAACAACAGCACAACCTATGGTTGGAATTCCGCGGTGTTTCTGCCCACCAACCAATGGTCCATGGTCGCCTACGTGCTTACCCCCACCAACACGACGGTCCACGCCTACAACACGAACGGCCACAGCATCGGCACACTGGTGTTCGCGAATGCCAATCAGGCTTGGACGGGGGCCGGCGACCGCATCGGCTCCGATTCCGGCGGCGCCACCCGCATTTTCAACGGCAATATTGACGAGGTTGCGGTGTTCAATTATTCGCTCTCCCAGGACCAATTGACCACCCTGTTCAGCACCGGCACCGCGGACTTTTTCCCGCCGGCCATCACCGTGCAACCCACGAGCAAGACGCTCTACAACGGCACGACGGCATACTACTCCGGCGCCGCGTTTGGCAGCCCGACCATCCGCTACCAGTGGCTCTTCAACGGCGCCACGATCCCCGGCGCCACCAGCGCCCTGCTCGGAGTGCCCAACGTCGGCCCCGCCAACGTCGGCGGCTATTCGATGGTGGCGTCCAACGCCTATGGCGCGGTCACCAGCAGCGTGGCCACACTCACCCTGACCACCCCGGCGGGGAATCCCTTCGAGAGCGCGGTCCTCGGGCTCGGTCCCGTCGCCTACTACGAGCTGAATGAGAAAACCGGCACCGTAGCTTACGATTATGCCGGTGGTTTCAACGGCACCTACGGTTCCGCCGCGGCCCTCGGCGCGGTGGGCGTGCCCAATCCGCCTTACACCGGGTTCTCTCCCACCAACACCGCGGTGCGCACCACCAACAACATCGCCAACTCTTACGTCACGGTCCCGGCCTTCAACCTCTACACCAACGCCGTCACCATGAGCTGCTGGGTTTATCCCAACGGCAATGGCAACGCCTCCGCGGGCTTCTTCTTCTACCGCAACGGCAACGACACCGACGGCATCGGTTACGGGGCCGCCAACGTCCTCGGCTACACATGGAACCCGAATGCCAGCAGCACCTATGGCTTTAACTCCGGGCTGACCATCCCCACCAACCAGTGGTCCTTTGTGGCCCTCACCGTCAGCCCCACCAACGCCATCCTCTACCTGTTCAACAATGGTGTGATGAAGTCGGCCACCAACGCCATCGCCCATATTCCCGCCCTCTTCAACGCCACGGCGCGCATCGGGGAGGATTCCAGCGGCAACGGCCGCATCTTCAACGGCGTCGTCGATGACGCCGCCATCTTCAATTACACCCTCACCGGGGTGCAATTGCTCAACCTCTACACCAGCGCGGGCGTGCCCGTGGCGCCCCCCGTCCTCAGCGTCACTCCCGCCGGCAACAATGTCATCGTGGGCACAACTTACGGACAAATCTATTCGGCCCCGACCCTCACCGGTCCGTGGTCCCTCTTTAGCACCACCTCGCCGGCCACCAATGCGGCCACGGCGACGCAACAATTCTACCGCGCACTGCAGGCGCGGTAGGACTCGGCAGTCACCCCGGTTTGTGGTGGACCGGATGACTGTAGGACGGCCGGGGTGCAAGCCTCGGCCGTCCGTTTTTTTTGCCCCCCGGTTCCGGACCGGCCCGCCGGCGCCCCTCGGGCGAAATTCCTTGGTGCCCCGCGCGCCCTCGGCTAAGCTTACGGCGATGGTACATACCGGTATTGGTTACGATGTCCACCAACTGGTGGCGGGCCGCAAACTCGTGTTGGGCGGGGTCGAAATCCCCCACTCCCGGGGTTTGGACGGGCATTCCGACGCGGACGTGCTCATGCACGCCGTTTGCGACGCGATCTTGGGCGCCTTGGGCGAAGTGGACATTGGCCACTTCTTCCCGAACACTGACCCCCGTTGGCGGGGCGTGGCCAGCCGCATCTTTTTGCAGGAGGCCGCCCGGCAGGTCAAATTTCGCGGCGGGCGCATTGTGAACATCGATTCCACCCTCATCGCCCAGGAGCCCAAGGTTTACCCCTATATCGCCGAAATGAAGTTCAACTTGGCTTCCGCCTTGGGCATCAATGTCCGTCGCGTGGCCATCAAAGCCACCACCAACGAGCACATGGGCTTCATCGGCCGGGGCGAGGGCATCGCCGCCATGGCCGTGGCGGGGGTCGATTTGGCCGTCACTTTCGAGGATCCGCAAACCGATGACGCCGACCTCGACTCCCCGCCCCCCACTATTTAAAATTCATGGCCAAAGCGGAAATCAGCTGGAAACGACAAACCGAAGCGGGTGAAACCCTGGCGGTTTACGCCCAACACATCGGCAAACAGTGGAAGTTTTTCCAGCGCTCCGCGCGCTACGACCAATGGCAGCCCGTGGCCGAACCCGAACTGGCGGATTGGCTCGAGTTGCTCGACGCCGTCCGCCGCCGCATCAACCGCCGCCTGCTTCGCCCCGAGGAAGAGCTGCGCGTCAAACGCTCCATCTTGGAGCGGTTTCCCGGTGAAACCCTTTGATTTCGCGACTGCGCCGCACATTCTGATTTCCCCCGCGGACGCCGCGGCGGGCAGCGAATTTGGCGACGGCTCCATCAGCCTTGCCGAAACCTACCAAAAGGCCGTCATCAACGCCGGGGGCCTGCCCTTGGTCCTGCCCGGCGCCACGGATGCCGGCTTCATCGCCGAGTGTGTCCGCCGTTGCGACGGGGTCTTGCTGACCGGCGGGGAGGATCTCGATCCGAGGCTTTATTGCGCCGGCCCCGTGCCCCCCGAACTGGCCGCCACCGTCGTGCCCGAAGCCGGCTTGCGCGACACCCGCGAACTGCGGCTCATCGAGGAGATTTTCCGCCAACGCAAACCCGTGCTCGGCATTTGCCGGGGCCACCAAATTCTCAACGTCGCCCTCGGCGGCGACCTCATCATTGATATCCCCCGGCAACTCCCCGCCGCCCTCCCCCACCGGCTCTTGGAGCGGAAGGCCGAGTTCGTCCATGAAGTGCGTCTGGCGCCCGGTTCCCGGCTCGCCCAAATCACCGGCCAAACCGTGCTGGGCGTGAACAGCACCCACCACCAAGCCGTCGGCCGGGTAGCCGCGCCCTTGGCCGCTACGGGGCTCAGCCCGGATGGCGTCGTCGAGGTCTTGGAGCTCGCGCCCGACGGAGCGGCCCGCCTGCCTTTCTTCCTCTCCGTGCAGTTCCACCCGGAGCGCCTCGCCGACCGACACCCCGAACACGCCGCAATTTTCACGGCTTTCGTCCAAGCCTGTCGCGCGGCGCGGCCCGCGATTTAAGCCCCCGCGACCGCCGGCCGCAAAAACTCCTTGAGATACCGGCCGGTGTGGCTGGCCGCCACCTCGGCCACCGTTTCGGGCGTTCCTTCCGCCACCAATCGGCCCCCCGCCTCCCCGCCTTCCGGCCCCAGGTCGATCACCCAGTCCGCTTCCGCGATCAAATCGAGATTGTGCTCGATCACGATGACCGTGTGCCCCGCGTCCACCAGGCGCTGGAGCACCGCCACCAAGCGTCGCACGTCGGCGATGTGCAATCCGATCGTCGGCTCCTCCAGGATGAACAAATTGTGCCGGCCGGGCGGCGCATCCGCCTCGCCGCCGCGCAACCCGGTCAGCAGATGGCTCACCAACTTGACGCGCTGCGCCTCGCCTCCGCTCAACGTGGGGCTGGTTTGCCCCAGCTTGAGATAGCCCAGCCCCGTATCGCGCAGTGCCTGCAACGGCCGCACCAGCCGGGGAAACGCGGCGAAAAACTCCAGCGCCTCGTCCACGGCCAGATCCAGCGCCTCCGCGATGTTCCGCCCATTGAGTAAAATGTCCAAGGTCTCCCGGTTGAACCGGCTCCCCTGGCACACCTCGCACCGCACATACGCGGGCGGCAGAAAATTCATTTCCAACTTCACCGTGCCCGCCCCCTCGCACCCGGGGCAGCGCCCTTGGGCGCTGTTGAAGGAAAACCGGCTGGGCGAATAACCGCGCAGCCGCGCCTCCGGCACCTGCGCGTACAGTTGCCGGATCACATCAAAGAATCCGACGTACGTGGCGGGAATCGAGCGCGGCGTGCGGCCGATGGGTGATTGGTCCACCTCGTACACCGCTTGCAGCGACTCCGCACCGCGCAAGTTCGCCGCGGCGGCCTTCCCCGCCCCCTTCGCCGTGGCCGCGGCCACCGCCGGCAACAGGCATTCGCGGATCAGCGTGCTCTTGCCCGAACCGCTCACGCCCGTGACCACCACGAACCGGTTCAGCGGAAAGCGCACCGTCAAATTCTTCAGATTATGAACGCGCGCCTGCCGCAGCGTGAGCCAAGGAAAGGTCCGTCCTGCCCCCACCGGGCGCCGCGCCCCGCGCGCCGGCACCGCCGGTTTCTCCCGCAGGCAGCGGCCGGTGATGGACTCCGGATGCCGCCGCAGTTCGGCCAGGGTGCCGCTCGCCACAATTTGGCCGCCGTGGATGCCCGCGCCGGGGCCCAGATCAATGATGTGATCCGCCCGCCGCATCGTCTCCTCGTCATGTTCCACCACCACGACGGAATTCCCCCGCGCCCGCAGCGCCTGGAGCGCCCCCAGCAATTGCTCATTGTCCCGCGCGTGCAGGCCAATCGTCGGCTCATCCAGCACATACAAAACCCCGCTGAGATTGGACCCCAGTTGCGCCGCCAGCCGGATGCGTTGGGTCTCCCCGCCGGACAGCGTCGGCACCCCGCGCGCCAATTGCAAATAATCGAGCCCCACGGCGGAGAGAAACTTCAGCCGCTCCGCGATTTCGGGCAGGATATCCCGCGCGATTTGCGCCTCCCGCCCGGCGAATTCCACCCCTTGGAAAAACTCCAGCGCCCCGCGCACGGGCATCTGCGTGAGCACTTCAATGGTGGGCGAGTTCTCCTCGTCCAACACCAGCCGCACCGCCCGCGCCACGGCATTCAAGCGCGCGCCCCCGCACTCCGGGCACGACTCCCGCTTGCCCTCCTGCCAGTCGAACCAGGATTCCTCGATGGCGTCCGCCCGCGCCCCGCGGTCCACGTCGGGCAGGTAAAACAACTCCCCGAACCCCCGGCACTTCGGACACCAGCCCTGGGCCGAGTTGTAGCTGAATTGCTTGGGATCCAAAGCCGCGAAGGAACGTCGGCACTTCGGGCAGGCCCGCTCCGTTGCGTGCAGGGTCACCTCGCCCTTGGCATCCAAAGCGAGCAAAGTCCCATGGCCCAGTTGCAGCGCCTCGTCAATCAAGCTCTGCGGGGTGCGCTGCTCCTCCACGGATTTGCCGCCGAGCTCTCCCGCAACAATCTCCACATCGTGCTCCCGAAACCGGTCCAACCGCAACCGCGCCGCCGACTCCAAAATCCGCCCATCCGCCCGGATTTCCCGGTAACCATGCTCCGCCGCCCACTCCGCCACCTCCGTATGAAAGCCCTTGCGATTCCGCACCATGGGCGCCAGCAACTTCAGCGGCCCGCGCCGCCGCACTTCCGCCTGCAACCGCGCGCCCAATTGATCGCGCGTTTGACTCGTCACCGCGCACTCGCAATCCGGGCAATACTGCGTCCCCAACCGCGCGTAGAGCAGCCGGATGAAATGGTAAATCTCCGTCACCGTGGCCACCGTGCTTTTGCCGCCCCCGCGGCTGTTGCGCTGCTCAATGCTCACGGTCGGCGGAATGCCCGTGATCAAATCCACCTCGGGCTGCGCCAATTGCTCCACGAATTGGCGCGCGTACACATTCATGGAGTCCAGGAACCGCCGCTGCCCCTCCGCAAACAGCAGGTCGAAGGCCAATGTGCTCTTGCCCGAGCCGCTCACCCCCGTGATCACCACGAATTGATTCCGCGGGATCTGCAGCGTCAGATTCTTGAGATTATGCTCCCGCGCGCCGTAAATGCAGATCGCATTCGCCGCCCCTTCCGTCATCGCCAAATTATCAGTGCCATCAAACACGCCCGCAACCTACCATCCCCAAGCCCCCCGCGCAGCTGCAAACTCAATTCCCGGGGTTTGCCCCCCGGCACCAAGTTCGTCCGGGCCGCTTTCGCTTTGACTTCCCGCCCGCCGCGGGGTGAAAGTGGCCTTGACCACGCGGCCCTTGGCCGCGCCCCGCGAACGGATAATTTATGGGCCAGAAAGATCCCCGTGTGGACGCCTACATCGACCAGGCGCCCGAATATGCCCGCCCGGTGCTCCGGCACTTGCGCGAGTTGGTGCACACCGCCTGCCCGGATGTCGAGGAGGGCTGGAAATGGAGCATGCCCCATTTTCTCAAGGATGGCATCCTGTGCAGCATGGCCGGCTTCAAAAACCATTGCGCCTTCAACATCTGGCGCGGGGAACTCATTTTTGGCGAGGGCTTGACCGCCGCCGGCCGGGCCAAGGAAACCATGGGCCGCTACGGCCGGGTCCGCTCCTTGGCCGACCTCCCACCGGACGCCGAAATCCTCGGCCACCTCCGCACCGCCCTGCATCTCGGCGCCACCGGGGCCAAGAAAAAAGCTTCCCCCCGACCCAAAGCGCCCGCCGCCGAGCTCCCCGTCCCCGGGTGCGTCACCACCGCCCTCGCCGCACACCCGGCCGCCCGCGACCAATTCACCCGCCTTAGTCCCAGCCACCGCAAGGAATACATCGAGTGGATCACCGAGGCCAAAACCGACCCTACCCGGCAAAAGCGCTTGGCTACGATGGTCGAATGGCTCACCGAAGGCAAATCACGCAACTGGAAATACCAGAAGTGCTGAAGCCGGAATCCGGCCCCAAATCCGGCATCGTCCGGCTCCCCCCCCGCGCTTCGCCAACTTGGCGCGCGGTTAATCCAACCTTCCGAATCGTTGGCTGATTCACCGCACTCCTTAACTCGCCACCCTCAAGTCGCAACATCGCACCCTCGGAACGGCTTTTTCCCGCCTCGACCCGCGCAAGTTAAGGGGTGCAAACCGGCCGGCGTTTGTTAGGATATTCAAGCGGGCGTTACGCCCCCAGACGCGCATGAGCTTTTACGACCAATTGAAATTTAACGCGGACGGATTGATTCCGGCCATCGTGCAGGACCACGCCACCGGCCGGGTCTTGATGATGGCCTGGATGAACCGGGCCTCCCTCGAATCCACCCTCGCCACCGGCAAGACCCATTTCTGGAGCCGGTCCCGCAAGAAGTTTTGGATGAAAGGCGAAAGCAGCGGCCACACCCAAACCGTGAAGGATGTGGCGTTCGACTGCGACGGCGACACCTTGCTGATTCAAGTGGAGCAAGTTGGCGCGGCCTGCCACGAGGGTTATCGCTCGTGCTTTTTCCGTTCGGTCAACGCGGCCGACTCCACGGACCGAGTCACCGAGCCGCAATTGCTCGATCCCGCCAAGATTTACGGCCAGGGCTAAATGGAAGACCGAGTGCCATTTGGCGGTCGGATCTACTGGATGTGCCTGGCGGTGCTCGTCGTGGGCCGGGGTTTGGATTTTTTCAGCACTTGGCTGGCCACGCCGAATTTGCGGTTGGAGGGCAATCCCATCGCCCGCCGGCTGGGTTGGAAATGGGGCACCGGGGTAAACGTGATCCTCTGCGGGGTCTTCGCCGCCTGGCCGCTCTGCGCCATCGTGATCGGCACCGCCAGTTGCCTGGTGGCCGCGCATAATTTCCAGAACGCCTGGCTGATGCGTTCCTTGGGTGAAGACAATTACCAACTCTGGCACCTGCAACGACTCCGCCAGGCCTCGGCGCGGCTTTACCTCGGCTGCGTGCTCGCCCAGAGTCTGCTCATCGGCGCCGTGGGCGCCGCGGTTGCCTACTTTGGCGATCCCGGCTTGATCTCGGTCGGCCTCGGCTGGGGGATTGTCTGCTACGCGTTCGCCGTGGCGTTTTACACTTCGCTTTCCGTCTGGCGCCTGCGCCGGGTCTTCGGTTAACCTCCGCCTTGCCATGTACTCGCCGACGCTGGAAAATTTTGTGACGCTGGCCGCGCAGGGGAATTTGATCCCGGTCGCGCGCCGCATTCTCGCCGATTTTGAGACGCCGCTCTCGGCCTATCGCAAACTGCGCGGCACCGAAGAATCCTTTTTGTTCGAGTCCGTGGAAGGCGGCGCCCATCTGGGCCGCTATTCCTTCGTGGGCTGCAATCCCCGCGCCGTCATCCGACAAAACGGCGACCGGGTGGAATTGATCGAAAACCGCACCCGCCGTGAATTCGTCGTCTCCCGGGACCCCGCCGCCGGCCCCGACGCGGTGCGCGACGGACTGGTGGTTGTGGAGCGCGTCATGCAGCGCTACCGCCCCGTCGCGGTCCCCGGCCTGCCCCGCTTCACGGGCGGCGCCGTCGGCTTCATCGGCTACGAATTCATCCACGACGTCGAACCCATCGTCCCCCGCCCCGAACGCAACGACCTCCACACGCCCACGATGTACTTCCTCGTGACGGATGAGTTGCTCATTTTTGACCACGTCGCCCAGACCATCACCATCGTGGTGAACGCCATTATGGACGACGGCAAGGCGCCCGCCGAAGCCTACGAGGACGCGGTGAGCGAGATCGACCGCTTGGTGGAATTGCTGGAACTGCCGACGCACCACCAGCCCGTCACCGTGCCCACGGTCTTCCCTTCGCTGCCCTTCGAATCCAACGTCAGCCGCGAGACTTTCGAGGCAAACGTCCGCAAGTCGAAAACCTACATCACCTCGGGCGACATCATCCAGGTGGTCGGCTCCCAGCGCTTCAGCACCCCGGTGCACGCCACACCGTTGGACATCTACCGCGCCGCCCGCTCCATCAACCCCTCCCCGTACATGTTCCTCTTGGAGCTGGCGGGATTCTCGTTGGTGGGCGCCTCGCCGGAAATCCATGTGCGCTGCGAGGATCGCAAGGTGGAAATCCGCCCCATCGCCGGCACCCGCCCCCGCGGCCAGACCCCCGAGTTGGACTTGCAGAACGAGAAGGACTTGCTCGCCGATCCAAAGGAACGCGCCGAGCACGTCATGCTGGTGGATTTGGCCCGCAACGATCTCGGCCGCGTGTGCGACTACGGCTCCGTGCAGGTCAAGGACCTCATGATCATTGAGCGTTACAGCCATGTGATGCACATCGTCTCGCAAGTGGAAGGCCACTTGGCCGCGAACCAAACGCCCTACGAATTGATGCGCGCCACCTTCCCTGCCGGCACACTCAGCGGCGCCCCCAAGGTCCGCGCCATGCAAATCATCGCCGAGCTGGAACAATGCCAACGCGGGCCCTACGGCGGCTGCGTCGGTTACTTCTCGTTCCACGGCAACTTGGATTGCTGCATCACCATCCGCACCGCCCTCATCAAGGACGGCCGCGCCTACATCCAGGCCGGCGGCGGCTGGGTGAATGATTCCACCCCGGAAGGCGAGTTCGAGGAAACCGTGAACAAAGCCAAGGCCATGCTCAAAGCCGTGGCGCTGGCCGAGTCGTTCACCGCGAGATAAAGTCCCGCGGATCCGCCTGCCCGGCGGTCGCCACCGGCCGCTTTGCTTCACACGTTGGGCTGCGTCCCGCCACCGCTCCCGCCGCCCAAACTTGGCCTCGGGGCACGCCGCAAACGGGCGGGCCGCAGGGCCTGCCGATTTTCCCTCCACGGGCGCGTTCCGCCCCCCAACGGTCCTCCCGCGGCTCACAAAACAATAAACTCAAATACTAACAAATTAGTTGACGAACCGAAAATCCAGTTCTAAATTGCAACTACTAATTTGTTAATAGATCAATATGGCACGCAAACCAGCAACAATGTTGACCAACGCGGAACACCGCATCATGGAAGTCCTCTGGTCACGGAGCTCCGCCACCGTGGCGGAGGTGGTGGCAGCCTTGGGCGGCACGGACGCCTACACCACCATTCTGACCCTGATCCGCATTCTCAAGGCCAAGGGGTATGTGAGCAGCCGCAAAGAGGGCCGGGCTTATGTCTTCACCCCAAAGGTGGAACGGAGCGCGGTGGCCCGCAAGGCGACCCACCAACTCTTGTCCAAATTCTTCGCCGGTTCGCCCCGTGAACTGGTGCTGTCCTTCCTGCAGGATGAGGAATTGAGCGCCGGTGAGCTGGACGAATTGAAACAAATCATCCTGCGGTCCGATCCGGAGGAGGAAGCATGAACGAGCTGCTGTACCGGGCTTGCGAGCGCCTGGCCGGCGCGACCCTCACCGGCCTTTATCAGGGAATCGTGGTCACTGCGTTGGCGGCCTTGGCCCTGCGTTGCCTTCCCCGCACCAACGCGGCCACCCGGCACGCCCTCTGGGGCGGGGTGTTGCTGATTGTGGCGGGACTGATTCCCGCCCAGTTGGCGTGGTCACCGCCGGCCCCGGCCCCGCGCACGGCAGCGTCGGCGCCAGCCGCGGACCTCGCCACCAGCGCCACGGCACAATACGAAGTGCCCGGCAGCGCAATCCCTCCCCACCCCGCCCCCGATAACTTGGCACCCGCGGCCCCGGTGATCGCGGCGGTCGACGGGGCGGCAACCCCGGCTGGCGGGCGCGCCGCGGTCGCTACGGATGCTGTCGCAACGCCCCCCCGGCAATTGCGGGCGGCGGTTCCCTTACCCCGGTGGCTCTGCGTGGGCGCCGTCGTCGCGTGGGCGCTGGTGGGCCTGCTTCAGGCCCTGCGATTGGCGGGGCAATTGCGCACCCTGCGGAGGCTCAAAGCCCGGTCCCGGCCGGCGGCACCGGAGTTGCAAAGCCACTTTGACGAACTGTATAAAACGCTGGCCGGCAACCGCCCGGTGCGCCTGCGGGTGGCGGACGAATTACGCACGGCGGTGGTGCTCGGTTTTGTCCACCCGGTGGTCCTCGTACCGGCGGAGCTGGGCCCGAACCCCAATCCCGCCGCGGTGGATCAAGTTTTGCGGCACGAGCTGGCCCATGTGGGGCGCCGGGATGATTGGGCCAATTTGGCGCAAGCCATGGTTGGGTCCGCCCTGTTCTTTCATCCCGCCATTCGGTGGATTTCCCTCCGGCTGACCTTGGAGCGTGAGATCGCTTGTGACGATCACGTGCTCGCGGCGGCCGGCACCCGGCCGCGGGATTATGCGCTCACCTTGGCCGATCTCGCCGGGCGGCTCCGCCCCGGACATCCGTTGCTCGCCCCTGGAGTTTCCCTCAACCGCAGTCAACTGAAACAAAGGATAACTATGATACTCAATCATCATCGCAACCGTTCCCCCCGCCTGGCTCCGCGCCGGATGGGATTGCTCACCTCCGCCCTCATGCTGCTGGCCGCCTTGGGTTTGGCCGCCGGGCCGCGACTGGTCGTAGCTCAAACCGCGCCGCCGGCGCCCACTCCGCCCCCTGCGCCGGAGCCCTCCTCGCTCCCCGTGGTGGCGGCGGCACCAACCGCTTCGGCGACGCCGTCAGCCCTCCCCTCGGAGGCCGCGCTGGCAACCGGCCCCCGCTACAAAACGGGGAGCCCGGGGGTGCCCGCAGCCGAAGCACCCGCCGGTCCGGCCTTGGCGGCCACCCCGGCCGTCCCGCCCATTCCCCCCGTTGCGCCCGCGGCGCCCGCGCCGCCGGCGAAACCAACGGCCGCCGCCCCGGCCGCGGCACCGGTGCCGATGGGGATCTCGTTCGATGCCTTCGCGCCCACCCCGGCGCGGGACGGCCAGGCCCGCCCCGCTGAAGCGAACGTTGCCGAACGATTGGATCGGATCGAGCGCATGCTGGAGGAACTCCGTGCCCGGCAAACCACCGGAGCCCGGGCTCCCCGAGCCGCGGCCAACACCCGCCCAGTGGTACCCGGCAACGCGCGCCTCATTACGAGCGAAGGCAGAAACCGCATTTACGCCGAGGCAGATCCAAAAGTAATTGCGGACATCGACCGGCAAACGGCCGACGCCAATCGGCTCGAAGCGGACCTCGCCAAACAAGTTGCGGACGCCACGCGGATGGCCAACGAGGCGGGCCGTTACGCCACCGAACAAGGCCGCCGGGCGGCCCTCGATGCGCAACGCGAGATGGATGATTCGCAGCGCGACCCAGCCCGCTCGGACAACCAGTCCCCGGCGCGCCGGGAATCGGATCTGGCCAAATTGGACGCGGAAGCGCCCGGCAGAGTGCTCGCGGCTCTCCGCCAGGCGCACGATTCCCTGGGAAGGGAGATGGCCGCCCTGGAGAAACAGATCGCGCTGCTGGAAGCGCAGCGGCAGCCGGAGGCCCAAACGCGGTCGCGCAAGGTGAGGGGGAAACTAATTCCCGCACCCACGCCTGCCGCACCGGCGGATCGGGTTCCCGCTCCCGCCCCCTAGTCCCGGCCGACACGCACGCGTTCACGCTCCTGATTTCCGCGTGGCGGCCGCCGCCCGCCGCCACGCGGAACTCCTCCGCCGCCATGAAAACCACGCCCGCACCCACCAATGAAAGCGGGGTCACCCCGCCTGTGCATTTGGAGTTCATCCACAACCAACTCGCGAATCCCGCCGCGGCCGCCACCGCGCTGGCCGAAGTGGAGGATTACCACCGGGCGCTCTTCCTGCACCACCACGCGTTGGATTGGGAGCAGGCCCGGCAAAAGGCGCGGACCCACGCCGATCGGTTGGCTTTCCTCGAAGAGCGTTTACGGGAAACGGAACAGCGGCTCCGGGCGGCGCCGGGGTTCGTGCCGGTGATGGTGGACGACCGCCCGGACACGCTGCCCCGCGATCCGTGGAATGCCTGGGACCGGTTCATGTTCCTGCTTTGCGCCCTGGCCATTGGCTTCCTGATCGCCTTCGGCATTTCCAACATTTCCTTCAATCTGCTGGAGTCCGGCCTGATCACTTTCCGGGAGCATCCCCTCCGGGCGTACCTCTGGACCGCCCTCCTGCCGGTCGGGGCCCTGGCTATCAAAGTCGGCTGGGACTCCCTGGCGGGGCGGCGGGCGCGGGATCTTTACCTGTGGTCATGTCTGATCCTGGGGGTGGCGGCGCTCCTGACCTGGGTCGGCGCCTACGCCGGCGTGTACGCCACCCTGTCGCGGGGGCTCGACGAGCAACTGGCCACGCTGACGGTGTTCGACACCGCGGGTGCGGCAGCGCGCGGGCGCGACCTCGCGGGCGCCAAGTGGGTGGATGTCATCACCGTGGCGGCGCAGGCGATCGCCGAGATTTTCCTCTCCGCCGTGCTGGGCATGCACCTCACGAATCTCTACGCCCGGCACCGGCCCGTCCGGCTGGCCGTCGATCCCGTCACCGCCCAGCTCGAACTCGAGCGCCACCGTTTGGACGAATGCATTGCCCGGGAAAGAACCGGCTTGGCCGACGCCAACGGAGCGGTCACCCAGTTGGAGAACCAGCTTACCGCTTTGCTGGCCTATGGCCGCTCGCTCTTCCATCGCGAGGCCGCCCGCCGCCAGGACCAGGCCCAAAAGCGCCAAATCATTCTGGAACAGCTCTCCGACCAGGTGCGGCTTCACCTCGACCCTCGGAGCGTCCGCGAACGATGACGAATGGCGGCCACGCCCGGGGCGACTGACCGTGTTTTTTGGATTGCCCGCTGATTTTATGCGACCTTCCGCCTTCCACCTCGCCCTGATGCTCGGTTTCGCGCTGTCCGCCCTGCCCTCCGCGGGTGAAAACCGACCCGCCATCCCCGCGGCGGCGGACCCGGCCGCCACTTTTATTATCGGACTCTCCCCCTACTTGGAAAAATCGGCGAAAGACCCCGTGTTCCGCCGCCTCGTGCGGTTGGTGTTGGAGGACCTGCCGCTCCATTCCCAGCTGGAAATCTATGATGCTTATCACCTCAAGAGCATCACCCGGATCGAGATTCCGGCCGCCGCCGTTTTTCAAAGCCCCAAGACCCGCGCCAACCAGTTCGGACCCGCCATCAGCCAACTGAAGCTATTCCTGGCCCTCGACCAACCCCGGCCCGACGCCGGGAAAACCGACCTCGCCGACGCGGTCCGCTTGCCGCAATTTTGCGATTTCCTCGCGCGAAACGGATCGGCCCGCGCCCCGGCGGACAGTCCGACCTTGCTCCTCATCGGCAGTCCCCTGTACCGGGATCCCCGCGAACCGGCGTTTTCCATGGTGGATGGTTACTATCCCTCGGACGCACACTTGCAGGCGGGGCGCGAACAATCGATCTACGGGTATGCCGCAGCTACCAACGCCCCCCCGGGACCCCAAGTTTACTGGTCGTGGCCCGCGGATCCCTGGCTCAACGACTTGCACCAGGAAAAAGTGGAGCGGTTTTGGGCCCTTTATCTGGAGCGCCGCGGCGGCCGGTTGGTGTCGTTCACGGCGGATCCACCCACCGCGTTCGCGGCCTTTCGGGCCGGCGCCGCGGGGACGACCGCCGCGGCCCGGGGCTGGCCCGCCCCCGCCCCCGCGGCCCGGCTGGAAATGTTGCGTGTGCACCGCGAGATGTCCCGGACGGATTGGCTCACGGGGGCGGCTCCGGAGAGCCGCCCGCCCCCGCCCACCCGGCTGGTCGGCCCCGTCAAAATCGGCATCCGCTGGCGGGAGGACATTGATTTGGACCTCTATGCCGCGCCGCGGCCGGAAGCCGAAACGCTCTTCTTTCAACACTCGCGCTCGCCGGAGGGTTACTTTTACAAAGACCAGCGGTCCGCTCCGGGGCGGGAATTCGAATACATTGAGTTTGAGTCCCCGGTGGATCTGCGCCAATTGCAGGCCGAGGTGAACTTCTACGAAGGAGCGTGCCCCGGCGGCGCGCACGGCGAGGCCAGGGTCGAATTTCTTAACCGAATTTACCAAGGGAACTTTACGATTCCGGCCGCCACGGGCAACCAGGGCCGTACCGGCCCCGGACAGGCGGGCTATTGGGTGCGCCTTCCCATTCCCTACCTCTTGGGATTTGGTCCGGTGGAACCGGCAAGCCCCTGAGCGCAAAGGCGACGCTCCGCCGCGTCGTGGGACATCACCCGCCCGCAGCAGGCCGGTGCCACCGAGCGCAGGATGCGCTTGCCGGCCGCCCCCGGGCGGCCTATGGTTTTCGCGAACCATAGCATTGCCATCCGCGTCCAACCAACCCAGACCCACCATGAACTCTCCGCTCTCCCGCCGCTCCGCCCTCGGCCGCCTCGCGGCCGGCACCGCCGCCACCACCGTGGCCGCCCACTTGGGCGCCCGGCTCCAGGCCGCGGAAGAGGCCCTTGCCGCCGGCGTCAAAGGCCGCATCAATCACTCCGTCTGCAAGTGGTGCTATCCCAAAATCGACTTGGAAGACTTGTGCCAGGCCGGCAAGGCCATGGGTTTGAGCTCCATTGAGCTCCTCGGCCCGAAAGACTGGCCCACGCTCAAGAAATACGGACTCACCTGCGCCATGGCCAGCGAGGTGGACAGCATCGGCTACGGCTTCAACCGCCTGGAGCACCATGACGACCTTCTGCAAAAATTCGGCGTCGCCCTCCCCAAGGCGGCGGATGCCGGCTTGAAGAATTACATCTGCTTCTCCGGCAACCGCAAGGGGATGAGCGACGAGCAGGGATTGGAAAACTGCGCCATCGGTCTCAAACGCCTCATGCCCCTCGCGGAAAAGCACAACCTCGTGATCTGCATGGAGCTGCTCAACAGCCGCGTGAACCACCCCGATTACATGTGCGACCACAGCGCCTGGGGCGTGGAACTCTGCAAGCGCGTGGGCTCCGAGCATTTCAAGCTGCTCTACGACATCTACCATATGCAAATCATGGAGGGGGATGTCATCGCCACCATCAAAAAGAACCACCAATACTTCGCCCATTACCACACCGGCGGCGTGCCGGGGCGCAATGAGATTGATGAGTCGCAAGAGATCTACTACCCGGCCGTGATGCAGGCCATCGTGGCCACGGGATTCAAGGGCCACGTCGCCCAGGAATTTATCCCCAAACGGCCCGACGCCCTTGCCTCCCTTCGCCAGGGCGTGCGCATCTGCGACGTTTGAGCCCCGTTTCCCGGGCGCGGCCTGCGAAGCGCCATCCTGGTGGGAAAATGGTTTGACACGCCAAAACGGGGGCCAGCATCATCGCGTCATGGCTGCCGCCGTATTCCCCCCCCCGTTGGCGCGACTTTTTACCGCAACTTTTAAGCCCCGCTCCGGCTGGTGGCGGGCCGGCTGGCTCCTCCCGTGTCTGCTTTGGTGGGGCGGCGTGACCGCCCCGGCGGCCGACCTGCATTCGCCGCTGGCCTCCCCTCCCCCGGTCTGGACCAACTCCCCCCCCGCAACCACGGCGGCCCGCCCCGCGTTGCTCAAACTCGCCCTCGGCCTGCCCCTGCGGCAACCCGAAGTCCTGGCGCAACTCCTGGCTGACCTATATACCCCGGGCCACCCCCGCTTCCGCCATTTTCTCACCCCCGCGGAATTCACCGCACAATTTGGCCCCACGGAAGCGGACTACGAATCCGTGGTTGCCTTCGCACAGTCGCGGGGCTTGCTGATCACCGGCCGGCATGCCAACCGGCTGGTGGTCGAAGCGCAAGGGCCCACCGCCTTGGTGGAACGCGCCTTCCATGTGCGCGTCGGTGCCTATTCCCATCCCTCCGAAGCCCGGAACTTCTTCGCCCCGGACCGCGCGCCGGCTTGGGAACTCGCCACCCCGCTGCTCTCGGTCGCGGGCTTGGACAACTTCGTGGTGCCCCGCCCGCACCTCCGTACGCAGCCCGCGGACGGCGTGACCCCGCAAGTGACCGGCTCGGGACCGGTGGGGTTCTTCATCGGCAACGACTTCCGCCGGGCCTACGCGCCCGGCACCCCGCTGAACGGCGCGGGGCAGTACGTCGGCTTGCTGGAGTTCAACACCGGCTATTATCCCGCCGATGTGACGGCCTATCTGCAATTGGCCGGCCTGCCCAAGGTGCCCTTGACCACGGTGCTTTTGGATGGTTTCAACGGCGCCCCCGGCACGGGCAATGACGAGGTATCCTTGGACATCGACATGGCCATTGCCATGGCGCCGGGCTTGAGCGGGGTCATTGTTTACGAGGGCGAATTGACGGATTCCATCCTCAACCGCATGGCCACCGACAACACCGCCAAACAACTCAGCGCCTCTTGGACCTACCCGATCGACGCCACTTCGCTCCAAATCTTCCAAGAATTCGCAGCGCAGGGGCAGAGCTTCTTCAACTCCTCCGGGGACTCCGGGGCCTACGCGCCGGGATCCGTGGCCTCGCCGACAGATGTTCCTTACGTCACCACGGTGGGGGGGACGGATTTGACCACCCAAGGCGGGGGCGGGCCCTGGGTCGCGGAAACGACCTGGACCGGTTCCAGCGGGGGCTACAGTTCGACGTACGCCATTCCCGCCTGGCAAGTGGGCGCCAACTCGGCGGCAAACCAGGGTTCGAGCGTGTTCCGCAACCTGCCGGATGTCGCCATGCTGGCCACCAATTGTTGGTTAATTTACAACAATGGCCTCAATGCCGTGAGCTCGGGCACGAGCATTTCCTCCCCCTTGTGGGCGGGCTTCACGGCGCTGGCCAACCAGTTGGCCGCCGCCAATGGGCAGCCGCCGGTGGGTTTCCTCAATCCGACGTTGTACGCTTTCGGCGCCGGGTCCAATGCCTACCCGGCGGCGGCCTTGTTTCACGACATCACCACCGGCAACAACAAGAACGCCGGCAGCCCCACCCGCTTCTCAGCCGGCACCGGCTACGACCTCTGTACCGGCTGGGGAACCCCCACCGGCACGAACCTGCTCCAAGCCCTGGCACTGCCGGAAGCGCTGCATGTCACGCCGGCGGCCGGCGCTTTGTTCAGCGGCCCGCCCGGCGGCCCGATCACTCCCGCCACCTTCACCCTCGGCCTGACCAATGGCTACGGGGCGGCGCTAAGCTGGAGCCTGGTCAACACCGCGGCCTGGTGCTCGGTCTCCGTCGCCGCCGGCAGCCTGGCCCCCGGTCAAGGCACCAACGTCGTCATCAGCCCCGCCCCTGCGGCGGTCAACCTGCCCGCCGGCAATTACCCGGCGAACTTGGTCGTGAGCAACTTGACCGATGCCTCGGCCCAAATCCGCCCCGTCACCCTGGCTTTCTACCTGCCGCCGGTTATCACCACCCAGCCCACCAACGAAACCGTGCTGGAGAGCACCACCGCCAGCTTCGCCATCGGCACCGCCCCGAACGCCCTCCAGACCTTTCAATGGCGCTCGAACAATTTGAACGTCGTGGATGGCGGCCGCCTCAGCGGCTCGACCACCCCCGCCCTGGCCCTCACCGGCGTCACCCTCGCCGACGGCAACAGCGCCTACGCGGTCGTGGTGTCCACCCCCGCCGGGGTCGTCACCAGCGCCGTGGCCACCCTAACGGTAACCTCTTCCCCGCCGGTGATCGTGCTTCAGCCCACCAACCAGAACGCCCTCCCCGGACAAGCGGTCCGCTTCGCCGTGGCCGTGGCTGGTCACGCGCCGTTCACCTACCACTGGCAGTTGAACGGCACGAACTTGCCCAACGGCGCCGGCTTCGGCGGCTCAACCACGCCCACCCTCACCATCTCCAATGTCGTCCAAGGGGGTGCTTACACCGTGGTGATCGGCAATGCGCTCGGCTCCGTGACCAGCCAGGCCGCCGTCCTGACCGTCCCCGCCGTCACCATTCCCGGTGTTACTTTGACCACCCCATATTCCTTCACGGGTGGGGCCGGGGGCGTAAACCCCTATGCGCCCCTCGCCCCGGGCAAACTCGGCAATTACTACGGCACCACCTACGGGGACGGCGGCCGGACGAGTGACGGGACCGTGTTCCGTTTTAACACCAACGGCACCATCACCACCCTGGCCTCCTTCACCGGCACCACCGGCGCCGGACCGTATGCGGGTTTGGTGTTGGGCCGGGACGGGAACTACTACGGCGCGACCGCCGCCGGCGGGGCGTACAGCCAAGGACTGGTGTTTCGGCTGAGTTCCGGCGGCGCCCTGACCACGCTGGCCACCCTGAACAATGAGAACGGCGGCAGTCCCTTCGCCGGCTTGGTCCAGGGCGTTGATGGCTTCTTGTACGGGACCACCGGTGGCGGCGGGGCGTATGGTTTCGGCACGATCTACCGGATGAGCACCAGCGGCGCCCTTACGACCGTGGTGGCATTCGACAATCAGGATGGCGCCACGCCCTCCCCGGTGTTGATCCAAGCCACGGACGGCAATTTCTATGGCACCACCGCAGGCACCGGCGCGACCGGGAGCTACGGGACGGTCTTCCGCCTCACCCCGGGCGGCGCTCTCACCACACTCCACGCCTACGCCAACGGCACCGATGGTGCCACTCCGATCGCAGGGGTCGTGCAAGCGGCCGACGGCAACTTGTACGGCGTCACCGTACAGGGCGGGGCAAAGGGCGCGGGCACCGTCTTCCGCCTGACGTTGGACGGGCAATTCAACACGTTGCACGCGTTCACCGCCGGCATTGATGGGGCAAACCCATGGGGGGGACTGGTCGCCGCCCCGGACGGCAATCTGTACGGCACCACCCAGGGCGCGGGCACATACGGGTTTGGCACGGTGTTCCGCTTCGCTCCCAACGGACCGCTCACCACGGTGGCGCAATTTGACGGCTACAATGGCAAGTATCCTTCCGCCGCCCTGCTCCCCGGCCCCGATGGCAAGCTCTACGGCACCACCGTCCAAGGCGGCGCGGCAGGCTACGGGGCGGTCTTTGCCCTCGCCTTCGGCGGGCCCGTGCAAATCACCGGCCAACCCGCCGACCAGATCGCTTACTTGGGCGGCAACGCAACCTTCTCCGTCGCCACCGCCGGCGCCGGCCCGCTCGGATACCAGTGGCAGGTGGATGGTGTCAACTTGACGGACGGCGGCAACGTGGCCGGCTCGGCCACACCCAACCTGCAACTTGCCAACGTCGCGTTCACGGATTCCGCCCTTTACACGGTGATCGTCAGCAATGCCTATGGCGCCGTAACCAGCGCGCCGGCCGTCCTCGCCGTCACCCTTTCCCCGCCCCGCATCACCAATCAACCCGCCTCGCTCACCGTGGTGGCCGGCACCACCGCCACCTTTGTTGTCGGTGCCACGGGTGAAATGCCGCTCACCTATCAATGGCAGTTGGGCGGCACCAATCTCACCGATGGCGGCGCCATCAGCGGCGCCACGAACAACACACTCGTCCTGGCCGGCGTCCCCCCTGCCCTGGCCGGAACGTACTCGGTGATCGTGAGCAATGCCCTGGCCGTCCGCGTCAGCACCCCCGCTTCGCTGACGGTCGTGGCGCCCACCCCGGCGGGACTCGGCTTGACCACCCTGCGCACCCTGACCGGAGGCTCCGACGGGGCCTTTCCCTACGCCGGCTTGGTCCAAGGTCGCGACGGCAACCTCTACGGGGTCTGCGCGGAAGGAGGCAGCGCCTTCCGCGGCACGGTGTTCCGATTGACCACCGCCGGGGTCTACAGCACCTTGGTTTCTTTCCCCGCGGGCTCGGCGGGAGCCTCGCCGGAAGGCAAATTGGCCCAATCCCCGGCGGGGGTGTTCTACGCCCCGACATTCATGGGCGGGGCCGCCAACTACGGCACCGTGTTCCGCCTGAACGGTGCCTCCCTCAGTTACGCTTACGCATTCACCAACGGCGTGGATGGAGCCAATCCTTACGCCGGGCTGCTGTTCGGGGCCAATGGCGTGCTCTACGGCACCGCGGCCGCGGGCGGGAGCCATTCCAACGGGGTGGCCTTCAGCCTCACCACCAATGGCGTGCTCACCCCGCTGTATGAATTCGGCACCGCCGGCGCCGGCGCCTACCCTTATGGCGCGCTCGTCCAAGCCCCCTCCGGCCTGCTCTACGGCACCACTCTGGAGGGCGGTCTCTACGGTTACGGCACCGTCTTTTGCCTCGCCACCAACGGCACCCTGACCAACCTCCTGAGCTTCAACGGCGCCGCGCAAGGGGCCTACCCCGGCGCGGGGGTGGTGTTCGGGCCGGACGGCAACCTCTATGGCACGACGCTCGCGGGCGGATCCGGCGGCCAAGGCACGGTATTCCGACTCACCCCCGCGGGCGGGTTGACCGTGCTGGTGAACTTTCAAGGCACCAACGGTTCCGCCCCCTCGGCGGAATTGCTCCTGGCCAGTGATGGCAACTTCTACGGCACCACGTCCGCGGGTGGTTGGGGCGGCCAGGGAACGGTCTTTCAAATGACCATCAACGGCGCCTTGACCACCCTCCTGTGGTTCGACGGCTCGAACGGCGCCGCCCCGCAGGGCGCCTTGCTTCAGGCCAACGATGGCCGCTTTTACGGCACCACGCCCTTCGGGGGCACCGGCTTCAACCCGTCGGCGGGCGGTGGTTACGGATTGATCTATCAACTCACCGTGCCGCTCTTCCCCACGAACTCGCTCACCCTGCCGCCCGCCATCGCGGGCCTCGCCTACTCGACTGGCGTCGCGGGCTTCGCCTTGGCCCCGGCGGGTGACCCGCTGACCTTCACCAAGATCAGCGGCCCCGCCTGGCTCCAGGTCGCACCCAATGGCACCCTGGGCGGCACCCCGGCGGCCACGGACCTCGGCCAAGGGAATTGCGTCATCAGCTTGACGGACCCCAACGGTTTTACCGCGGCCGCCACTTTCACGATTCCGGTTAATCCGGACCCGGCGCCGGTCTTTCTGGCGAATCCTTTCACCACCCCCGCCGCCACCGCCGGCGCCGCCTACACCGCGAACCTGGCCACCAACGCCACCGATGCCGAAATCGCCGCCGGCGACGTCCTGACCTTCCTCAAATCCGGGGGCCCGGCCTGGCTGAACGTGGCGACCAACGGCGTCCTCTCCGGCACCCCGGGCGCGGGGGACATCGGGACGAACCAATTCTTGATCACCGCCGTCAACCTCGGCGGCGCCACGACCACCGCCACCCTGAACCTCTTGGTGAACGGCGGCCCGTTCTTCATCGCGGGACTACTCTCCTACCCCGCGGCGACGGTGGGCCTGCCTTATGCCGGCAGCATCGCCACCAACGCGCTTGACCCCTTCCTGGCGCCCGGCGGCACGCTGGCTTTCAGCCTGGTCTCCGGTCCAGCCTGGCTGCAAATGGGCGCGGATGGCACGCTCTCGGGAACCCCGACGGCCGGCAACTTGGGCACCAACACCTTTGCAGCGCAGGTGCAGGACTCCGCGGGTTACTCGGCGACCGCCCAACTGATCCTCCTCGTCGGCAACAATCATCCCCCGGTGTTTGCCGCCAATCCCTTTGCGGCCCCGTCCGCGCCCGTCGGTCTTGCCTATGTCGCCGGTTTGGGCGCCGCGGTCAGTGACCCGGATTTCGGCGACTTGACCACGCTCGCCAAAGTAACCGGACCCGCCTGGTTGGCCGTGGCTCCCGCCGGCCAGTTGTCAGGCACGCCCGCGATCACCGATTTGGGAACCAACGTGTTTCAAATTACCGCGACGGATCTGCTCGGCGCGAGCACCGGCGCCACGCTGCAGATCGTGGTGGAAAATCCGCTCACGCTCCAGATCACGCCCACGGGCGGCCAGTGGCAACTGCTGTGGACTGGCGGCCTGCCCCCGTACCAAGTCCAGTCCAGCGGCAGCCTGTTGCCGGGCTCCTGGACCAATTTGGGCGGTCCCACCAGCGGTTACACCCTGTTCCTATCCCCGACAAACCCCGCCGCTTATTACCGCGTCTCCGGTTGGTGAGGCGCGACGGGCGGTTCGGGCAGGCGGCCAAAGTGCATCATGCTCACCCCGACCGCGGGCCGCGCCCCGGGCGGCCGGAGCTCGGTGAAAAACAGCCCCCGCCAAAACCCAAGGCCGTACAGAACATGGGTGAGGGCCATGAGCGGCACCGCGGCGACCGAGCGCCCCACCCCGTAGCGCGGCGCCAACAACGCCGCCTGCGCCAACAACGCCAGAAAATAGGCCGCCAAGGGAGCGCCCAAGAGCCACCCGGGCAAAAAGCCGAAGGCCAACGTCGAGGGCAGCGCCGCCAAATAGAGGCAGAAGAGCGGCGGCACAAAGTTGGGGGCCGAACCCCAGGTGCGGTGCAACCGGAACTGCTCCGCCCGACCCCGTCCGTAGTTCAGAAGCATCTTGCAAAACGCCTTTAAATTCGGCCGCGGCCGGCGATGGACAAAAAACTGCGGGTCGTACCGCAACTTCCCTCCCCGCGCCTGCAATTCGTCCATGAGCGCGTTTTCCTCATTGGGATAGAGCGCCTCGTCGAAGCCGCCGAGGTCCAGCACCGGGGCGCGCCGCGCCAGCAGGTTGCAGAGGATCAGCTCCTTTTCACTCGTGCCCCGGGGGGCGCCCACGGCGGCGTAGCGGGCGCAACTGGGGCCGAAGGCCAGCCAACTCGCGTGCACCACCGCGAACACCTGCTCCAAGGCGGGGGCCGTCGGCGGGCACAAATTCGGCCCCCCCAATAGTTGCACCTCCGGATCCGCGAATGCGGCCACGCCCCGCCGCAGCGCATCCGCCGGCGGCTGGGAATCGTCGTCCAAAAAATACACCAACTCCCCCCGTGCGACCTGCAACCCCCGGTTCCGTTGCACCGAGGGCTGTTTGCCCTGCACCACAATGATCTCGAGGCGGTCGGTCGGGTAATCCAACCGCTTGGCGGCCTGGACGGCCAACACGTCCCCCGGCCCGGGGCGGGTGGGGATCAAAATCGTGACTGTGGGCAAAGCTGACATCATCCCCGCTAGGTTAGTTCAAGGTTTACCAAAAAACAGGCCAAATCGCGCCCCCCTTCCGCTTTTTCACCCCATCCCCCGACGGCCTTCGCGTTAATCTTCCTCCCCGGTCTTCGTCGCTGCTTTCTGCGCGGCCAGCAACTGACGCACCAGCTCATTTGGAAACCGGCGGCTGGGGGTGATGGCGTAGAAGCTTTCCCGTATTTCCGCGATCCGGTGCCGCTCCACCAAAACCCCCGCGCGCAGTTCATCCCGCACCACCACCGCGGGCACCAGGGTCACGCCTTCCGATTCCCGCGCCAGCAGGCGCAACATTGCCATGTCGTCCACTTCCGCCGCCACCACGGGACGGATGCCCGCCCGCTCCAGCAACAGGTCAAACGCCGGCCGCAGGCTGCTGTCGTGGCTGGGCAGGATGACCGGCGTCGTGCGCAAATCTTCCGGAAAGCAAAACGGCTTCTGCCCCCGGCGTCGCCGTCCCACCAAACTCACAGGTTGCTCCGCCAGTTTTTCGCTGTGCCAACCCGTGGCACCCTCCCGCGGCACGGGCAAGTTCGACAACACCAGGTCCAGGGAGTGCGCCTCCAACCGCTCCAAAAGGTTGCGCAGGCTGCCGGAGTGAACCACCAGGCTGACGTCGGGTTGGTTGATCAAGGGTTGCAGAAACCGCAGTTGAAAATTGCGGGACAGGGTGGCCACCGCCCCCACCGCCAGAACCCGCCGCCCGGCCGGGCTTTGCCGCTCCAGCACGGTCATTAATTCTTCACCAGTGCGGAAGATCGTCTCCGCGTAGTCCAAAACCACCCGCCCCGTCGCCGTCAGCTTCAGGCGCTTGCTTTCCCTCAGGAACAAGGCCTGGCCGAGACTTTCTTCCAACTGTCGCAACTGCGCGCTCAGCGCGGATTGCGAAACTCCCAGATGGGCAGCGGCGCGGGTCAGATGACCCAATTTGGCGACCGCCCGGAAGTATCGCAAATGATGGTAGTTCAAAAACGCCATGTCGTGCATGCATACAATAAAGTGAACGATCTTGTCCAAACAATCTATTATCTCCGTCACCCCGCCGGGATTAGCGTGTCCCCGTGTTCATCACGAACCACTTATGGAACCACCCAAAACCAACTGGTTGACCCTGGCGCCGGCCGTTGCCGCCCCCGCCCTGCTCCTGCTTGCCGGCCTCTGTCCCGCTGCCGTCTGGCGAAACCGACCCGGCGGCGCCGCCACCGCCGCCCGCGGAGCCGCCTGGGGCGCGCTCGCCCTGGCGGTGGTTGCCGCCGTCGGCCTGCCCCGGGGCGGCACCAGCGGCCCTTGGTTTTACTATGATCGCCTCAGCGCTCTCGTGCAGGTCTTGGTGGCCTTTCTTGGCGCGGTGGTAACCGCCTATTCCCACCGCTATCTCGCGGGCGAAGCGGGCCGGGACCGCTACACCCGGTGGCTCGGCTTCACTTGCGTGTCGGCGCTGGCCCTGCCGGTCGCGGGCAATTTGCTCGCTTTCACCCTGGTCTGGAGTGCCGGCAGCTTCGGATTACATCACCTGCTGATACACTACCCGGAACGCCCCGGCGCCCAACTGGCCGCGCGCAAGAAATTCATCGTCAGCCGTCTGGGCGACCTCTGCCTGCTGGGCGTCCTCTGGCTGGTGCATGGGCAATTTGGCACTTGGGAATTCGCCGAGCTCCTGCACGCCCCGGCGGCGCGGCCCGCCATCGGTTGGTTGCTCGCCGTGGCAGCCCTGCTCAAGTGTGCCCAATTCCCTTTCCACACCTGGTTGCCCGACACCTTGGAAGCCCCCACCCCGGTGTCCGCGCTCATGCACGCAGGGTTTATCAATGCGGGCGGATTTCTGGTGCTGCGGCTCGCCCCCTTGGCGGCCCCCGCACCGGGAGCGCTGTTGTTGCTGGCGTACGTCGGAGCTCTCTCAGCGGCTTTCGGCACCCTGGTGCTTGCCGCCCAACCGGCCCGCAAACGCGCGCTCGCCTACTCCACCATCGCCCAGATGGGATTTATGCTTCTGGAGTGCGGCCTCGGACTCCCCGGCATGGCGCTGCTGCATCTGCTGGCGCATGCGTTATACAAGGCGAACGCCTTTCTGCGCGCGGCCACCCTGCCCGAGCCGAAGAGCCTGCCCCGCCCCGTCGACCCGAGTTGGTCCGTCACCCCCTGGCTCGTGGCCGGAGCGCTATTCTTGGCCACGGCCCGCCTGGCCGGACTCGCCGCCCCCCGCACTCCCGGAGAATGGTTGGCTGGCAGCTTGCTCCTCCTGGCACTCGGCCGGCTGCTTGCGGCCAGCTGGAGCTCCGGGGTGGCCCGGCCAATAGGAGCTGCTTTGGTTCTGCTCCTCGCCGCTTTGGGCTGCGGCTTGCAGCAATGGGTGACGGTCTTTTTTGCCGACATCCCGGGCTGGGCGGACTTGCGGGCGGCCGCACCGGCGGGCCCCGCGGCTTGGTTCCTCGCGATCGGTTTTCCCGTCGTCCTCCTCCTGATCGAATGCCAGCGGCAACCGGGGGCCCGCCGTAATTGGCGGCGCCTCCAAATTCACGCCCGCAATGGCTGGTACTGCCACACTTTGGCCAATCGCTCCGTGAAGGCACTCTGGCCGGTTTCTCCGATTTCCCCTCAACCATGAACTCCCAACATTTGGCTGACACCATTTCCGCCGCCTGCCTCCGGATGCCGCCTGCCTGGCCTTTGGACCGCTTTGTCGCGGTCAACCCTTTACTTGGCCTGCTGGACCGGCCCTTTGGCGCCACCGCCGCATGGCTGCGGGAAGCAGGAGCCGGGGAATTGCTCCCCGCCCCGCCGGGCCAACCGCAACCCGCCACCACCGCCGGGCCGCGCCGTCAAACCTTGACCGCTTGGGCGCAGGCGCGGTTGGGGGGCACTTGGAATACCACGGCGGTGGAGGAAATCAGCAAATGGTGTGCCGCCGAATTGGCCACAGACGGGCCGCCCGAAGCGGTGGTCGCCACGGCGGACCAACTTTGGGGCCGTTGGCGGGAGGATGCCCGCGTGGACCGGAATCCTGAATTTCTGGGTTGGCGTCATTTTCGTCACCAGGCCGCCGCTTGGCCCGCGGCGGCGGAACAGATGATCGCCGACACCTTGGACGTTTTGGCGGTGCCCCCGGCCGCACGGCTCGATTACTTGTATCTACAACTATCCAGTGTTGCGGGTTGGGCGGGGCACTTGCAATGGCGGGCCGGCACGGCGGAAGCCAAACAAGCGCCGTTGCTGCCGGGCTTGCTCGCGATCCGGCTCGCCTTTGAACGCGCCCTGCACCACCAATGCCGAACGGAGCCCACGCTGGCGGACTGGCATTCGGCATGGGCCTCCACTGTAAGTGAGGGAACTCCCCTCCAGGCGGACTTACGGGCTCGGGAAGCCGCGCTATTGGCCCGGGAAGCCGCCTACCAAGAGCCCTTGCTGGAACGGCTGCGCGAACGGGGTGAACCGCCCGCCGCAAGCCCCGCCCGGCCCGCGGTGCAGGCGGTCTTTTGCATCGATGTGCGTTCCGAACGTTTACGCCGCGCGCTGGAAGCCTGCTCCGGCGAGATTCAAACCCTTGGCTTCGCCGGCTTTTTTGGGTTGCCACTGGCGCGGGTGCCAGCAGACGACGCAGGGCCGGCCGTACCCCGCTGCCCGGTGCTGCTCCAACCCAGCTTCCGATTGCGGGAAGGCGCCGCCGAAGCGTGCAAAGCACCGCCGATCCGGCGCCCTTGGATGAGCCGCGTGGCCACAGCTTGGCAAACCGCCCAGAATTCGGCGGTGGGCGCCTTTTCCCTGGTCGAAACCACCGGCCTGGCCTGTGCCGTTCCGCTCCTGGCCGGGTGCCTGGGTTGGTCCCCGGCGCCCCGGAGCGCATTGCCGCCACCCATCCTCGAACACGACCCGGCCACCGAGACCGGCCTGCCCCTGCCTGAACAGGTGCGCCTCGCCGCCGGGATCTTGCGCAACTTGGGCCTGACCGGCGGCCCGATCGCCCCCGTCGTCTTGTTCTGCGGCCACGGCAGCACCACCGTGAACAACCTCCACGGCGCGGGTTACCATTGCGGCGCCTGCGGCGGACAACCGGGGGACTTCAGCGCCCGGGTGGCCGCCGCGCTGCTCAATTCCCCAACGGTGCGCCAGGCCTTGGCGTCCCAAGGCCTGCCAATCCCGGCGGACACGCGCTTTCTGGCCGGCTTGCACGATACGGTCACCGATGAAATCAACCTCTTCGAGACGGCGGATTGGCCGGCGGAGCGCGGGCCCGAGCTGGCCCAGTTAACGGCGTGGCTGGCCGCCGCCAGTGCCGCTTGTCGGCGGGAGCGCGCCCCCCTGCTGGACTTGCCCCCGGGGCCGGACGCCGCGCTGTTGCGTCGCCTCCGCGCCCGGAGCCGGGATTGGTCCGAAGTCCGGCCGGAATGGGGACTGGCGGGCAACGCCGCCTTCATTGCCGCGCCCCGGGCGCGCACCCGCGGGCTGGATTTGGCGGGCCGCACCTTTCTTCACGATTACGATCCGGCCAAGGATACGGACGGTTCCGTGTTGGAGTTGATTCTGACCGCCCCCCTCGTAGTTGCGAGTTGGATCAACCTTCAATACTACGCCTCCCGGGTCGATCCCATCCGGTTCGGGGCGGGATCCAAGACCTTGCACAACCTGGTCGGGGATTTCGCCGTGGGGGAAGGCAATGGCGGCGACCTTCGCGGCGGCCTCCCCTGGCAGGCCTTGCATGACGGCACGCACTGGCGCCACGAACCCTTGCGCCTGAGCGTGTTCATCACGGCCGCACCCGCGGCCATCGACCGCGTCCTGGCGGCCCACACCCAAGTGCGCCAACTCGTGGAAAACGGCTACCTGCACCTTTTCGCACTGGCGGTGGATAGTCCCGCCGCA
The DNA here is from genome assembly GCA_903930565.1 of uncultured Pedosphaera sp. GTDB lineage: Bacteria > Verrucomicrobiota > Verrucomicrobiia > Limisphaerales > Pedosphaeraceae > CAIXFN01. The sequence continues at coordinate 42,742 of CAIYZC010000841.1, forward strand.
TGGCGTTGCAACCGACTCAATTCCTGGCTCACTTTATGAACCCACCACTCCCCCCGCCCCGGCCCCTGACCCATCTCGATCATTTGGAATCCGAGGCCATCCACGTCCTGCGCGAAGTCGCCGCCGAGTTCGCCCGCCCCGCCCTGCTGTTCTCCGCGGGCAAGGACTCGATCTGCCTATTGCGCGTGGCCCAAAAAGCCTTCCACCCCTCCCCCCTGCCGCTGCCGCTCTTGAATATCGACACCGGCCATCACTTCCCGGAACTCAACGAATTCCGGGACCGCCGCGCCGCGGAACTCGGCGCCCGGCTCATCGTCCGCACGGTGGCCGACGCCATCGCGCGCGGAGTGGCGGTGCCCGCCCCCGGCGAGGTGAGCCGCAATCGGCTGCAAATCCCCACCCTCCTGGCCGCGATCGAAGAGGCGCAATTCGATTGCCTGCTCGGCGGCGCCCGCCGGGACGAGGAGAAGTCCCGCGCCAAGGAACGGTTCTTCAGCCTCCGGGATCCCTTTGGGCAGTGGGACCCCAAAAACCAGCGGCCCGAAATCTGGGATCTCTACAATCCCCGCCTGCATCCGGGTGAGCACATGCGCGTGTTTCCCTTGAGCAACTGGACCGAGCTCGACATCTGGGAATACATCCAGCGGGAGCGCCTGGCGGTGCCGTCCCTTTACTACAGCCATCGCCGCGCCTGCGTCCGCCGGCAAGGCCAATGGCTCGCCGTCACCGATCTTCAGCCGGTCCGCGCCGGCGAGGAAGTCCGCGAACTGAGCGTCCGGGTCCGCACCATCGGGGACATCACCAGCACCGGCTTGATCGAATCCCCGGCCGATTCCGTGGCCGACATCCTGGCCGAACTCCGGCTCGCCCGGGTGACCGAGCGCGGGTCCCGGGCCGATGACCGCGCCTCCGCCACCGCCCTCGAAGACCGCAAACGCCAAGGCTATTTCTAATCTCCCAATCCCGCACCCACATGACCGCCCAACCCGATTCCACCGCCCCCGAACTGCTCCGTTTCAACACCTGCGGCTCCGTCGACGACGGCAAATCCACCCTCATCGGCCGGCTGCTCTACGATTCCAAATCGCTCATGGAGGACCAGGTCGCCGACTTGGAACATTCCGCCGACCTGACCGGCGGCGGCCAGGTCAACCTGGCCAACCTCACCGACGGTCTCCGCGCGGAACGGGAGCAGGGCATCACGATCGACGTCGCCTATCGGTATTTTGCCACTCCGCGGCGCCGCTTCATCCTCGCCGACACCCCCGGCCACCGGCAGTACACCCGCAACATGGTCACCGGCGCCTCGACCGCGCAGCTTTCCATCGTGCTGGTGGACGCCCGGCACGGGCTCACCGAGCAAACCCGCCGCCACATGGGCATCGCGGCCTTGCTGCGCGTCCCCCATCTGGTGGTGGCCGTCAACAAGATGGACTTGGTGGATTGGAGCGCCGCCCGGTTTGCGGAACTGCAAGCCGAGTTTGCCGCCCTGCCCGCCCACCTCGGCCTCGCGGGCGCCACCTTCATCCCCCTGAGCGCCCTGCTCGGGGACAACGTCGTGACCCGCTCCCCCCACACGCCCTGGCATGGCGGGCCGCCCCTCTTGGAGCATCTGGAAACCGTGGCCGTGCCCGCCCCCGCGGGCCCGGAGGATCCGTTCCGGCTCCCGGTCCAATGGGTCAACCGGCCGCATCTGCCCACCCACCCGCAACTCCGCGACTTCCGCGGGGTCAGTGGCCGGCTCGCCGGCGGCCGGGTCCGCCCCGGCCAGGAAATCCAGGTCCTGCCCGGCGGCCAGCGCTCGACCGTCCGGGAAATCTGGACCGGCGATGGGCCGGTGGCGGAAGCCGACGCCCCCCAATCGGTGACCCTCGTCCTGGCGGACGACTTGGATATCGGCCGCGGCGACCTATTGGTGAGTCCCGGTTCGGCACCCCGGAGCAGCGCGGAACCGGCCGCCGACCTGTGCTGGCTGCACCCCACCCCCCTGGCGGTGGGCAAAAAGTATTGGCTCAAGCACCACGCCCGCACCCAGCCGGTGATCGTCAGCAGTTTGACCGGGCGCCTGGAGCCCGCCACGTTCACCACCGAACCCGCGCCCGCGGCGCTCGCCATGAACGATCTGGGACGCGTCACCCTCCGGACCGCCCAACCCGTGCACTACGACGACTACGCTCGCAACCGCACCCTCGGCGGCTTCATCCTCATCGACCCCGCCACCCATGCAACGGTCGCGGCGGGCATGTTCGACGGGGACGGCGCGGGCCGGCCGGACTGACGGCGGCCGCCCGCGGAGGCCCGGGAGGCTCACGCGGGCGGCACGCTCTTGAGTTCGGCGAAGACCATCACGCCGGCGCCGGTTTGGTGCAGGCTCTGCACCGCCACTTCGACCGGGCGGCCGATCAGCTGCTGCGCCTCGTTCACCACCACCATGGTGCCGTCGTTCAGATAGCCCACGGCCTGGCCCTTGTCCCGGCCTTCGCGGACCAGGCGCAGGGCAAGGACTTCGCCGGGCAGCAGCACCGGCTTGAGCGCCTTGGCGGCCTCGTGGAGGTTCACGCAACGCACGGATTGCAAAGCCGCGATCTGGCCCAGGTTGTGATCGTTCGTCAGGAGTTTCGCCCCCAGGTTGTGGGCCAGCCGCACCAGTTTGGCGTCCACTTCGCTCTCCTCCGGGAAATCGCCGTCGTGAATGCGCACCTCCACCTTGAGGCTGCGCTGGATGCGGCCGAGCATTTCCAAACCGCGCCGGCCGCGCGCGCGCCGCGCCGGATCGGCCGCGTCGCCGATGGCCTGCAATTCCTGGAGCACAAACCGCGGCACCACCATCACGCCGTCCAAAAAGTCGCACTCGATCAGGTCCGCGATCCGCCCGTCGATGATGACGCTCGTATCCAGCAACCAGAGATACTCCGGCCGGTGCTGCGGCGCGAAGCGCACATAGGGGATGATGAGGGAAAAGTCCTCCTTGTTGCTCCGCATGGCCAGCACGATGCCGATGTAGCTGAAGCTGAGGAACAGCCCCACCCGGATCAACCAACGCGTCGGCCGCTCGTCCAAGTGCTCCAGCAACCCCGAATGGTCCAACAGAAACGCGACCACGCTGCCCAGCAGCAAACCGAAGCTGGTCGCGGAAAAGGCGCGCAAGGAAAAGCCCTTGAGCAACTCATCCACCAGCACCAGCGCCCCGCCAAACCCCAGCCCGACCAAGGCCCCGAGCGCCCCGTGCCCCACAAACTCCGGCTGCACCTGGCTCGCGGCGTAGCCGCCCACGGCGCACATGGCCAGAAACAGAATGCGGATGTACCAGAGGGCCATGCGGGGGGAACCCGAAGGTCAATGTTTGGCCGGGGCCGACGTCGGCGGCGGCGTAGGTTTGGGATTCTTGGGGAAGAACAAACGCCACAGCCCCAACTGGTTGAGATTGCTGGAGGTCACCGTCAAGTTGCCGGCCAGCCGCGCGAAGTCGGCCGCCAACCGGTCGTCTTTCAGCAATTCCCCGGCCAATCCGCGCCCCGCCTGCAAATCGCCCAGCAGGTTCGTCAACGACGCGGTCGAAGCCTGCAATTGGCCCAGCGTGGCGTCCACCCGCGGCGCCCCGTTGGAGAGAATGTTCTGGGCCGTTTGGGCGGCGACCAGCAAGCGGTCGGAGAAGGCCACCAGATTGCTCGCCGCGACCTGGGCGGGGCCTTGGTTGGTGCGGACCAACTCGCGCAACTCGGCCGCCGTCGCGCGGGCGTCGATTGAGACCTGCGCCAGGTTCTGGACGATGTTGGAAACGTTGCCCAAGGTGGTCTCGTTCAGCGCCAACCGCCGCACGTCGTCCACCGCGCCGTCGATCTTTTTGGCCGTGGCATGGAGGTCGGTGATAAAGGACATGGCGCTGCGCTCCGCCGCCTGGATGTCGAAGGGTTCCTCCGCCGAGGCCGTACCGCCCGGCCCGAGCTTTTCCCCCTTGTTTTCCCGGGGAATGATCGCCACGTATTGATCGCCCAGAAAGCCCGACTGATCGATCACAAAGCGGGCGTCGTTGTAAATGGAATATTTGGCGTAGATCCGGAGGTGAATGGTCACCGACTTGCCGTCCGGGGCCAGTTCGCAGCTCGACACGGTCCCGACCTGCACGCCGGACATCAGGACGGTGGCATGGTTTTTGAGGCCGCCGACGTTTTTGGCGGTGAGGTGCAAATCATAGCCCGGCTTGAGCAAGAGCGTGCCCTTGCTGAATTGCAGCAGCAGGGCCCCCAATAGCACCAAGCAGACCAAGACGAAAAGGCCGACCTTGAATTCGAGACGCGACTTGCTCATATCAAAAGTAATGTTCCTTCGGCACCGAAATCCCGTTCACAAAACGGTGCACCACCGGGTCGGTGGAATTGAAGATTTCCTCGGGCGTCCCCGCCACGTAGATCCGCCGGTCATGCAGCATGAGAATCCGATTGCCCACCGTGCGGGCGCTCCGCATGTCATGCGTCACCACCACGGTCGTGACTTTCAAACGGTCGCGCACCCGCAGGATCAATTTGTCGATGCTGTCGGAGACCACGGGATCGAGGCCCGTGGTGGGTTCGTCATAGAGGACGATTTCGGGTTGGTAAATGATGGCGCGCGCCAGGCCGACGCGCTTTCTCATGCCCCCGGAGAGTTCCGACGGCTTTTTGTCCTCCGTGCCGGCCAGCTCCACCATCTCCAAGGCTTCCGCCACTTTCCGCCGGATTTCCGCGGGCGTATGGCGCCGCTCCCGCGCCAAGGGGAAACCGATGTTCTCCGCCACGGTGAGGGAGTCAAAGAGCGCCGCGCCTTGGAACAACATGCCGAATTTCCGCCGCACGGGCAGCAATTGGCGTTCGTTCAAACCGCACAAGTTGGTGCCGTCGATCACGACGCTGCCGGAATCCGGCTGCAACAGGCCGATCAAGTGCTTGAGCAGCACGCTCTTGCCCCCGCCGCTCCGGCCGATGATCACCACCGATTCGCCCGATTCCACCCGGAACGAGACCCCGTCCAGAATCGGATGCCGCCCGAAGCTCTTGCGCAAATCCCGCACTTCGATCATAGGACGAAAAGCCGGAGGAGTTCGTTGTGCGTGAGCGTGAGAAAGAAATTGGTGATCAGAATGGTGATGGAAGCGTACACCACCGCCTCCGTCGTGGCCCGGCCCACGCCCTCCGCGCCCTCCCCGCAGGTCATCCCCTTGTAGCAACCGATGATGGCAATGATCCCGCCAAAAACAAACGCCTTGTTGAGGCCGATCAGGATGTCCACCCCCTTGGTGTAGGTCACCATATTGTGGTACAAATAGGCGGGATCAATGCCCAGCAGGAAAACGCCGACCAAATAGCCCGAGGTGATGCCCATGGCCATGGATTCGATCGTCAGCAAGGGCAGGGAAACCAGCGAGGCCAGCAACCGGGGCACGACCAGATAATCCACCGGGTGCGTCGCCAAGGTGCGCAAGGCATCGATCTGCTCGGTCACCTTCATGGTGCCCAATTCCGCCGCCATGGCGGCCCCGACCCGGCCCGCCACCATCAAGGCGGTGAGGACCGGCCCCAACTCGTCGCACATGGACACACTCACCACGGCCAGGGTGGCGGTGTCCATCTTGACCTTGTGAAATTGAAAGTAGGTGTTGGCGGCCAGGACCATGCCGGTGAAAGCGCCGGTAATGATCACCACGGCCTGGGATTTGATCCCGATGAAATAGAGCTGGTAGAGAAAGTCGCGCCAGGCCACCCGCACCAAAAAAAGGGAAGCCAAGGACTCGCGTGCCAGAATCGCCAAGCGACCCAACCCTTCCAACCAATCAACCACAAATCGTTTGGCGGCACCTTTCATCGGGGGGAATCCATATCAGGCGGCGCGGGCGGGGACAAGCAAAATGCCCCGTCCACCCGCGGGTGGACGGGGCGGCCGCCCCGACTGCGCAGCCCAGAGGGTGCTAAGGCGACAGCGCGCCTTCCGCCGGGGTGTTTTGAATGAAGATCAGGCGGTCCTTCTCAAAGGACACCTGAATGGGATCGTGCTCGTGCAGGTTGCCCTTGAGGATTTCCTCGGCCAAGGGGTCTTCCAAGTACCGCTCCACCGACCGCCGCATGGGCCGGGCGCCGTAGTTGGGGTCGTAACCCTTTTGCACCAGGAAGTCGCGGGCTTTTTCGTCCAGCGAGAGCTTGAGGTTCTTGTGCCGGAGCCGTTCGATGACCTTGGCGATTTCCAGGTCGAGAATTTCCACCAGGTCGGGCTTGGTCAGCGACCGGAACACGATCACGTCATCCAACCGGTTCAGGAATTCGGGACGGAAGGTGCGCTTGGCCTCTTCCATGATCTTTTCCCGCATGCCTTCGTAGGAGGACTCGTCGGTGATCGGCGAGAAACCGAGGGTGGATTGCTTCTTGATCGTTTCCGACCCCACGTTGGAGGTCATCAAAATGATCGTGTTGCGGAAGTTGATGACGCGGCCCACGTTGTCCGTGAGTTTGCCCTCTTCCAGAATCTGGAGGAGCATGTTCCACACGTCGGGGTGGGCCTTTTCGATTTCATCGAACAAGACCACCGAATAGGGCTTGCGCCGCACTTGTTCCGTCAACTGGCCGCCCTCTTCGTAGCCCACATAGCCGGGCGGGGAGCCGACGAGCCGGGAGACGTTGAACTTCTCCATGTATTCGCTCATGTCCAACTGGATGAGCGACTTGGAGTCGCCGAACATTTGCTCCGCCAAAGTCTTGGCGAGCAGCGTTTTGCCCACGCCGGTCGGCCCGAGCAGGGCGAACGTGGCGACCGGGCGCTTCGGATCCTTCAGATCGGCGCGGGAACGGCGCAACGCCTTGCACATGGCGGCGACGGCTTCCTTCTGGCCGATGACAAGCTTGGACATGGTGGCCTCCACCGCCAGCAGGCGCTGGGATTCGCCCTGTTCCATCCGCTTGAGGGGAATGCCGGTCCATTTGGCGACGACGTGCAGGATGTCCTCCTCGTCGACCCGCACCCGCTTCTCCTCGCGGTTGGAGCGCCAGGCGCTCAGGATGCCTTCCAGCTTTTCCTTGGCCTGCTTTTCCTTGTCCCGCATCGTCGCGGCGCCCTCGAAATCCTGATCCTTGATGGCCCGTTCCTTCTGGCCCTTGATCACTTCGATCTCGGCTTCGATGTCCTTGACCTCGGGCGGCCGGGTCATGGTGCCGATCCGGGCGCGCGAACCCGCCTCGTCCATGAGGTCGATCGCCTTGTCCGGCAGGAAGCGGTCCGAAATATAACGGTCCGAGAGCTTCACCGCGGCTTCGACCGCTTTGTCCGTGAACTCGGCCTTATGATGCTCCTCGTACTTGCCGCGCAAGCCCTTGAGGATGAGGATGGCTTCCTCGATCGAGGGCGCTTCCACCTTCACGCTCTGGAACCGACGTTCCAAGGCCGCGTCTTTTTCGATGTACTTGCGGTACTCGTTCAGCGTGGTCGCGCCGATGCACTGCATCTCGCCGCGGCTCAAGGCCGGCTTGATGATGTTCGAGGCGTCCATCGTGCCTTCCGCGGAGCCCGCACCCACAATGGTGTGCAACTCGTCGATGAAGAGGATGATGTTCCGCGCGCGGCGGATTTCATCCATGACCGCCTTGATGCGCTCCTCGAACTGGCCGCGGTATTTCGTGCCCGCGACCATCAGGGCCAAATCCAGCGTGATAACCTTCTTTTCCCGCAGCAATTCCGGCACGTTGCCCGCCGCAATTTCCTGGGCCAAGCCTTCGACGATCGCGGTCTTGCCCACGCCCGCCTCGCCCAGCAGCACCGGGTTGTTCTTGGTGCGCCGGCAGAGGATTTGGATCACGCGCTCGATCTCGTTCTTGCGCCCGATCACGGGATCCATCTCGCCCTTGCGGGCGATTTCCGTCAGATCGCGGCCGTAGGCCTTCAGGGCCGGGGTCTTGAGTTCGCCCTTCTTGTCAGGGGCGGCGGGTTTCTCCGCACCGCCGCCGGCCGGGGCTTCCGCCGCGGGTTCACCCTCCTGCGCGCCCAAATTGGGCTCCAATTCCTTCAAGATTTCCTGCCGCGTCTGCTCGATGTCGATATCCAGGTTCTTGAGCACCCGCGCCGCGACGCCGTCGCCTTCACGCAAGAGGCCGAGCAGAATATGCTCCGTGCCCACATACGTGTGGCTGAGCGCCCGGGCTTCCTTGGCGGCCAGCGCGAGCACTTTCTTGACCCGCGGCGTGTAGGGGATGTTGCCGATCATCTTTTGATCCGGCCCCGTGCCGACCTGCTTTTCGACTTCCAGGCGGACGGTCTCCAAGTCCAGGCCGAGCTTCTGGAGCACGTTCACGGCCACGCCCTGGCCGAGTTTGATGAGCCCGAGCAGGAGATGCTCGGTGCCCACAAAATTGTGATTAAAGCGGTCCGCCTCTTTTCGCGCCAGCGCGAGCACCTGCTGCGCGCGCGGCGTGAAATTGTTCATTCCTTCTTCGTTTGCCATAATGGTTTCGGGGGCTAATTGCCCGACTCGTCCGCCGGGGCGGCGGACGCGGGCGGCGGGGTCACCGGCCGGCTGACCGGGCGGAGGTTCTCCCGCAACATGTCGGCGCGGAGAATATCGCGCTCCTCGGCCGACAGTTTTTCCGAAAATTGTTTTTGCAAGTGCGCCGGCTGCGTGCGGATGAACAGTTCATCGATCAACGCCCGGTCCCCGTCCGGAAACAGGCCCAAGTCCATCCCCAACCGCATGCTGGAGAGGTGGTTCATGGTTTCCTTCGAGGAAATGCTGTGCGCGTTGGCCAGCGTGCCGTAAGCGCGCCCGATGTTGTTATACACCATTTTGGCCTTCTTTTCCAGCAGTGTGCCCCGCGCGTTCTCCTCGCTCTCGATGATTTGCGCCAGCACCTTCTCCAAGCGCTCCACGATCAACGCCTCGGGCTCGCCCAAGGTCATTTGGTTGGAGACTTGGAACACATTCCCCAGCGCCTCGGTGCCTTCCCCGTAC
>CAIYZC010000842.1 GCA_903930565.1 uncultured Pedosphaera sp.
ACAACGATTTGGTCTGGGCCGAGACCACATTCGCCACCGTAAGCGCCATTAATAAGAGCAGTAATTTCATGGCCCCCAATATGCCCGCCCGCCCGCGCTTGTCAAACCGGCGCGGAGGCGGCGGGGAATGCCGTCCTGGATCCGGTGGACGAAAGGGGCGCGGAATGGTAGGGTGCGAACTATGAAAATGAAGCAGTTTTGGCGTTCGCGGTTGGGCCGTGGATTGGCGGCTGGATCGGTGGTTCTCGGCCTGGCGGCGGGTTTTGCCGGCGCGGCGCGGGCGGCCGGGGAGGACAAAGTTCCCCAGACGCCGATTTATGACACCTCGGCGGATGGGAAAAAGCAGGTGGCGGCCGCGTTGGTGGAGGCCAAGGCGGGGCACAAGCGGGTATTGATCCAATTCGGGGCGAATTGGTGCATTTGGTGCCATCGGTTGCACACCCTCTTCCAATCGGATGCCGCGGTGGCGGCCGAGTTGAAGCAGGATTATGTGCTGGTTTTGGTGGACGTGGACCGGTCGCACAATCAAGGCTTGGTGGACAAGTACCAGGCGCAAAAGTTGGGGCTCCCTTCGCTCGTGGTGCTGGATGAGGCAGGCAAGCACCTGAAAACCCAGGAGACCGGGGCGCTGGAGGAGGGCAAGGATCATCACAGCCCCGCGAAGGTCCTGGCGTTCTTGCGCGAGTTCGCCCCCAAGCACTGAGGATTTCAGACCGTCGGCCGGGCGGGGTGGGGGAGTCGGTCGCAGAGTTTACGGTGGGCGCTGGGGAACGAAAGGGCCGCGAGTTCGGCCGGAGTGCGCCATTCGCCGGGCAACGCGGCCGCGGCCACGGCGTCGGTCACGACGGCGCGGTGGGCGGTAAGGGTGATCCGGTAGCGGGTGATGGAATGGCGGACGGTGGCCAGCGGCGTGGGGGCGCAGGGCACGGGGCCTAGCACCGCGCGGGCCGCCGCGACCGGATCGGCCCCGGTGCTGGTCGCGGCCGCGCCGGTGAACTCCAGGTTCGGGAATTCCCACAGTCCGGCATTTACCCCGCCCTCGGGGCGACGGCGCACGAGATAGCGTCCAGCCCATTCCGGGATGACGGCCACGAACCACCGCTTGGTCGCCTCCGGGCGCGGCGGGGTGGCGGGCAGTTCCCCGACGCGGTTGGTTCGGCGGGCGACGCAAGCCGCGCGGACCGGGCATGACGGGCATTGCGGCTGGCGCGGGGTGCACACGAGGGCGCCCAATTCCATCAAGGCTTGATTGAAAGCGGAGGCGGCGCGCGGGGGCGCCGAAGCGGTCGCCGCCGTGGTGACCAAATCCTGGGCGAGGGACCAGAGGGTTTCGTTGACGGCCCGGGCGCGGGGATTGCCCGCGATGCCGTAATGGCGCGCGAGGACGCGGATGACGTTGCCATCCAGGATGGGGCGGGGTTGGTTGAAGGCGATGCTGGCAATGGCGCCGGCGGTGTAGCGGCCGACGCCGGGAAGCGCGAGGATCGCGGCGAAATCGTGGGGGAACACGCCGCCGTGCTCGGTCTGGATCACCCGGGCGCCTTCCTGCAAACGGCGTCCGCGCGAGTAATAGCCCAGGCCCTCCCAAAGTTTATGGACGGTTTCCGGCGCGGCGGCGGCCAAGGCCCCCGGGGTGGGGAGGTGTTGCATCCAACGCTCCCAATAGGGGATCACGGTCTTGACCTGGGTTTGTTGGAGCATGATCTCGGACACCCAAATGGCGTAGGGATCGCGGGTGCGGCGCCAAGGGAGGTCCCGGGCCCCGGTTTGAAACCACGCGAGCAAGGCGGCGGTGAAATCGGCGTAGTGCCGAACGGGGCTTGGAGGCGGGGTGTCCCCGGTCGGACGGATGCGGCGGGGTTTCGGTTTGCCGGGGCGTTTTGGGGTGGGGGGCGTCGGGGCGGCGGCCATGCTGACTTTAGATTAGGGTAACCGAGGTGCTGGGGGAAGGCGGAAGGCTGTTCTCAGCAGGGTGCTGAGACGTCCTGCCGGTGGATTTTGGATTGCGCGGCGGGCGGGGTGGTGGATGATGCCGGGATCAATATGATGACGATGCCTTTGAAGTTGTCGCATGTGCGGCTGCTGGTGACGGATTACGCCGCGGCGTTCGCGTTTTATTCCCAGGTGCTGGAATTGCCGCCGCGCTTTTCGGATGCCCAGGGTGGGTACGGCGAGTTTGGGACGGGGACGGTGACGCTGGCCTTGTTCGCCAAGGCGCGCATGGCGGAAGCTTTGGGGCAGGGGGCCACTCCGGCCCCGCCGCCGCCGAACGCGAAGGCCGCAGTTGTGGTCCAAGCCGCGGAACCGGTCGTCGAAGCGGGTCCGGTGCTGGTGTTTGCCGTGGACGACGTGGATGCGGCTTACGCGGAATTACAGCGCAAGGGCGTGATGTTTGTGCTCCCGCCGACGGATCGTCCCGAGTGGACGGTGCGGACGGCGCACCTGCGGGATCCGGACGGCCACTTGATCGAGATCAACAGTCCGTTCCGGCGCCGCTGGGCGCCCGTGACGGTGAGTTAAGGGCGCAAGCGCGGCGGGGATTGCCATTGACCGGGCGGCGGGGCAACTGCCACAAAGGGGAGGCATGAAAAACTTTAATCCCCGTTGGTGGCGGAGGGCCTCGGCTGCCTTGCTGGTGGTGGGCTTCGCGTTTCTGGGCGCCCGGACCGGGCGGGCGGAGGAGAGCGCGGCTCCGGCCGGGCAATTCCTGCTGTTCTCGGATTTGCACCTGCAAATCAATGAGCGCGCCGGGGCTGGGTTTGGGGAGTTCGGCAAGGATGCCACCCGTTTGTTGGTGCAATCCGCTTTCCAAGCCGCCCGCAGCCAATGCCAAAATCCGCTTTTTATTTTGGTGACCGGTGACTTTTTGGATCACGGATATCCGACCAACCATCAACCGCGCCTGCTGGGCGAAGCCCTCGGCACGGTGACGAAGATCGTGGGCTGGTTGACGAACGACTTCCCCGGCGTGAGCGTGTTTCCCACCTTGGGCAACAATGATTCGCTCGTTCACAACCAAGGCCAGACGCCCGGTTTCCTCCGGGGCTTTGCCGAATGCTGGCAGGGATTGATCACCAACCCCGGTGATCGCGCGGCTTTCGTGACTTCCTTTGCGGCCAATGGTTGCTACCGGGCCACTCTGCCGGGGCTCGCGGGCGTCCAGTTGCTCGGGCTGAACCTGACCTTCAAAGCCAATGATCCGGCCGGTTTTTCCGAAAATCCGGCCTGGCCGGAGGCTCCGATGGCGTGGGCCGCCAAAATGTTGCGGGGTGCCCAAGGCTCGGGCGAACACTTTTGGCTGGCCTACCATGTCCCCCCGGGGCGCGATTTTTTCAAAACCAATGCCGACGGCGCTTTCAAGGGCCATTGGGAAGACGCCCCGGAGCGGAACCTGGTGTCCCTGAGCGTGCAACCCGGAGTCGCCGCAACGTTTTGCGGGCACACGCACCGGGACGAATTCCGCGTGATTTTTGACCAGGACCAACCCGCCGGGTTCGTGCATGTGATCCCTTCGGTCAGCCCGGTTTACTTCAACCATCCCGCCTTCCAGGTTTGCACAGTGAAAAAGGACGGGACGATCACGGAATGCTCGACTTACTGGCTCACCAACCGGCTGGAGGACTTGGCGCAAGCGCCCGATCCCGCCGCCGGCCACTGGGTGAAGGAATACGATTTCGTCCACGATTATGGCCTGAACGCCGCCGGGCAACCGGGGCGATTGGACGCCTCCGGGCTGGAACAGGTCCGCCAAAAGCTGCGCGCGGATACCAACGCCCAAAGGCTTTATCTTGAATCCTTCGCGGTCCGGGGGCCGGTGGCGGCGCGGTCGGGGACGGGCAAGACGAAGAACAATTTGGACTTGGGCAACTTTTCGGCCTACTACCCGCTATTTGCCATCACCAACGCGCCGGGCCGGTGAGGCGGTTGACGGGCGGGCGGGCGGGTTTGGCCGGGGCGCTTACTCTTGGAATTGGCGTTCGTAGAGTCGGCGGTAGGCGCCGTTCAGGGCGAGCAGTTCGCGGTGGGTGCCTTGTTCGACGATGCGGCCTTGGTCCAGGACCACGATCACGTCGGCGCGTTGAATCGTGGCCAGGCGGTGGGCGATGCAAATGGTGGTGCGGCCGACCATCAATTCCTCCAAGGCGGCCTGCACGATGTGCTCGGATTCGGTGTCCAGGGCGTTGGTGGCCTCGTCCAGGATGAGGATGGGGGCGTCCTTGATAACCGCGCGGGCGATCGCGAGGCGCTGGCGCTGACCGCCGGAGAGGGCGACGCCGCGCTCGCCGACCACGGTGTCGTAGCCCGCGGGCTTCTCCATGATAAAATCATGGGCGTGGGCGTGCCGGGCGGCGGCCAGGATCTCCGCGGGCCGGGCCCCGGGGCGGCCGAGCGCGATGTTGCGGCCGATGGTGTCGTTGAAGAGGATGGTTTCCTGCAATACGACAGCGATTTGCCGCCGCAGGTCGCGGGCGGCCACCGCGCGGATGTCCACCCCCCCGATGCGCACGGCGCCCGCCTGCGGATCGTAAAAACGCATGAGCAGGTTGGTGAGGGTGGTTTTGCCGGAGCCGCTCGCGCCCACTAGGGCCACCATTTGGCCGGCCCGGATGCGGAGGGTGATATCGCGCAATACGGGGCGGCTGCCGTAGCTGAAAGTCAGGTGGTCGAACTCAATGTCCTGGCCGGCCGCAACCAAGGGCTGCGGCTGCGCGGGATCGCTGATCGCGCTCTGCATGGCGAGCAATTGGAAGCCGGCTTCGGTGGTGGCCTGCGCCTGCTCCAACTGGCTGTGCAACCGGAGCAACGCTTTGATGGGCTGGTACAGCATGAAAACCGCGCCCACGAAGCTCAACAGATCCCCCGGGGTCATGACGCCGCCCGCGCGAAAGCGGATGTAGGCGAAGAACACGCCGATGCCGACCGAGCCGAGGAATTCCATCAACGGCCCCGGCAACTCGGCGGCGCGCAGGACGCGCATCTGGTGGTTCAGGGAGACTTGGCCGGCGGTCTCAAATTCGGTGCGGACGGTGTCCTCCAGATTGAACGCCTTGATGATCCGGTAACCGGTGAAGGCTTCGTGGATGATTTTGCTCTGCTCGTTCTGCTGCTGCTGCATGGCCTTGGCGGAACGGCGCACTTTCCGGGCGTAAATCGCGAAGGGCACCATGGTGAGCGGAAACACGGTGAGCGTGACCAGGCTCAACTGCGGTTGCGCGTAGGCCAGGTAACCCACCAGGCCGAGGATGCTCACGGGTTCCCGGATCAGGACGACCAGCGAATTGCCCATCATGGTTTGGAGGGCGTTCAGCGCGTTGAGCTGGGACATGAGCGTCCCGGTGTTCGTGTCGCTGAAGAAGCTGGAGGACAAGCCGAGCAAGTGCCCGAAGAGGCGGGCGCGGAGGTCGTTGATCGCGCGCAGGCAGACCCAGTTCATCAAGTAAATGTTCAGGTAGGTCATCAGCCCCCGCAGCAACATGGTGAGCGGCACGCTGGCGATGATGAGCAGGGTGAGCCGGAGGGACCCGCGCACCTCCCACTCCTCCGTCGCCAGCAAGGCGTGGTCGCTGAGGCCGCGGATGAAGCCCAGTCCGCTGACCTTGGGATTCCGGTCCAAGGCGCCCGCGAAGGCGTCCTCCATAATCCAACGGTTCAAGCGGACGCGGGCGGGGCCGACGGGGTGCTCCGCAAGCAGCGCTTCGGTGGCCTTTCCCCACTTCGCCCCGGACCAGGCGGCGGCGGGGGCGCCGAGATCCGCGGTTCTCAGCACCCGGTTCAAATCCGCCGCCAGAACCCCGCGCAACTGATTCGTGCCTTCGCTCACGGGCGTGGCGGCCAGTTGGCGTAATTTCGCCTGCTCGTCGGCCCCGAATTGTTGCCAGACGGCTTGGGCGACGGGATCCGGTCCGAGCGCCAGGCGCGTGACCAAGGCCGGGGCCTCGCGCAGTTCGACCGCCGCGATGAGGGGCGAACCCAGGCTTTGGGCGAAGCTGGGGGCGTCTGGTTGGGGGAAGAGCGTTTCGATGACCACCTTGACGCTGACGATGAGCATGGAATTGGACAACCCCGCCAGGATGCCGCACCCAATGGCGAGGCTGAGGCGGAAACGGTAGGGTCGGGTCAACCCCACCACGGTCTTCCAAAACGCGATGGTCTTCACGCTCGTCACCATCGGCGAAAGCGGGGGGGATTGCCAGTCTGTTTCCCCGGCAGGACCCGGCGGATACCGCAAAATTCCGTTCGCCGGCCGGGGAAAGTTCGGGCATAGTCTGGCGCATGTCCCATCCACTGGTTTACGAAGTGAACACGCGCTGCTGGCTGCAAGCGTGGGCGGAACGCTTGGGGCGCGACCTCACTTTGGCCACGGTGCCGGAGGATGATTTCAAACTTTGGGCCGAGTTGGGCTTCACGCACATCTGGCTCATGGGGGTGTGGACGCCCAGCCCGCGCAGCCGGGCGCAGGCGCTGGCGGACCCCGGCCTGCGGGGGCGTTACGATGCGGCGCTGCCGGGCTGGCGCGAGAAAGACGTGCCGGGCTCGCCCTACGCCATCGGGGCGTACGAAGTCAGCGCGGGGCTCGGGGGCAACGCGGCGCTGGCGAAATTGCGCAAGAAGCTGGGGGCGCACGGCCTGCAACTGATCTTGGATTTCGTCCCGAACCACCTTGGGCTGGACCACCCGTGGGTGGCGGAGCATCCGGACTGGCTGGTGAATGTCGGGCCGGAAACGCCGGGCGCCTTCGACCAGGAAACCAATTTGGGACCGCGCCGGCTCGCGCACGGACGCGACCCGTATTTCGACCCGTGGCCGGACACGGTGCAGATCGATCATCGTCGGCCCGAAGCGCGCGCGGCGTTGCGGGAGGTGCTCCGCGGGTTGGCCAAGCGCTGCGACGGGGTGCGGTGCGACATGGCAATGCTGCTGCTCAACGAAGTGTTTGCCCGGACGTGGGCGGCCCACCCGCCGGTGGGTGATGCGCCGGCCGCGCCGGCGGAGGAGTTTTGGGCCGGGGCGATCGCGGACGTGAAGGAGCGCACCCCGGAATTCGTGTTTTTGGCGGAAGCCTACTGGGGGCTGGAGGGCCGGTTGCAGGAGTTGGGTTTCGATTACACCTACGACAAGCCGGTTTATGATTGCCTGACGGGCCGCCGGCCCGGAGATTTGCAGCGGCATTTGCTCGCGCTCGACCTGGAACGGTTGGCGCGCGGGGCGCACTTTCTGGAGAACCATGACGAACCCCGGGTGGCCACGCTGTTGACTCCCGAGGAACACCGCGCGGCGGCGCTCGTGACCCTGGGGCTGCCGGGCATGCGGTTGCTGCACGAAGGCGAACTGGCGGGCGCGCGGCTCCGGCTGCCCGTGCAACTGGGGCGGCGGCCGCCGGAGCCGACCGACCGGGAGCGGGCGGCGCAGTATCAATCCCTGCTGGTTGCGCTCGCTGATGCGGCGGTCGGGCGGGGGGAGGGCCGGCTGCTCACGCCACAGCCGGCCTGGGCGGACAATCCCACGGCGGAGAATTTTGTGGTGGTGCAATGGCGCGAGAACGCGCGGGAGTTCGACTTGGTGGTGGTGAACCTCGCCCCGCACCGCGGCCAGTGCCGGGTGGCCTTGGAGATTCCCGGGCGCGGGGAGCGGAATTGGTGCCTGCGGGACCGCCTCGGACCGGAGCGGTGGGAACGGGCCGGGAGCGAATTGGCGGGGCCGGGATTATACTTGGATTTGCCCGCGCACGGCGCCCAAGTGTATCAGTGCAAAAAAAGTTAACAAATCGCGTTGCGCCCGCCCGCGGTTTCTGCAAAAAGTTAAAGGATTAAGTTTTTGACGACCTGGCAGAAGAAACGTAGCAATGCAATTAGACCAACAAGAATCGCCTGACAACCGGCCGCTCACCGCGCACGGACCGCCCCCGAAGCAGGGTCTTTATGATCCGCAATTCGAGCATGACGCCTGTGGCGTCGGTTTCGTCGTCAACGTCAAAGGCCGGCGTTCGCACGCCATCGTGCGGCAGGCGATCCAAGTCTTATTGAATTTGGATCACCGCGGCGCCTGCGGTTGTGAAATCAACACCGGGGACGGCGCCGGCATCCTCATCCAGATGCCGCACCAATTCTTGGTCAAGGCCTGCGCCGCCGAGGGCATCAACCTGCCCGCGGCCGGCCATTACGGCTCCGGTCTGGTTTACCTCCCGCCCGACGCCGTGCAACGCAAGGAGTGCGAGCAACTCTTCGGCCGGATCGTGGCCGAAGAAGGCCAGCACGTGATCGGCTGGCGCCGGGTCCCGACCGACAATTCCTCCCTCGGCAAGACCGCGTTGGATTCCGAACCGGCCATGTGGCAGGTGTTCATTCGGCGCGACGCCAAATTGGCGGACCACGACGCCTTTGAACGGAAGCTGTTCATCATCCGCAAACGGGCCACCCACGAAATCCGCCGCGCCGGTTTCCCGGGGAGCCAGTATTGGTACACCGCCAGCCTGTCGTACAAGACTTTTGTTTACAAAGGGATGCTGAACACCGAGCAGGTGGGCAAGTATTTCCTCGACCTGGCCGACCCGGATTTGGACAGCGCGCTGGCCTTGGTGCATTCGCGTTTTTCGACGAACACCTTCCCCAGCTGGGAGCGCGGACACCCCTACCGCTACATCGCGCACAATGGTGAAATCAACACCCTCCGCGGGAACATCAATTGGATGCACGCGCGCCAATCTTTGTTCGCCTCGCCGTTGTTCGGCCCCGATTTGCAGCGGATTTTGCCCATCATCAACACCGATGGCAGCGATTCCGCGATGTTCGACAACTGCCTCGAACTCCTGGTCATGGCGGGCCGCTCGCTGCCGCACGCGATCATGATGATGATCCCCGAGCCCTGGACCAATCACGAGTCCATGAGCGAGGAAAAGAAGGCCTTTTACGAGTACCACAGCTGCCTCATGGAGCCGTGGGACGGCCCCGCCTCGATCGCGTTCACGGATGGCCGGATGATCGGCGCCATTCTGGACCGCAACGGGCTGCGCCCCTCGCGCTACTACGTCACGAAGGATGATTTGGTCGTCATGGCCTCCGAGGTCGGGGTGCTCGACATTCCGCCGGATCGGATCCTGCGCAAGGGCCGTTTGCAGCCCGGGCGCATGTTTTTGATTGACACGGAGGAAGGCCGGATCGTCGCCGACGAGGAGATCAAGCAAAAGATCGCCGCCGCGCACCCGTACCGGCAATGGCTGGACCAGAACATGGTCAAGCTGGCCAAGCTGCCCGAAGCCAACCACCTGCCCGAGCCCAGCCACGACACCGTGCTCCGCCGGCAACAGGCCTTTGGTTACACTTTCGAGGATTTGCGGTTGTTGTTGGTGCCGATGGCCCGTGACGGCGTGGAAGCCGTGGGCTCCATGGGCACGGATACGCCGCTGGCGGTCCTCTCGGACCAGCCCCAGTCGCTGTACAATTACTTCAAGCAGTTGTTTGCGCAGGTGACCAATCCGCCCATCGACTGCATCCGTGAGGAAATTGTCACCTCCGCCGAGACGACGATCGGTTCGGAGCGCAACCTGCTCGATCCCCGGCCGGAAAGCTGCCATTTGATCGAGCTCAAATCGCCGATTCTCACCAACGAGGAATTTGCCAAGCTCAAGCATGTCAATGCGGCGGGCTTCCGCTCGGTGACGATTCCGATGTTGTTCAAGATCGCCGCCGGTGAAGCCGGGTTGGAAGCGGCCATGGCCGCCATTTGCCACCAAGCGGATCGCGCGATCGCCGACGGCGTCAACATCCTGATTCTTTCGGATCGTGGCATCGACCGCGAAAACGCGGCCATTCCGGCGCTCCTGGCCGTGGCGGGGTTGCACCATCACCTCATTCGGGAAGGCACCCGTACCCGGGTGGGCTTGGTGCTCGAAACCGGCGAACCGCGCGAAGTGCATCATTTCTCGCTGCTCATCGGCTACGGCGCCGGGGCGATCAACCCCTATCTCGCGTTCGAAACGCTGGATGACATGATTCGGCAGGGGTTGCTGAAAAACGTCACCCACAAGGACGCCTGCAAGAACTTCGTGAAGGCGGCGGTCAAGGGGGTCGTGAAAGTGATCTCCAAGATGGGCATCTCCACCATCCAGAGCTATCGTGGGGCGCAAATCTTTGAAGCGGTCGGCCTGAAGCAGGCGGTGGTGGACAAGTACTTCACCTGGACCTCGACGCGCATCGAAGGCGCCGGCTTGGACGTCATCGCGCGGGAAGTGCAAATCCGCCATCAACACGCCTTCCCCGACCGCCAGGTCAATGGCCACGCCTTGGACGTCGGCGGCCAGTATCAGTGGCGCGCCGGCGGCGAGCTGCACCTGTTCAATCCGCAGACGGTGCACAAACTGCAACAGGCCTGCCGCACGAACAACTACAAGACCTTTAAGGAATACTCGGCCTTGGTGAATGATCAGGTCAAACAACACGCCACGTTGCGCGGGCTGTTGGACCTGAAGTTCGCCTCCGAGCCGATCCCCCTCGAGGAAGTGGAATCACTTGAGGACATCCTCAAGCGCTTCAAGTCCGGGGCCATGTCCTTCGGCTCGATCAGTCAGGAAGCCCACGAAAGCATGGCCATCGCCATGAACCGGATCGGTGGCAAGAGCAACACGGGCGAAGGCGGCGAAGATCCGGCCCGCTTCGTGCCCGACGCCAACGGTGACTCCCGGAACAGCGCGATCAAGCAGGTCGCTTCCGGACGCTTCGGGGTGACCAGCAATTATTTGGTCAACGCCCGGGAGCTCCAAATCAAGATGGCCCAGGGCGCCAAGCCCGGGGAAGGCGGCCAATTGCCCGGCGGCAAAGTGTATCCTTGGGTCGCCAAGGTGCGCCATGCCACGCCCGGCGTGGGGCTGATTTCCCCCCCGCCGCACCATGATATTTATTCGATCGAGGATCTGGCGGAATTGATTCACGATCTCAAGAACGCGAACCACCGCGCGCGCATCAGTGTCAAGCTGGTGTCCGAAGTCGGGGTTGGCACGGTGGCGGCGGGCGTGGCGAAAGCCCATGCGGACGTCGTGTTGATCAGCGGTTACGACGGCGGCACGGGCGCCTCCCCGCAAACCAGCATCAAGCACGCGGGCATTCCGTGGGAGCTGGGGCTGGCGGAGACGCATCAGACCTTGGTGCTCAACAATCTCCGCAGCCGTATCGTGGTGGAAACCGACGGCCAGTTGAAGACGGGCCGGGATGTGGTGGTCGCCGCGCTGCTGGGGGCGGAGGAATTTGGCTTCGCGACCGCCCCGCTGGTGGCGCTGGGTTGCATCATGATGCGCGTCTGCCATCTGAACACCTGCCCGGTGGGTGTCGCCACGCAGGATCCCAACCTGCGGAAGAACTTCACGGGCGATCCCGCGCACGCGGTCAACTTCATGCGGTTCATCGGCCAGGAAGTCCGCGAGCTCATGGCCCAATTGGGCTTCCGCAAGCTGACGGACATGGTCGGTCGCGTGGACCGGCTCGAAGCGCGGAAAGCCGTGGAGCATTGGAAGGCCCGGGGCTTGGACTTCTCCAAACTCCTGCACTCGCCCAAGATGGGCGCGGACGTGGGGCGCTATCAACAGATGCTGCAGGACCACGGCTTGGACAAGGCGCTGGACAACACCGCGCTCCTCCAACTCTGCGCCCCGGCGCTGGAGCGCGGCGAGCGCGTGGTGGTGAACCTGCCGATCCGCAACGTCAACCGCGTCGTGGGCACCATTCTGGGCAGCGAGGTCACCCGCAAATATGGGGCGGACGGTTTGCCCGCCGATACGATTCGGTTGAACTTCACCGGGTCCGCCGGCCAGAGCCTCGGGGCCTTCATGCCCAACGGCCTTACGATCACCTTGGAAGGGGACGCCAACGATTACGTGGGCAAGGGGCTTTCGGGCGGGAAAATCATCATTTATCCGCCGCGCACGGCGACGTTCAATTCCGCGGAGAACAGCATCATCGGCAACGTGGCGCTCTATGGCGCCACCGCCGGTGAGGCGTATTTCGGCGGCATGGCGGGCGAGCGCTTTTGTGTGCGCAACAGCGGGGTCCACGCCGTCGTGGAGTCCGTGGGCGACCACGGCTGCGAATACATGACCGGCGGGCGGGTCGTGGTGCTGGGCGCCACCGGGCGTAATTTCGCGGCGGGCATGTCCGGCGGGGTCGCTTACGTCCTGGACGAGACGGGCGAATTCCCGCGGCGTTGCAACTCTCAGATGGTCGGCTTGGGGCCAATCACGGACGCCGCCGAGCGCGAGGAAGTGCGCGCGCTGATCCAGCGCCACGCCGACGCGACGCGCAGCGGGCGGGCGGCGAACATCCTCGCCAAATGGGATGAGTTCGCGCCCAAGTTTGTGCGCGTCATGCCGAAGGACTATGCGCGGATGATCGAATCGATCCGGCGCGTGACGGCCGCGGGTTTGAGCGGGGAGGAGGCGCTGATGGCCGCCTTTAATGACAATGCCAAGGACGCTTCCCGTGTCGGGGGCGGCTAACCGCGGGCGGCAACGAAACGCGCGTCGGCGCGGGGCCACCCCGCGCGGCGCGCGCCGCGAAACCTAAGTACAGCTTTCTAACTAACGGACAATCAGAATGGGAAAACCGACCGGATTTATTGAGTATTTGCGTGAATTGCCCTTGGATCGCACCGCCCAGGCGCGCATTCAGGATTGGAATGAATTTCACTTGCACCTGCCCGCCGCCAAACTGCAGGAGCAGGGCGCGCGGTGCATGGATTGCGGTATTCCCTTCTGCCACACGGGCACGTTAATCAGCGGCATGGCCTCCGGCTGCCCGATCAACAACCTGATTCCCGAGGGGATCGACTTGGATTTTCGCGGCCTTTGGCGCGAAGCCTTGGAACGTCTTCACAAGACCAACAATTTTCCTGAATTCACCGGCCGGGTCTGCCCCGCCCCGTGCGAAGGCTCCTGCGTGCTGGGCATCAGCGCGCCGCCGGTCACGATCAAGAACATCGAAGTTTCGATCATCGACAAGGGTTGGGAGGAAGGTTGGGTGGTCGCCGAAGCTCCCGCCGTGCGCACCGGCAAAAAGGTCGCCGTGGTCGGGTCCGGACCGGCGGGCCTCTCCGCCGCCGCCCAATTGAACCGCGCCGGCCATTCGGTCACGGTGTTCGAGCGCGCGGACCGCGTCGGCGGCCTGCTCATGTACGGCATCCCCAACATGAAGCTCGACAAGGCGATCGTGCAGCGGCGGGTGGATCTGTTGGCCAGGGAAGGCGTTACCTTCCTGACCAACACCGAGGTGGGTCGCAATTATCCCGCCGAAAAACTCCGCTCCGACTTCGACGCCGTGGTCCTGTGCACCGGCGCCACCAAACCCCGCGATTTGCCCATCGAGGGCCGTCCGCTCAAGGGCGTTCATTTTGCGATGGAGTTTCTCCACGCCAACACCAAGAGCCTCTTGGACCAAGCCCCCGCCGGCAGCCCGATCAACGCCCAAGGCCGGGATGTCGTGGTCATTGGCGGCGGCGACACCGGCACGGATTGCGTGGGCACCTCCATGCGCCACGGTTGTAACAGTTTGGTGCAATTGGAAATCCTGCCCCGGCCCGCCATGGAGCGCGCGGCCGACAATCCTTGGCCCGAATGGCCGAAGGTGTACAAGCTGGATTACGGTCAGGAGGAAGCCGCCGCCAAGTTTGGCGCGGATCCCCGGGTGTATCTCACCACCGCCACCAAGTTCGAGGGCGATGAGCAGGGCCACGTCAAGGCCGTCCATACCGTGGAAGTGCGGTGGACCAAGAACGAAAAGGGCCAGTTCATTCCGCAGCCCGTCCCCGGCACTGAAAAAGTGCATCCGGCGCAGCTCGTGCTCCTGGCCATGGGTTTCCTGGGGCCGGAACAACCGCTCTTGGAACAACTGGGCGTCGAGCGCGACCCGCGGTCCAACGCCAAGGCCGACCATGGGCGCTACACCACCAGTGTGAAGGGTGTTTTCGCTGCCGGCGACGCCCGCCGCGGTCAAAGTCTCGTCGTCTGGGCCTTCAACGAAGGCCGCGGCGCCGCCCGCGAGTGCGACCGCTACCTGATGGGCCGCACCAATCTGCCTTGATCGGCGATTTGGGGAGCTGGCGCAAAGCCGACTCCGGTCCTGCTCCGGAGTCGGAATTTCAAGACGCGCGTAGGCCGGCCCGGTTGTCGGCGCGAACCGCGAATTCGTACTGGAGTTGCTCCACCGGGACGGGGAGATCGAAACCAAACTC
>CAIYZC010000843.1 GCA_903930565.1 uncultured Pedosphaera sp.
GCGTTGCTGCCAAACGGTTCTGCCGATACTGACACCTGCACTTGTCCCTGCACTGGCAACGCGCTGCAGACGATTGCCAACCCAGCCGCCATCACGATGGATTGCGCGCGAACAGGGAATTGCCGGTTTAACTGTTTCTTGACCATACCAACGATCCTTAAATATCAACGCTCGCTCATGGCTTCGTGCGTATGGCGTAACAAAGGATTTAGCGCATATTCAATGATCCGGCGCGTGCCAGTCTTTATCTCCACATTGACTGCCATGCCCGGGGTAATGGGTGTATCTTTTCCGTTCACGTCAAGAGTGGATTTATCCATCAGTACCTTGACCGAATATAAAAGCGTGGTGCGCTTGTCCTTCTCCTGCGGAATGGCGTCTTGCGAAACATGGATCACCTTGCCGGGAAGCGTGCCATATTTGGTGTATTCAAATGTGTCGACCTTGACCGATACAGTTTGGCCTACCTGTACATAGCCCCTGTCCTTGTTTTCGATAAATGCCTCCACCTCTATTGGTCCGCTACTCGGTACAATTTGCATGATCGGTTGTGCCGCTTGCACCACACCACCGACAGTAAATAAAGTGAGTTGCTGTACCGTACCATCGACAGGCGAAGTAATGGTGAGTTTCTTGCCGGATGATGCCGCACGCAAAGCATCCTGACCGGATGCCGCCGCCACTCGTCTGGCTTCACCGATTTGATCGGAAGCAATCTTGCTCGTTTCGGTTGTTAAGTTGTTCGCCTGATTGAGCGCATCTTGCAAGTCCGCCTGAATTTGCAAGCGCGTGCGCTCTTTTTCCTGCCAGGCATCCCGTGAAACGTCTTGAGTGGCGTAAAGCGCTTTGTAGCTTGCTGCTTGTTGTGTGGCCAACGGCAAAAGGCGGGATTGATGAGCTGCAAGATCAGAAAATTTTCTGAGCTTGCTTGCATAATCCTGATACTGGTTGCGCACATGCATCTCTGTGGCCTGCCATTTCGCCGCATCAATACTGCTGCCATACTTGAGATTGACCTCTTCCAGTTTTGGGAGTTGTGGCGCACGTTTTTTGGCGATCGCATCCAAAAGCGATTCATTGCGCATCAGGGTCTGTACCGCTTCGTTTTTGTCGCCGGTCGCCTTGTCGCGCTCTGCATCGATGACGCTGGTATCAAGTTGCAGCAGTGTTTGCCCGGCTTTGACCTGCTTTCCTTCCTCGACGAGCAGTTCCGAGACTTTACCGGTTTCAACCGATGCGATGGTCTTGATGCGCTCACTTGAAATGATTTTTCCGGAAGCATTAACGATAACGTCCATTTCGCCAATGATCGACCACGCGAGGGCTGTCAACACTATCAACATCAACAGCCACGCAATCAGGCGAGCCGTGTTAGATGGCGGAGTTTCCTGAAGCGACAGCGCCGCCGGCAAAAATTCTGCCTCAGATTCCCGAAACAAGCCGGTTTTGATCTTGTCGCGCTCTTTCCAGAAATGAGTAAATACTCTGGAATAGCGCCCCCACAGTTCGCCATAGGCTTGCATGCGATGTTTGAAACTCATGGATGTTACCCTTGGGTTTTATCCGATTGATCGGAGGGAGAATTGGAAGTCGGCTGCGCGGCTGATGCTGTGCGCACGACTGGCACGACAGTACCAGGTATAACGAAGGATGGTGGCTGCGCCGCTAGCGGCATTTCCCCTTGCTGCAAATTGTACAGACGGGCGTAGATACCTCCTTGCCTGCGCACCAATTCATCGTGGCGGCCTACTTCGACGATTTGCCCGCGATCCATCACGATGA
>CAIYZC010000844.1 GCA_903930565.1 uncultured Pedosphaera sp.
ACGCCCGTTTGATGCCAGCCCGTGGCGCGGGAACGGGTGCCGGGGCCATGATGATCCGCGATCAGCGCCAAGGCGGCGGGGAAGTAACAGGCCTCACTCAAGCCCATGGCCGCGCGCGCCGCCAGGAGTTCCCCGAAGCCGCCAACGTGGCCCGTCCACCACGTCACCGCCGACCAGACCAGGAGACTCCCCGCAATCACCGGCGCGCGGCCCCACCGATCCGCCGCCCAACCACCGGCCGGGCTCAGGAGCGCGTAGGTCCACTTGAACATACCCAAGGCCAGCCCCCAGTCCGCCTGAAGCGCCAGCGCGGGCAAATCCGCCACGATGGAAGGCCGCATGGTGGCCAGCATTTGCCGGTCCAAGTAGTTCAACAGCGCGACCGGGAACAACAACGCCACCACCGTCCAGGCGCGCGACCAGGCGAAATGACCCGGCCCGCGCATCACGGTTGGTAGGGCATGGTTTCATCGGGACCGACCGCGTAGCCCCAGCGGCGGACGTATTCCGGACCGGGCAAAAACTCATCGCCCTGCGCCGCCAAGGTGGCGCGGAGCCGCTGGTCCAACTCGTCGCGCAACGGGGCGAAGGCCGGCTCGGCGGCCAAATTCCGCAATTCCTCCGGGTCCGCTTGGTGATCGTAGAGGAGCCACGGTCCCCGCAAATCGCGGGCGTAGGTATAGCGGGGAGTCACGAGCGCGCGGTATTCGCGCCCGCCCGCCTTCCGGCTGTACTCACCGAAGGGCACGATGCACCGCACCACGGTCGCGCCGCCCGAGGGGTCGGGACCGCCGCGCATGGCCCCGGTAAAGTCCCGCCCCTCCACGCCGGCGGGCACGGGCAAGCCCGCCAAGGCGAGCAGCGTGGGCAGGACGTCCTCGGTATTGATCATCGCCCCGCTCCGCACCGGCGCGATGCCCAGCGACGCGGGCAAATGGAACAGCAGGGGCACGCGGGCGGACTCCGCAAAGGGTCGCTGTTTGCGGGGTTGATCCTGCGACCACAACATGTCGCCGTGATCGGAGGTGAATACCAGAATGGTGTTGGTCGCCAAACCGGTGGCGGCCAACGTTTCCCAAAGCTCGCCAATGCAGTCATCCAAGGCCGTGCAATGCGCGTAATACCCCGCCAATTCCCGCCGGGCCTTTTCGGCCCTCCCGGCCGGGACGTTGCCCCGGAGCTGAATCGCCTCCGGCCGATAGCGGGCGCGGTACTCCGGCGGGGCCGTTTCATAAGGGTTGTGCGGCGGACCAAAGGCGAGCCAGAGGAGGAAAGGGGCGTTCGTGCCGGCCAAGGCCCGGCCGCGCAACCAAGCCTGCGCGTCCCGGGTTTGCGCCCGGGCATCGTAACCCTCCCAGTACCGCGGTTCGGGGGTGTCCGCAAAGTACTTCGAGTGCAGGTAATCGTGGGTGCACTCCAAAACCTTCCAATATTCAAAACCCTGGCGGCGCTCGCGCGGAATGAAGGCGGAGCGGCTGCCGTGGCCATCCACATGCCATTTGCCGATGCAGGCCGTGGCGTAGCCCGCCGCGCCGAGCACCTTGGCCAAGGTGACCGCCCCGGGGTCCAATGGCACGTCGTTCAAAAAGACGCCGTGACTGAGCGGGCGCCGGCCCGTGAGCAGGGTCGCGCGGGTGGGCGAACAGACCGGCGTGCCCGCCACGGCCCCGGTAAAGTTCACCGATTCGCGTTCCAAGCGATCCAAATGCGGCGTTTGCACATTGGCATCCCCGGCGTAGCCAAACGCCTGCGACCGCCATTGGTCGGCGAGGAGGAAGATAATATTGGGACGCACCGCCGCCGGGTCCGCCGGCGCGGCGGCCGGCGCAGCGGGGCCGCCGCAGAGCAGGCAACCCAGCCAGCCGTAGAAAAAGATCGTGCGTGGAAACATGGTGTGAATGCGTTCAGCGCCCCCACGATGCGCCCGCGGCGGCGCCGCTGTCAATCCAGCCCGCGCAGCCGGCGGATGCAAATCCAGTTGGCGAAACGAGCCCGCCGGGGTTAAATTCAGCGGATGAAAGGCATGCGGCTTCCCTGGATTTGGTGGCTCTGCTGGCTCGCGTTGGCGGTCCCCGCCGGAGCGGCCCCCGGGGAGCGCCGGGTGCTGCCGGGCCACGTGCCGGCGGCGGTTGCGGGCCTGAGCCAGGAAGATCCGGTCGCGGAAACGAACCGCCTTCATCTGTCATTGGGACTGCCCCTGCGCGAACCCGCAGCCCTCACCCAATTCCTCCGGGAACTTTACGACCCGGCCAGCCCGCAATTCCGACGCTATGTCACCCCCGAAGAATTCACCGCCCGCTTTGGGCCGCGCGAAGCGGATTATGAGGCGGTGGTGGCGTTCGCCCGCGCGCACGGACTGAACCTGCACCGCCGACACCCCAACCGGATGATCCTGGAGGTGGAGGCCACGCCGGCGGCGATTCGGGAAGCCTTTCAAGTGGACCTGCACTATTACCAACACCCCCGCGAAGCCCGGCGGTTTTTCGCGCCCGACCGCGCCCCTTCGGTGGACGCCGGGCTGCCGCTGCTGGCCATTTCCGGACTGGACAGTTACGCCCTGCCCCGGCCCCGGGTCCAGGCCGCGGCGGAGAACCGCCCCGGAGCGGCCCAACCGAACGCCGGGTCGGGACCGGGGGGCAAGTTCATGGGCAACGATTTTCGCGCCGCCTACGCGCCCGGGGTGACGCTGACGGGCGCGGGGCAGTCGGTCGGCTTGGTGGAGTTTGATTTGTGCTACACGAACGACATTTTGAATTACCAGGCGCTCGCGGGCATTTCCCCGCCCGTGCCCGTGATCAGCGTCGTGGTGGACAAAGGGTTGACGAAACCCGCCGGGGGCGATTTGGAAGTGTCGGTGGACATCGAAGCGGCGATCGCCATGGCGCCGGGTTTGGCGAGTGTGCTGGTCTACGAGGCCCCCTATACTTACACCTCCGCCAATGATCTGCTGAACCGGATCGCGACCGACAACCTGGCGGCGCAAGTCAGTTGTTCCTGGTCGTTTGACATCAATCCCACGACGGACCAAATCCTTCAGCAAATGGCCGCCCAAGGTCAGACCTTCTTCAACGCGACCGGCGATTTCGGCGCCTATGGCGCCAACATGGAGCCCAAGGAGGGGCA
>CAIYZC010000845.1 GCA_903930565.1 uncultured Pedosphaera sp.
AAACTCCATGATCGCGAGCAGGGCATTGGAGAGACGTTTACTATCGCGATCAGACTTGTCACTCGCGACATAGGCTTTGAAGAGCTTCTCGATCTTATTCTCGGCTATGGCGAACGTGTAATTCAGCAGATCACCATAGGTGACACCTGCCTCCTTGATGGCGGACTTGTACCGGATGATCAGTCGGTTCGCGTTTATGGCGCAGACTAAGTTCTGCTTGGGTGGCGTGCCGGGATCGGCCAGCGACTCCTCCTCACACACGGGATCGATCTCGTCATTTAAAAGGGTCGAGATACGCTCTTTGGCGATCGTAATTTCGGTGATGATCGGCTTTTGATAGTGCTTGATCTTCGCCGTATTAATGCTCAGCTTTTTGGACTTGAGAATCTCCTGGAGCGTCTCGAATATCTTTAGCTGCGTGGACTCCTCGTTGTAAAAAACGAAGAAGTCATCCACGTACCGGAAAATTTCATAATCGACCTTGTGGGTCAGATTTTCTCCCTCAGCCAATTTCGTGATCAGTTCCGCATCGACCGCCTGCAAAATAATTTCGGCGAAAATCCGAGAAAACTCCGGACCAATTACGATGCCGTTGGTCTCTTGATGATTCAGGTCTTGCATGAGGGCATCAAACTTGCCCCCGAAGGTATCCTTCGATACCTTTAGACTGAACTTCGTCTGATTCTTGCCCAGAACGGCCCATGGCAGCGAGTGAGTGTAGATGCTATCGAAGCACTTGCTCACGTCGATCTGTACCATCGCATCGTATTTCTTCTCGCTGCGGTGGTATTTGTGCGATTCAAAAAAGCGATGAATGTTCCGGTATTTCCGGTAGACGAAATAGGAGCCGAGCTGCTCGTACTCCCGGTCTTCCTCCTCCACACCTGCAACGGCGTCCATGCGCTCTTCATGGAGTTTGTCCTTGAAGTAAGCGTAGCGCGACACCGACACCGGACGGCGTATTGAAAACTCGCTGACGGACGTGTGATATAGGATCAGAGCGCTGTGCGTTGCGTAGAAGCTCGCCACGGCAACCTGATTGCGAGGATGCACAACGCTCAGCGTGCGTCCATCAAGATTATGAGCGACACGGAAATTGTAAGGGATGGTTGCCATCTGGCATTTGCTGATGGGCACAGAGCGGCGCGTTTTCGTCTTGCCCCATTCGATCACAACCTTGGTCTCGATCAAGGCCTCGGGGCTGATTCCGAACAGTAGCCGCATCGTCCGGTCGAGATCGGTTGTCTCGCAAATCCAGCGCAACTGGCCTTGTTCGATCTCGATGCAGTTGTTTTTCAGGAAGCGATAGAAGCCCCGATTGGAGAATGTCGGAGGCACCTCGAACGGCAACATGTCCGTCAGCACGGACCTTTGCTTCCTGTGAGTGAGCGAGACGCGCCGCTTAGCCATGTTTCCAGGCACTCACGATCATCTGCAGCTCTCTCGTACTGAAATTATGATACCGGCGTTGCTCAAAGCCCGTGGTGAATTTGAGATTTTTCAACCGCTTTTGCAGGCTCGTCCGCTTGAGTTCTGCGATGCGAGTCTTGAGCCGCTTATCGAGCAGCTTGAAGCTTGACAAGTCGGTTGCGATCGAATTGTTGAAGTATATGCCGGTGACCGCGCATGACTTGCTGTTGGAAAGGCGGGTATTGCCCGTCAGGAATTTTACGCGCCCGACCAGCTTTCTGAATGCACTCTTCGGGTTGACCGGCCTCTCCCGCCAATAGTCCGCGAACGCGGCTTTCATTCGCGCACGATATTTCGCCACCTTCGCTGAGCTCGGGCTGATTTCAAACTTCCCCGGTCTGAGGAGGAAGCGATAACCTAGATACTCGAACTTCTTTGGATCGGCATCGGCCAGATTGAATTCCGAGGTTTTGACTGCGTTGTGCGTAAGGCCGTTGTCGCTGAAGATAGCGATGATCAGTTCCTTGAACGAGCCGAGGTTTTTGCCTGCTGGTGGTCGTGCAAACACGGCCACGATGTCATCGACAAACCGGCAATAAAGGACCAAGCCGGAGATCGCCCTGATCTCCTTGTCCACCGGTCTCAGATACAGCTCGGCAAGATATGCGCTGATGCCAACGCCTCGGGGAACGCCGGTTAGGGAGCCGGAGATCTTGCCGTATGAGTCCAGCACCTGCTTAATGTATTTCTTTGACGAGGGGCTCAATAACTGGTCGCGATCCAGCTTTTCGACCAAGCGCTTGCGGTCGATGCTCTCATAAAATGACGAGATGTCGGTGCGGACCAGCTCGAAAGGAAATTTGCTACCAAGCATATCGCGAAGCTGGCAGACCAAGTCGTGACGGTTAGCCTGTTTGACGCCGTAGATGCGATGGATGTTTCGTTGGAGCTGCTTGATGACGAAAAAGGCCTCAGGCTCGGCGTCGATGCAGAAAACCGGCTTTCCCTTCGGCCCGGTCTTTTGGGAAAGGCCGATTTTGAAGCTCGACTTGAGGACCTTCTGGCTGATGTCATCCAACAGGGCATCGACGGCGGATGACTTAGTTGATTTCAAGGCAACTAGTTCAGCCTTCAATGCAAGCAACTTCGCCTCGAAATCGTCAGATGTCAGTGTGGCTTTGACTTTCCGTAGATCACGAATGTCCTGCACCTTGTCGCGAACAGCGAGCGTGAACGGTTCGAGCGTCGGGAAATAGCGGGTTGCCAAGTCGACACCCTTGCGGTTCTCGGCATCATAGATGCGACGGAAGTTCTCCGCTGTGAACATCTGGTCAAGCATCATTGGCGATTCATTTCATTTGATTCAGTTCGGTGGGTAGGCTAGCCGATTGCAGCTTGAGTGTCTCGTGCGTGTCATCGTGGTGCGAAACCGTCATCTCTAAGCCTGTTGAGTAACCGAACAAGATCCCGACTCTGCTTATCTGACGGAAACCATTTTGAATTCGTGGCCACCCGTATAAGCTTGTCTTCTCCTGGAGTGAGGGCATGGCCTTCACTTGCCCGTCGACGGACCGATTCCCAATTGGCATGACCAAAAGCCATAACTTCTTTGAGCGCGTCAACGCCTGAATCCACTATGGCATCGGCCTTGGCCGATCGATTTCTGGACATCAGGTAGTCCTTGTCCAACAGACCGGATTCAAATTCTGCAAGCATGGGGACGTGGGCCGATTTCAATCGTTGCCAACAAAGTTCCTTCTTGCACCATTCGGTTACGTTCTGAATTCCTGCCTCAGGCTTGGTAATCACAAGGTACGCCGCATGAGAAATCAGGCGAAGTTGAGCCACTGTCGCCTCTGTCAGTTCCTGGGACTTCCAGACTTGAGTGAAGTTGAACGTGTATCCCTTCGAGCTTCGCTCAATCAAGTCCACCAACTTCGCAATCGAAAACGTGACCAGATTAGCTCTATAGCCACCATCGTACCAATCCTCCTTCGGAATCAACTTTTCCAGTGTCCGAAACAGGATCATCTTCACCACCAAGCAGCGAAAGTATTCGTCATGGAATATGCTTGAATCACGCTCCCACTCAGATGTAATGTGCTGCGCGAAACTAAGAAAGTTTTTTTGGGCTCCACGACTGACTTCATGTGGTAATTTCCGCCAAGAATTCTCGATCTTCGCCAGGTCAGTTTTCGTAATTATCTGGGCCCGTGGTGATTCAAGCTCAAAGCGCTTTCTCTCCGCTGCTCCGAGCCTGTTCAGTTCGACGGAATACTGCCCGCGAGCGCGCTCATAAAACCAGAAGGATTCAACTTGTGAACCTTTCCCCGCAGGTGCACGGAGGCGGCGGGAGATCTTTTCAATTTGTCGGTGGAAGTCGTGATTGGCAAAGAAGTCGGCTTCCGAGACTTTATTTTGCGAATTGGAGTACCTAGAAATGAGAGGAACGAAAGCGCCGGCGCGCTCCCCATCGATTACAGATAGCTTCATCTGAACGAAGACACCATCAAGTGTCGAACCACCCTTCCGTCGAGCATACGCAATTGATGCAGTCGTCTGCCCACCGTTAACAATCTGGAAGTCCGTGGCTGACTTCACTCGCAGGCCCGATGCGCCACTTTCTATCGAAACTCTTGAGGCAGTTGCCGCTATACCATTGTTATAGGCGAAGAACATCTCCGGATCGCGCTGCAAAGTTTGCTGTATTCCCTTGTTCACTTTGCCAGTCGTACTCAAAAACGCGCGAACATTGCCTTCGAGCAGCCTACTTCCGAAACGATCATAAATGTCGGCCAGAGCATAACCGGGTATCACGCATAGGTACCCCTCATATGCTTCAGCGTCCACGCTCGCCGATAGACAAGGCAAAC
>CAIYZC010000846.1 GCA_903930565.1 uncultured Pedosphaera sp.
CAATCCCGCCACCTCCGGGCTGTGAACATAGAGCGCCAGCACGAGCACGGCCAGGCCGCCACTGCCCAGGCCCAAAATGGCCAAAATCTGCCGATCCTCGGCGAGGTAGCCGCGGCCCGGCACCGCGTTGACCTGGCTTTGGCCGAGGGCCCGCAATTCGGTAAACCGCTTCACCAAGGCCAGGCTCAGGAAGAGAAACATGGAAAACGCCAACAACCAGGGGGAGTAGCGCACCCCCGTGGCGGCGTGGCCGGCCACCAAACGCAGGGTATAAAGCCCCGCGAGGCAGAAGACATCCACCAGGACGATCTGTTTGAGGCGCAACGTATAGGTGGTCGTCAGGACCAGGTAGAGCGCCAGCACGCCGGCGAAGGCCGCGGGCAATTGGGCGGCCAGGAGGCCGCCGAGCAGCAGGCCGCCGCCCAACAGACCGAACCCGGCCGGCGCTTCCAATTCCCCCGCCGCCAGCGGACGGTGCCGCTTGGTGGCGTGCCGGCGGTCGGCTTCCAGGTCCAGCAGGTCGTTGAGCACGTACACCGCCGAAGCCGCCAGGCTAAAGGCGGCGAACGCCAGCGCCGCCGCGCCGAGCAGGGCGAAATTGCCGAGTTGATGGCTCGTCAGCAGCGGCACGAAAATGATCAGGTTCTTCACCCACTGATGCGGGCGCAAGGTCCGCACCAGCGCGGCCAGGTGCCGGCGCGGTTCGTTGAACACATGGCTGACTTCAGTCAGCTCCCGGGCGCGGACCGCGAGCCGCTCGTCCGCGTTCACCACAATGGCCCGGCGCGACCCGGCCCAAACGGGCAGGTCCACGGTGGAATTCCCGGCGTAATCGAAGCCGCGCGGACCGTATTTTGCGGTCAGGTGGCGCACTTTGTTCGCCCCGCGCAGATTGGTCGCGCCGTCGCTGGCCTCCACCCCGGCAAAGAGGCCGACGTGGCGGGCGATCGGTTCGGCCAGGGCGCGGTCGGCGGCGGTGGCGAGGATGAGCGTGCGGCCCGCCGCGTGCTCGGCGCGCAAAAACTCCAAGAAGGGCAGATGATAGGGCAGGGCGGTGACGTCGAGCGCCACGCGGACGGCGAGTTGTTGCTTCAGATTCGCCCGGCCGCGCGCCCACCAGAAAGGCACGCGCAACAGCTCCCAAGGCCGCCGTTTGACGAGGTTGAGCAGCGATTCCCAGAGCACGTCCGTGCGGATCAAGGTGCCGTCCAAGTCCACGCACAGGGGCACGGACCCGGCGGGGGGGCGGGTGAGGGCGGCGACGGGCATGGCGGTTATGGTTTTCGGTGTCCCAGCAAGCGCGGGGAGCCTAGCGGAGGGGGTTGGCGATTGACAAGCGCGGACGCTTTGCCCAGTTTGCGCGCGATATGAAGCTGAACCGTCCCGGCTGGGTGTTCGCGCTGGTGTTTGCCTGGAAAATCGCCCTCTTTCTTGGAGCCGGGCAACCGGTGCCCGCGAACGACGCCTTTTTCTACGACGGCGCCGTGGTCAACCGGCTGCTGAACGGCCATTATTGCAACCCCGCCCTCGCCGCCGCGCTCCCCATTTCCGGGACCGACGTGTTTTGTGCCTACCCGCCGCTGCACCAGGCCGCGCTGCTGGGCTGGATGGCGGTTTTCGGCGTCTCCGCGTGGACCGCCATGACGTTTCACCTCGCCTTGATCGGCGTTTACCTGCTCCTGCTGCGCGCGCTCCTCCGGCAAGTGGCCGCGCCGGATTGGGCCGCGGTCATCGCCGGATGGTACGTGATTCTGCTCACCTTCCACGACCGGCCCGATACGCTGGCGCATGTCCTGGGACTGGCGGGCGTTTATGCCGGCCTCCGCTGGTTCTTGCGCCCCGCCGGCCAACCCGGTACCGGCGTTTGGATTTGGGGCGTGGTCGCGGCCGTGACGCTCGCGTTCACCACCAGCCTGCAAATCGGCGCCATTTATTATCTCCTACTGGCCTTGTTCGTGGTCGGCCCCGCCCTGGCCCGGCGGGTGCGCCTGCCCTGGGCGGCTATGATCGTGATGACCCTCGCACCGGTGGCGCTCATGGCGCTGGTCAAATTCGGTTACCCGCATCTTTGGACCGGCTTTTTGGAACACGCGCGTCAAACCCCATCCTTCACCGGATTTCGCATCCCGTATCCGGGGGAATGGCTCAAAGTCGGTCGCACCGCGCCCGCTGTGCTCCTCATCGCGATCCTCCTTCCGCTTTGGTGGCGCGGACGCCTTCGCCCGGCCCCCGCGGCAACGTGCCCCGGGGTGCACATGTTGTCCCGCCAACGGGAAGCCGCCGCCTGGCTGGCCCTGGCGACCCTGCTCGCCGGCCTCGCCGTGGTGGGCGCCTGCCTGCTGGTGCTCACCGCCAACACGGTGGCCATCGCCAACTACCTGCAACCCCTGCTCGTGGGCTGCTTCCTCACCGGCGCTGCCGCCGCCGCCACCGTCACTACTGCCGTCGCCGGCGCGACCGCCACTTGGCGCACGGGCCGGTCCTTTGCCTTGCTGGCCGGTTTGGCCTTGGGATCGGTGCGCGCCGTGGGCATGAGCACCTGGGGCGTGGCCTGCGCCTGGGATGTTGGCTACACCGCCGCCATCCACCGCGTGGACACGGAATTGACCGCCCAGCCGGAAGGCACG
>CAIYZC010000847.1 GCA_903930565.1 uncultured Pedosphaera sp.
CGCCAGCCCGAGCCAAAGGCCGAACGGAGCCGTCACGCAAATCAGCAAGCCCAGCCCGCCGCAAACGATCGCCGCCAAGGCCTGGCCATCGCCCGGCCGCCGGCCGGCCGGCGCGTTCAGGTCCGCGAAGTCCGGCCATTCCGCCAGCGGCTTCCATTCCGTCGCGCCTTCGCGCCGCGCGGGGCTGGCGGCGCTACACTGTTGGGCGGCCAGCCATCCGCGGATGGTCTGGACCGATTCCGGCCCGTACTCCCGGCCATCCTGGCCCATAATGTGATACATAAGCCAAGAATTAGACCGCTTTCGAGCTCCCGTCAAGCGGGCGGGAACGGGTTTGGATTCTTGCGGGAAAGCTGAGCGGCTGCCCGTTGGGTGGCGGAAGCGCATCGGTACGCAACAATCGTCGAGGACGGATTTATCCTCGCGACGGACCGCCGCTTGGGTTAATTTGGTTGCCAAGATGCTGGTAGCCACTGAAATCGCCGAGAGTTTCCGACCTGACCGCCGGGCGGTATTGTACCCCGGGGCGTGCCTGGATTTTCTGAAGACCATCCAAAGGGAGACAATTCAATTGGTCGTCACGTCGCCGCCCTACAATATTGGCAAGGAGTACGAAAAGCGCGTCAATCTGGAGCAATATGTTGCGGCGCAGCAGCAGGTGATTCAAGAATGTGTGCGGGTGCTCAAACCGGAAGGCAGCATCTGTTGGCAGGTCGGCAACCACGTGGACAACGGCGCCATCGTCCCATTGGATGCGGTTTTGTTCCCCGTGTTTCAGAAATTCGGGCTGCAATGCCGCAACCGTATCATTTGGCATTTCGAGCATGGCCTCCACTGCTCCCGCCGCCTGTCAGGCAGGCATGAAACCGTCCTTTGGTTTACGAAAACCGACACTTACACCTTCCATTTGGACACCGTGCGGGTGCCCCAGAAATACCCCGGCAAGAAGTATTTCAAGGGGCCGCGCGCGGGCCAGTATTCGTGCAATCCCCTGGGGAAGAACCCGGGCGACGTTTGGATCATCCCCAACGTCAAAAGCAATCATGTCGAAAAAACCGAGCATCCCTGCCAATTTCCAGTCGAACTGATCGAGCGTCTCGTTTTGCCCCTCACCAACGCGGGGGATTGGGTGTTGGATCCCTTTGCGGGTTCTGGGACCACGATCGTGGCGGCCCTGCGGCATGACCGCCGCGGGGCTGGCGCGGAGACGCTGGACAAGTACCGCCAAATTGCCCGCGATCGGATTCAACGAGCCATGGAGGGTACGCTTCCCGTGCGGCCCATGGACCGGCAGGTCTTTGACCCCCGTGACGCGGGCAGCGCCCTGACCACGCGGCCCTGGGACCGCGTGAAGGCGGAAGAAACCCCTTTGTTGATTATGGAAAAGACCCGTTGAGTAGAGCCGTGCGCATGCACGAAAATCACGGAAATTTATTCCCACTTGAACGGCTTGGAGTATCTCCTCGTACACAAGAAAAAGTTGTGGCAGGATGTCCAGGCCGTGATTGAGGCGCTGGATGCGAACGCCTGCCGAACCAAGCAGAGCAAGGAAAAGACCATGCCCGGTAAAATGCTTTACAACCCGGTGCAGATGAACTTGGAGTTTGCCGCCCTCTTCAAGGCCCGGGGTTGGACGGAAAGCCGCGTCAATTACTGGGTTACTTCCGACGTGAAGCTCATCCGCAAGACGTTGCAGTTGGCTCCGGCAGAACAAAAGCACGAGATCGAAAGCGAGGGCCGGAAACCAATTTTTAGCTACAACCAAACCGACTTTGTGAAGGACAGGGTCGCCTTGGAGATTCAATTTGGAAAATACGCATTTGTGTCGTACGACCTTTTTGTCAAACACCTCGCCTTTTATGTCGGCGATCAAATTGATGTGGGCATTGAGGTTCTGCCCATGAAGGTCATGCAGGCCGAAATGTCCTCCGGCCCGGCGTATTATGAAGGGGAGTTGTACAACGTGATCCGCAACGGGCGCGGCGTCCCCGCTGTGCCGCTGGTCATCGTGGGGATTGAGCCTTGAACGACCGCAGTATCACCCCGGCTCAGCGAAGCCGCGGTTAGTCCTGTCGGGCGCATCCAAACGGGGGCTCAGCGACGGTGTGGGATTTTCACCTTTCCCACGCAGCACCGAAACGGCATTATTCCCGGGCCGCCGCGGGGCGCACGCCAGACCCAACATCATGACACCGACGCTAAAACTTTTGCGGGAATTGATCGCCTTGCCGAGCGTGAACCCCGGGCTGTTGCCGGCGGGCGACCCGCGCGCGGGGGAGCAACGGGTGGCGGAGTTTCTGGCGGCCACCGCGGGTGCGGCGGGGTTGGACGTGGATCTGCGGGAAGTGCAACCGGGCCGCTGCAACCTTTTTACGCGGTTGAGTCCCGCGGGCAAAGTGAAGCACCGCGTGGTGCTGGCGCCGCACCTCGACACGGTCCCGCCGGCCACGGACGAGCAATTCGATCCGCAGGTGCGCCAGGGCCGGGTTTA
>CAIYZC010000848.1 GCA_903930565.1 uncultured Pedosphaera sp.
ACCTTTACGATCCGTTCGGCCGGGTGCTCGGTCAGTGGGGCGCGCTGGCCGCCGCCAACCCCATGCAGTTCTCCTCCATGCCCCGCGCCCCCGCTTCCGGACTCAGCCTGTACCCCTTCCGGGCATATGACCCAGCGCTGCAACGCTGGCTGAGCCGCGATCCGCTGGGGGAGGCGGGCGGGATCAATCAGTATGGGTTTGTGGGGAATAGTGCGATCAATGGTTACGATCCAAATGGAGAATTCGCCCAGTTTTTCCTAGGGCTGGCCATCGGCGCGGTTGCCGGTGGCGGATTCAGCATTGCCTCGGACCTTTGGAATCATCGCGACATTGATTGGCTGCAAGCAGCCACCAGCGCCACGGAGGGGGCGATCGCCGGCGGTGTCGCGGCGCTCACGTTTGGAGCAAGTTTGCCGGCGTCTTTGGAGGCACTGGCCGCGCGTGGGGCTCTTTCAGGCCTGGCCGGGGACTTGGCCGCCCAAGGCGCCGGCCTCGCAGCGGGAACGCGAAATCAATTCAGTTATCTCGAGGCAGGCTTGGCGACGGGATTGGGAGCGGCAGCCCCTGGGGTAGCGTGGTGTGGTTCAAGACTCTTGAATAAAGGGCTAGGAAACCAAAACAAGCTATTGAAAGAAGCCTTGGACCAGTTTAAGGAAACTCAATTTACGAAAGCCGGGCGCGCGCTCACCAAGCACCCCGAATTAGTGGGTGCAACGAAGGATACGCTAAGGCTGGGGCTTCGAACACCCACTGAAATCAATGATGCTGCTAGAGAAGCTTTGAAAAACATCATCCGTAAGGGAGAAATCAGCAACCCCACACTCGCACGGTACGGACCAGTCACACAAATTAGGATTCCAGGCGGGTTTGGGGCAAGATGGTACGGCAACGGGGATTTCATTGGATTCATAAATCCGGAATAGTATGTCAAATAAGACAAAATACAGTTGGATGAAAACCTCAGACATAAATCGCGAACACGCTTCATTTGAGCTAGTGCGCGAAGGAGTTTCACTTCTGACTGCTGGTTTCTCGGACGAAGGAACATTTGAGATCGAGTTCTATGCAGCCATCGAAGGTCTCAATTTCGATTACTCGATATTTGAAGCCCTTGTTGCGGAGGCCAAGAGACTTGCTGTGTCAGACTTGGGTGCATGATTTAGTGTATCGGGGCAGACCCGCTGAAGGATTTTGGGTTTGATTTTTGAAATCCATGTGTAGGGACTATAACTGATCTTACCCCCTTGCTTTTTGCCTTCCGAGCCCCAAACTCCCTTCCGGTGGTCGCGGTAAGCCATCAAAAGATGGCGTGCCTTGGTCGCCAATGGTTTGAAGTCGCGTATACAGCCTCAATTCATGGACAGGAGCGCCAAGCTGCGGGCAGACCGACACAACCCACCTCGGGGTTGCGGGGGCATGGTGCCAGGAACCCAAGGTAGCGCCCAAAGCGGCGTAAACATTGGGCTATGGGCACAATCCCTTTGGGATTGGTTGGGCACATCCGCGGCGGCGCATGGGCGCGCTGGGCGGCAAAAGAGCGGTGGCAGGAATGAAAAAAGGGCCTCGAGTCGGTAGTGCCTGGAAAGTGAAGCCCTTGATTCTATTGGGATGGCCGTAGATTTGCGAAGCTCGGGCTAATGCATCACCAGGTTTCATTCGCAGGGAGTGGCCGATCATTGGCCAAATCCAGAGGCCGAACCGCGCAGAGTGGTTCGGGCCGAAATTCGTCCGCTGCGACCCGCTTGCCAGCCCGGCTTGGCGGGATTTTCGGGGGCGCATCGATCCGGGTTGGGTCGAGCGGGAAGAGGCTGCGGACCGCGAAAGCACCTTGGGACGGGACAGTTCAAGTCGAGGGAAAGACGCGGAGATGCACCTGGCCAAATTGTCGGAGCGGACGACGGTAAGCGACGCCGGGTTCAGGCCGGGGGGGCCAGCGGGGGCGAGGGCAGTTCCCGCGGGCCGGCGCCCCCGTGGGTGGTCTCCGCGCCGGCGGGAAGCGGGCGGGTGGATTCGGTAAGCAGGTGCCGCAACTCGGCCAGGGCGCTCGTGTATTCCAGCGTCAGGTGATCTTCGCCCCCCACGACCGCTTCAAAGAACTGCCGCGCGCGGTCGTGCCGGCCTTCGAGCAACTGCCGGGAACCCGCGTAGTAATAGGCTTCGGCCAGCCGGACGGCTTCCCGGCGCGGATCGGCGTGGCGGGCGGCGGCCAGCAATTCGGCTTCGGTCAATTCGCCGAGGAGGTAGCGGCCGATCCACGCGGCCCATTCACCCCGGCGTTGCGGGGGGCGGGCGGCCAGGTGCTCTTGCAACTGGCCCCGGGCCAACTGCCCCGCCCCCAGGCGCGCCAGGATCAGGCAAGCCCGGAAACAGGCGGCGTCATCGCCGGGCCGCAGGGCGGCGGTGGCGCGAAAATCCACCAGGGCGGCGGCGAACTCCCGGGCGTCGGATTGGTAACAACCGCGGAGGTACCGGGCGTCCGGGGACTGGGGGTCCAACGTCACGGCACGGCGGGCGTCGGCGATGGCGCCGGGGAGATCCCCCAATTCGCGCCGGACCTGCGCCCGGTCGGAGTGGGCCTCGGCGCCCGCGGGATTCAAATGGATGGCGCGGTGGAGGTCTTCGAGGGCGCCATCGAGATTGCCCCGGGCGCGCTTGGCCAGGCCGCGTTGGCGGTAAGCGGCGGCGTTGGCGGGCTGGCGCTCGAGCACCCGGGTGAAATCTTCCTCGGCGCTGACGGGGTCACCCGCCACCCGCAGAGCGATCCCCCGCTGGTACCGGGCCGCGACGTCGTCCGGTTGCAGATCCAGCAGGCGGGTGTAATCGGCGGCCACCCCGGCCCAATCCCCCTGGGCGCGACGGGCCAGGGCGCGGGCGAGGTAGGCGGCGGGCTCCGCCGGGGCCAATTCAATGGCCCGGCTGAAATCGGCGAGCGCGCCGGGCAGATCCGCCCGGGCGCGTCGGGCGAGCCCGCGGGCGTGCAGCAACGCCGCGGTTTCCGGGCCGAGTTCCAAAGCGCGCTGGTAATCCGCAATGGCCGCCTCCCACTCCCCGCCGGCGGCGCGGGCGGAGGCCCGCGCCTCATAGGGCGCCGGGTCCGCCGGCAGGAGTTCGGCCGCCCGATTGTAATCCGCCACCGCCCCGGCCAAGTCGCCCCGCGCCTGGCGCGCCCGCCCGCGCTGGAGGTGGGCGCCGCCAAAATCCGGCTTCAGTTTGAGGGTGCGGGTGAAATCCGCCACCGCCCCTTCGAAATCGCCCAACGCGTGCCGGACGAGTCCGCGGTTGTGGCTGGCCGAGGCGTAATCCGGTTTGAGCTGGAGGGCCTGGGTGTAATCGGCCAAGGCGCCCGGCAAATCGCCCAAGGCGCTGCGCGCCACGCCCCGGCTGTGATGGGCGAGGGGATCCGCGGGCTGAAGCGCGAGGGCGCGGGTATGGTCGGCGACCGCCCCCGCCGCATCCCCGAGCGCCCGCCGGGCCACCCCCCGGTTGTACCAAGTGTCGGCGGCATCCGGCTGCCGCTCCAGCGCCCGGGTGTAATCCGCCACCGCCGCCGCCAATTCGCCGCGGGCGCTGTGCGTGTAGGCGCGGTGGTGGAAGCCGGCGGCCGCGGCGGGCTGCAACTCCGTGACCCGCGTGTAATCTTCAAGCGCGGCCGCCAATTCCCCCGCCGCCCGCCGCACATGGCCGCGGTTCAAATACGCCGCGGCATACCCCGGCTGCAGGGCGAGCGCGCGGTGGGCGTCGGCCAGCGCGCCGGCCAAGTCGCCCAACATGCGGCGCAGGGTGCTCCGCTGATGGTGGGCGACCGCGTCGCCCGGGTCCCGCGCCAGCACCTCCGAGAAATCCGCCTCGGCCCCGGCCAAATCCCCGCCGGCGCGCCGCGCCAGCGCGCGTTCCCGAAAAAACGTCCCCCGGTCCGACCCACGGGCGCCGGCGGCCCCCATGACCCAATCCTCACCCACGGCCGTCGGCCCCGCCGGCGCGACGGCGAGGTCCGCCTCGGGCAGGGGCGCCGACACCCCGCGCTCCAACCGGATCACGGGCCCCGGCGCCGGCGGCGCCCAGCGGGTGATGATCCGCACCGCCCGGTCCGCCCCGGTCGCGGCCCGGCGCTCCGCGGCCGCCGCCAGCAATCGTTCCCGCAGCGGTCCGGCCGCCGCCAACCGCCCCGCCCAAATCCCATAAGGCCCGGCCGCCGCGGGATCCGCCCCGGCCGCCAACAGCCACTCCACCACCTCCGCCTCCCCCGCCCGCGCCGCGGCGTGCAGCGCCGTCAAGCCAATCCGGGACCGCGTTTGCGCCCGCGCGCCCGCCGCCAGCAAACGCCGCACCGCCTCGCGCCGCCCGGCCCGCACGGCGAGATGGAGCGCGGTATGCCCCAACCGGTCGCCCGCCTCCCGGTCCGCCCCTTGCGCCAGTAAAAAATCCACCATCCCCCACTGCTCCAACGCCAGCGCCAAGCGCAGAGGCGTCTGCCCGCGTTCGCCCGGGGTATTGATATCCGCGCCCTGTTCCAGCGCCGCACGCGCCCGCGCCACACCGCCTTGGCGGATGGCGTCGAACAACGCGATGGCGGCGGAGGTCATGCGACCACAACCTAAACCCCGCCCCCCGTAACGGTCAATGTCAACCGGGGAAAAAGCGTGGCCGCCGGGGGTCACCGGCGGGGGCCCGCGGCCCGCGCCAAAGCGATCCCCGTCAACAGGCCGGCCAGGTGGGATTCCCAGGAAACCGGCCCGCCATTGGGAATCAACCCGCGCCAAATCCCGCCGTAGGCGACCAGGCAAACCGCCCCCAAAACCAAGTTGCCGAAGGTGCGGCGGTACCAAGCCCGGGCCAGCAGGTAGCCGAAGTAACAGAACACCAAGCCGCTCGCCCCGAGATGGTCGGCGGGGCGGGCCAACAGCCAAACCAGAGCGCCGCTGAGCAGGATGCCCAAACCGGTGACCCCCAAGAACTCCGCAGCGCCCCCGGCGGAAAGCATCGCCCCAAGGATCAGGAGGGGCACCGTGTTGGCGATCAGATGGGCAAGGGAGTGGTGCAAAAAAGGCGCGCATACGATGCCCGGCAGCCCCACGGACTGCCGGGGGAGGATGCCGAACTGATCGAGCCCGCCGTGGAACAGCAGGACATTCACGCCGAAGACCACCCAGCAGGCGGTCACCAATAATACCAAAGGTCCAAATCGCGTCATGATCACCCTTTCCCCACCGGCCGCCCCGCGGCCCGCGACCCCAAATTCGCCGATTTACGCCTCCGGGCAAATTACAAACCGGCCGGGGGATTGGAAAGCCCGGAGGCGGGGACGCGCCGGTCCGTCGGCACTTTCTCACCCCCGTGCATTTATTCCATTGATTTTCCCACGGGGGCAGCCCAATTTGGAGGCTGAATACGATGAATTCAGAGGAACAGACCGATAGTCCGGCCCGGCCGGTGCAAACCGACCGCACGCCCGGCGAGGGGGCACCGGAACCCCGGGCCGAAGGCAACGCCCATTCCGCCCCGACGGAAGGCGAAGCCCACCCCGCGCCCGCGGGCGGTCCGCCGCAGGGCGTACCCCCATCCCGCGCCGCGAGCGACGACCGCCGCCCCGGGAACAACAACCGCCGCCCCCGCTTTCGGCGGGACGGCCGGGACAATCGTCGCGACGGCCGGGACAACCGCGACCAGCGGGCACCCGACCCCCGCGCCGCCGGTCCGCGCCGCCCCGATGCGCGAGGGGGCGAACCGCGCCCGCCCGTCGAACCCGCCGGCGAGCCGCGGCCCGAGGAACCGGGCGAAGCTCCGGGAGAGGAACCGCGTTCCGAAGCCACCGCGACCGAGGGTGCGACCCAGCCTGAATTGATTTCCGAAACCACGGCGGAAGCCGCGCCCACCGGGGAAGCCGGGGAGAGCAACGCCACCCACCCCACGGGTGAACCGGGCGCCGCCGGGGAACCGGGGTCCGAAGCCCCGGCCGAAACCAGCAGTCCACGGCCGGAGTCGCGCGGGGACCAACGCCCCGACCAGCGGGGGGATCACCGCCGGGATCAGCGCGGCGGGGAATTCCGCGGTCGCGATCAACGGGACCAACGCGGCGGGGAATTCCGCGGCCGCGACCAGCGCGACCCACGCGACCCACGCGGGGGGGATGTCCGCGCCCGCGAGAATCGCGGCGAGAATCGCAGCGAGAATCGGGGCGAGAATCGGGGGGAACCGCGCGGCAGCGAACGCCGGCCCGAAGCGCCCCGGCCCGCCCCCGGGCTGCGCAAAGCGATCGAACAGGTGGACCTGATCCGGGTCGAACTGCGCCGGGTCTTGGAGGATTTGAATCAGGTGATCCGCACTTTGGAGCAAGCGGAACGCGAAAAAACCGCGACGGAGCAGGAATTGCAAACCCTGCGGGATGCGTTGCGCGGCCTGCACCGGGAACCCGCCTTCAACCGCATGGGGCGCCCCGGCAACAATCCGCCGGCCGGCAACAGCCCGCCCCCGACCGAACCCGATCACGAAGATACCGCCCCGGCGGCGGACTTGGATCCCGAAGACGATTAGACCGGTTCCGCAAGGGCGCCGGTTCCATCCCGCCGCCCGGCCCACCCGCCATTCAGGGAGTGGAACCCGCGTTGCCCCACCCATTCCCGGCCCATGTTGCCCGCCCTTTTGGCCAGTGGCTGCTTTGCGTTTTCCGTGGTGTTCGCCCATCGTTCCGCCCGGATATTGGGCGGGATTGAGGCGAATTTCTGGCGCTTGATCGGGGCGACGATCTTTCTTGGCACGTGGGCGTTTGGCTGGGGCCAGGGCTTGACCACCGTCGCCTTCCCCATCCTTTTCCTCAGCGGCATCATCGGCATCGGGATCGGCGATATCGGGCTGTTCCAAGCCCTGCCCCGCATCGGCCCGCGTTTGTCCCTGCTCTTGATCCAATGCCTCACGGCACCCTTTGCCGCCCTGATTGAATGGCTTTGGTTGGGCGCGCGATTGACCCCGGCGGAGATATTTTGGGCGGGCTTGATCCTGGCGGGCATCGGAGTTTCCCTGGCCCCCGGCCACGCCGGCGCGTTGCCCCGAAAGGCCTGGGTGCCGGGAGTGGCCTACAGTCTGCTGGGCGCCTTGGGTGGCGCCTTGGGGGCCGTCCTCAGTCGGCAGGCCTACGCCATCCTGGC
The DNA here is from genome assembly GCA_903930565.1 of uncultured Pedosphaera sp. Lineage (GTDB taxonomy): Bacteria > Verrucomicrobiota > Verrucomicrobiia > Limisphaerales > Pedosphaeraceae > CAIXFN01. The sequence goes on from CAIYZC010000848.1 coordinate 7,143, forward strand.
GCGGGAGGGCGAGACTTTGGACTGGGCCACGGCGGCCTTTCAGCGGTTGGTGGGCGGCCTGCTCACGGCGGCGATCATGCTGCTGATTGTACGCGGGCGCCAAGTGCGGACACCGTGGTCGGCGCCGGGGGGGAAGCCGACCAACGACGCGGGCGAAAGATGGCGTCGGGCCTGGCCCTGGGTTTTGGCGAACAGCCTCGCGGGACAAACCATCGGCGTGACGTTTTACCAATGGGCCTTCGCCACCACCCGCACCGGCATTGTCCTGCCGATCGTGGCGATGAGTCCGCTGCTGGCCATGCCCATCACGCGGGTGATGAACCAGGAGCCCATCACCCTGCGGGCGCTGGCGGGCGGGGCGGTGGCGGTGGCGGGGGTGATCGGGCTGGCCCTGCGTCACTGAGGAAACACCGGCTGCGCCGTCACCCGGTCGGCCAACTGCAACCATGAATCACGACAACGAATTGGCGGCGGCCGCGGCGACACTGGGTCTGGCGGCCGGGCAACGGCACATTTTCCTCTGCGCGGAACCGGCCGAGGCCAAATGCGCCCCGCGGGCCGAAGGACAGGCGGCGTGGGAGTATCTCAAGCGGCGCGTCAAAGAGCTGCAACTGGCGGACCCCGCCCAGGTGCTGCTCCGCACGCGCGCCAATTGTCTGCGGGTCTGCCAAAAGGGACCGATCGCGGTGGTCTATCCCGAGGGGGTTTGGTACCATTCCTGCACGCCGCCGGTGCTGGAGCGCATCCTGCAGGAACATCTGGTCGGCGGTCGGCCGGTGGCGGAATACGCGTTTCTGATCAACCCCCTCACGCGGCCCGCCGGGTAAAAAGCTACGTCAACCCGAATAATCGCTCGACGAAGGCCCTTTTTGCCGGCATACTGGAATCGTGTGAAAGCCCCATGAGAACCGGCAAAGACCTCATTTTAGCAACCAAACCCTTCGCGGTGGACACCACTTGGAAAAGCTGGTGGTACGTCCTTTCCACCGGCGCGCTCCTCGTGTTGGCAGTGGTCGGCACCCTGGCGCCGATTCATCCGCTGCTCCGTTTGGCCTGCAGCGGGTTGACGGGACTGCTTACGTTGCGCTTCTTCGTCATTTACCACGACCAACAGCATTTGGCGATTCTGCCGCACTCGCGCCTCGCCGAGGGGCTCATGCAGGTGTTCGGTATCCTCTGCCTCAGCCCCAGCAGCGTCTGGCGCAGCTCGCACAACCATCACCACAATCACAATTCCAAGCTGCGTGGTTCGCACATCGGTTCGTTTCCGATCATGACGCGGGAGAACTTTTTAAAATCGTCCCCCGGCAGGCGTTTCAAATACTTGTTCATGCGGCACCCGCTGACGATTCTGCTGGGTTACGTCTTTGTCTTCCTTTACGGCATGTGCGTGTATCCGTTTCTGAACAAACCACGGGAACACTTCGACTGCTTGGTGGCGTTCTTGGTACACTTGGTGATCGCGGGTTTTCTGCTGGCCTACACGGGTTGGGCGGGATTTTGCTTCACCTTGTTGATTCCTTTTATTCTAGCGGATGCGATTGGCACCTATTTGTTTTACGCGCAGCACAATTTCCCGACGGTTTCCTTCAGCGACAACGCGGGCTGGACATATGACAAGGCGGCCTTGGAATCCTCCAGCTACCTGCGCACGGGTCCGGTCGCGGCTTGGTTCACGGCCAACATCGGCTACCACCACATTCACCATTTGAATTCCCGCATCCCGTTTTACCGGCTGCCCGAGGTATTCCACGCCATCGAAGAACTCGGCAGCCCGCGGGTGACCACGCTGCATCCGTCCGAAATCCTCCGTTGCCTGCGACTGAAGGTTTGGGATGTGGAAGCGCAACGCATGATCGGCGTGCGTGGCCTGCGCCCGGCGTTGGTGCCGACCGGAGGGCCGGCCATGGATGAACCGGAAGCCCCGAACGGCGAACCCGACACCTTGACGCACTGAGTTACGCGCGGCGGCAGTTTGCCTTTCTCCCATGCCCAACTCTCTCACCGCCGCCCAAGTTGCGGAACAACTCAAGGGCGAACTGTTCGGCGATCCCAACCTGCTCCTCACCGGCGTCGCCCCCGCGGACACCGCCGGCCCGGGCGACCTGACGTTTGCGGAAAAGGAGTCCTATTTCGCCGCGGCCGAAGCCGGGCGGGCGGGGGCGATCCTCGTGGCCGGCCCCTTCACTTCCGCCACCAAGACGGTGATACGAGTCGCCAATCCCCGGGTGGCGTTGGCCCGGATTTTGCCGTGTTTTTTCCCGGCGGACCAACCCTCCCCCGGCGTGGACGCCACGGCGCGGATCGCCGCGACCGCCACGGTGGACCCCTCCGCGCATGTCGGCCCGCATTGCGTCGTGGGGGACCGCGCGCGCATCGGCGCCCGCGCGGTGCTCACCGGCGGCAACCATGTGGGGGCGGATTGCGTGGTGGGGGAGGACTCCCGGTTGTTTCCAAACGTGGTGATTTATCCCGAGTGCCAGGTGGGCCGCCGGGTGCGCATCCACGCGGGCACCGTCATCGGGGCGGATGGGTACGGGTACGTGTTTGACGAAGGCCGGCACCGGAAAGTGCCGCAAGTGGGCAAGGTGGTGATTCAGGACGACGTCGAAATTGGCGCCAATGCCGCCATCGACCGCGCGGCGCTCGGCGTGACCCTCATCGGCGCCGGGACCAAGATCGACAATTTGGTGCATGTGGCGCACAACGTGACCCTGGGCCGGCACTGCCTGATCATGGGCCAGGTGGGTTTCGCGGGGAGCACCCAATTGGGCGACTATTGCGTGATCGCCAGTCAATCCGGCATCGCGGGCCATCTGAAACTCGGGCACCAAGCCACCGTGGGCGCCAAATCGGGCGTGATGCGGGACGTGCCGGACAAAGGCGTGGTGCTGGGCATACCGGCCGCGCCGGACAAGCAGGCCAAACGCCAATGGATCGGAATCCAGCAATTGCCGGACCTGATTCACCGCCTGCGGGAGCTGGAAAAGCAAGTGGCGGACTTGGCGGCCAAAGTCGGCGGCGCTTGAGCGCCCGGGCCGGCTTCAACCGGGCGGCGGCAACGGCGCAACCGCCCCGCGCCCACCTTCCCGCCGGCGAATGATGGCGGCTTCTTCGGCGATGTTTTGCAGGGAGATTTGGGTGGCTTGGAACAATTTCACACTGCCCCAAACCAAGCCGCCCACGCCCGTTATCCCCACCAGAAAACCCAGGGCGACCAGGATGCGAAACAGCGGCTGGTAAGTGGCTTCCGCCACGCAGGCCCCCAAGATGGAGACCAAGCTCGCGCCGGCAAAGCAGCCCAGCGCCACATAAACAGCGTGCAGGGCTTGCAGCAAAAGGAGGCTCTGCCGCTCCACCCGATCCACTTGGGCGAGCAGAAAGCGGTGCTTTTCCGCCGGCGCCGTCCCGGTTTCCAACTGGGCGGCCAAGGCGCGCATGCGGTCGCTGGTGCGCAGGATGCGGTTGATCGTGCTCAGCGCCAAAAGGGAGGTGGCATTGGTCAGGAGCGCGGGGGCGGCCACCAAGGTGAGGACCGCGAAGGGATTATCAGCCACGGGGGCGGCCATAAGGGAAGGAGGAGACAAAGATCGGATGCCGAAATACCGCGGCCGGGACCGCGCCTGGAGCGCGGTCCCGGAAGGAACGAACGAGTCGCCGAGCGGGGCTTATTCCGCGCCGCCCGCACCGCCCTTGGGCGAAATGTCCACGCAAACACCTTCCTTGGTGCTGCGCGCGTAGAGGCGGCCGTTGCTGATCGCGGGCACGTTCCAGCATTTGCCACCAAGAATGTGGGTGCGGCTGATTTCGCTGTACTCGTTCGCGTCGGGCTTGATCAGCACCAGATCGCCGGCGTCGCTCAGCACCATGATTTTGCCATCCACCAGCAGGCAGCCGCCGGGACCGAAGCCGGGCTTGGTCCACATTTCCTTACCCGTGGCCAATTCCAAACACTTCAACGGAGCTTTGCCGTATTTGGCCTGGTCACAAATGCCGTAGAGGTAGCCGTCCTTGACGACGGGCGTGCTCCAGTGATTGGCCTTGCCGTTGCCGCCTTCAAACCACAACTGGCTGGAGCTAAAACCTTCGGCCGACTTGGCGATCCGATAAGCGCCTGCGCCCACGCCGTAAGCCGCGGAGCTGTACACAATGTCACCGGACACCACCGGGGAAATGCCGGTCGAGGTTTTGTAAGGGAAGGACTGGCGCCAGAGCACGCTGCCGGTCTTGGGAGCGACGGCGACGAGGCCGGTTTGCGTGATGAAAATGACTTGGCGCACGCCGAGGATGGTGGCGGCGACGGGGGTGGACTGGGTCATCATGTCGTCCTGGCCCTTCCAAACCACTTTGCCGTCCTTGGCGGAAAACGCCAGCAAAGCCTCCCCGGGCCCGCCGCCCGCGACAAAGACCAAACCGTCCTCGACTAGCGGGGACGCCGCGTTTTCCCAGTGGATGTTGCGGCCCGCGTGTTCCTTCATCAAATCACTGGTCCAAACTTCCTTGCCCGTCGCGGCCTCGACGCACTTCAAAACGAGCCGGGAGGAAAGCAAATAAACCTTGTCCCCGGCCAGGGAAGGCGTCGAACGGGGGCCGTCGCCGCCCTTGTTGTCCGGCGTGCCGCTGTCCCCGCCGCCATCGTAGCGCGCCACCCCGAGCGGGGCCGCCCACAATTCCGCGCCGGTTTTGGCATCCATGGCGACAGCCACCTCTTGGTTGGCGCTATCCACTTCGCGTGCCACCACCGTGAAGACCTTGCCGCCCCCCACGGAGAAGGAACTGAACCCGTCTTTCAACGGCTGCTTCCAGAACTGGTGCAGGCCGGCAGCCGGCCAGGCGGGCAGAATCTTGTCGGCGCAGATGCCGTCATGGTTGGGGCCGCGGTATTGCGGCCAATCCGCGGCAGCGGCGGCGAGGGAAAAAGAGACGGCGATTCCGGCGAGGAGGGGGAGCGGTTTCCAGTTCATATTGTTGGGTTAATGAACTAACACGCGCCCCGATCGCTGCCAAGCAAAATGCGGCCAGTTGGGCGTCGGTCACCAAGGCTCCCCCACCCTAACGGCCGGCGGTGCGCGCCAGCACGGCTTCGAGCAGGACGCGGGTGGGTTGGTTCAAGGGCAGCGCCAAGGCTTCGGCCGCGGGCAACCATTGAAAATCCCGGGCCTCGTCGTTCAGCACGACCCGCGGCGCGCCGCTCACGCGGGCGGTATAATTCAGCAGGAGAAAATGCGCATCGCGATAGAACTCCGGCGGGTGAATGCAATCCTGCACCAACTCGAAACGGATGTCCGTCAGCGTGAGTTGCGTCTCTTCCAAGATTTCCCGACGCAAGGCCGCCAGGGAATCTTCCCCCCACTTGATTTTACCGCCGGGAATCCCCCAGCGATCGGACCATTTATGCGTCCGGACCAGCAGCACCCGCCCCGCGTCGTCCGCAATCAAAGCCCCCACGGTGGCGACCGGGCCACGGGCTTCAACCCCGGCGGCGCCACGCGCCGGGCCGCCGCCGGCGGGGGCCGGCGGCCAGGCCCAGTCCCCGGCGGATAACAGCCCGCGGAGTTCGCCGAGATGTTCCACAATGCAATCCGGCCCGCTTGCCCGCAACTGTTCCAAACCATTGTAGCCGGTGAGCACGGCGCACGAATGCACCCCGCCATGCCGGGCGGTTTCGATGTCGTGCTGCATGTCCCCGATGAACAGGGTTTCCGCGGGGTTGAGTTGATTCTCGGCCAGCAACTCCCGAATGCGGCCGGTCTTGTCCACCACGCCGAGATACGGGCGCTCAATAAAACTTCCAAATCCGGTCGCCTCCGCCTGGGCGGCGAAATAGGCCGGCGGCAGGGCGCTGAGGAGGAACCGGCGCACGCCACGCGCCCGGCAAAACTCCAAAAACGCCCCGGCGTGGGGAAGCGCCACCACCGAGCCCTGGGTGGTGCGAAAATGGGCATGAAACCACTGTTCCAACTGGGGAATGCCCACTTCGGGCAAATGGCGTTCGTAGAAACGGGTGAACGGCAGGCAGAACTCCGCCCGGAAACGTTCCAACGTCAACGGCTCCCGTCCCGCTTGCACCAACACATGATTGGTCGCCTGCCACACGGCGGGCAAATCATCCACCAACGTGCCCGACCAATCAAAAATGATGTTCCTGATCACCCCGCCACGATAACCCGACCGCGGCGGGCCGGCAGCTCATTTCCCAACGCGCGTCCAAGCTTGGCCGGCTTGACGAGGGGAGCGGGGAACCCCACAGTCCCCGCGTGCGCCCCTCCCCGCCACCAACCGCGACCAGCGTCGGCGCTCCGCCCCCACCGGGGGGAGGTTTCACTTTGGTCGAGCTGTTGGTGGTGATGGCGATCATCGCGATTTTGGCGGCGCTGTTGTTGCCGGCGTTGGCGCGGGCCAAGGAGACCGCCAAACGGACCCAGTGCATCAGCAACCAGCATCAACACGCTCTCGCTTGGACGATGTACGTGCAGGACAATCAGGACACGTTTCCCATCACGTCGGGATGGGGCGATTTCGCCGGGCAACCCGGGACGCCGACCGCCACCACGCAATGGTTGATCCCTGCGTTCGGCATCGCCACCCCGGCGGCCAACCGGCCACTGAACAAATACGCCCCCGCGCCGGCGGATTGGCATTGCCCTTCAGATCAAGGGGACCCGAATTACGGCGCGAAGAATTGCTTCATTGAATACGGCCTGAGCTACTGCACGCAGTGGTACATCGACCCGTGGGGAGTGCAGCATGTCACCGATCAGCCGGGCGGCTCCCCGCTGCAACTGCGCCAACTCCTGGCCCGGCCGGCGACCAAAATCCTCCAAGGGGATTGGATTTGGGAGAACGCGGGGTTCGATCCCGCCGTGAACATTCCGTGGCACAGCTATAAAAACCAGCGCCGCTACGTCATGCTGTTCGGGGACAACCACGTGGAGTTTTACGCGTTTCCGCGAAACATCAACGCGACGGCGCCGGCCAGCCCAACCAACGCGTATTGGTAAGCGGGGGACGCGCCGCCGCGTCTGGGCGCGAAACATCCATGCCGAACCGGAGGGGGAAAAGATTTTGACGAGTCGAAGGAACGCTCCCAAAGATACGGGCGGTTGCATCCCATCAAGACAGCCGACCTGCTCCACGCGGCCCAACGGGAGTTTGGTTTCGATCTCCCCGTCCCGGTGGAGCAACTCCAGTACGAATTCGCGGTTCGCGCCGACAACCGGGCCGGCCTACGCGCGTCTTGAAATTCCGACTCCGGAGCAGGACCGG
>CAIYZC010000849.1 GCA_903930565.1 uncultured Pedosphaera sp.
CGTGTTGCTCCTGGGAGTATTACTGGTCCCAGCGTTGATGCATGCGTAATCGACCAGTTTGGAGTGCCATGAAGGACACGATCAAAGAATCAGATTGGAAGCATCTCAGCAGGATTCAACCGGCCGCGCTCGAGCGGCTGTGCGGCCGGATTATCGAAGAACTCCAGGCCTTGGCCGCCGATCCCAAACGCAGCCATCACGAGCGCTACGGGGCCATTTATGAATGGATCAGGAAACGCGATAAGAGCATAGCCGCGGCCTTCGACGCCCTCTCGCGCTCCTCCGCCCTGCCTAAACTGGCGACCATGCGTGGTCTCGATCTGCTCACAGAGGATGAATGGATGGGCTTCAGCGCGGAAACGCGCGAGTCCGTGGAATTGCTGATCCGCATTCGCCGTGGCTAGACGGGATCTGCGCAATCTTTCCATGAGAGCAGTCTTAACATATGGGCGCGCACGGGTGTGAGAGCTCCGTCGCGCAGAAAACACCCGAAATTTCCGCCCTTACTCCCTTCCCCGCAACCACTAACGCAAAATCACCCCGTTTCAGCGCGCGCACAAAAGTGGTCTTTTGCGCGCTCTATGAAGGCTCGCACTGCGCATAGCCCCACAACTGACCAAAGGACCACGGACCCAACCACTGACCACGGACTACTGACGACGGACACGTATCATGAACCTTGAAACTTGGACCTTGAAACTTCGCAAAACAAATAGCTCACCCCTGAGCTCTTACATTCCAACACATGGGCAACCCACTGCCCCTCTCCCCCCAAATCACCCCCGTTTTCAGCCCAAAATCCCAATGAGGTCACCAGTGACCCCTTTATTAACCCCTTCGAGTGGTCTCACCCCTGAGCCCTTTGTCTCCCATCCCCACTCCCCTCCCGACTCCGCAAAAATTCATAAGAAACTTTGGACCCCGATAAGAAACTTAGGGGAAAATCGCATCCTTTTTGCAAAACTCATAAGAAACAAAGGGCAAAACCGCACTTTTCCGCATCACCATCCCCACAACCCCTTGCCATCCAATCCCTTAGAAACCTTCGTGGTCCTTCGTGTGCTTCGTGACTTCGTGTTGACGTCGGCTGTCTACGCGTCCGGTGTGTGCGATTCGATGAGATTCTTGCTCTTCTTGCGTCCCTTGCGAGAAATTCGCATGCTTTTTCAAGAAACCATAAGCGCCTTGCGAGAAAATCGCACTTGCTCCCGCAAAGCCCGCAAAAACCCCCATGAAATCAAGGCTTGTAAGGCCAGAAATACCAAACGACAGGGGCCGGATTGCTCCGGCCCCTGCAAGGCGTCATCTGGAAGATCGGGTCACGAACGCTCAGGGCTTGGTGACCTTCTGCAGAATCATGTCATCGTCGAGCACCAGGCCGACGCCCGGGGCAAAGATCTTGTACTCCACGGTGCCCGGTTCGAGCTTGGAGGTTTCCTTGACCTTGATGCAGTTCTTGAATTCGCCGGCGGGCGTCTTGAAGGTCTCGGTGATGCTGACGATTTCCGCGCGATCAAGGGCGGTGGCCTCGGCGACTTCGATCTGGAACTTGTCGCCGAGCTTCGGAGCGCCGGGCATCATGAGGCCGTACTTGGCGCCCTTCACGCCGGAGAGCCAGGCGCCATCATGTGCTTTGACCTTGCCGGTTGCGGCATCGTAGATATCGACATCTTCGCCGAAGTAGTAGACGTCGCCGGTGGCGTTATCGATGGCGAAGTAATTCTGCGAGATTTCCGCGAGTTTGCCATTGCCGTCGGTTTCACGTTCTTCGATCACGCGGGTTTCGACCCCATCGACGAGCTTGGTCTTGTCGGTGACGGTGATGATGAGAACTTCTTTGGCCTTGTTGGTGTATTCATACTTGTAGCCCGGCAGCAGGGCAAAATATTTGCCGGTGCCCTTGCTGGCGAACTTGGTTTTATCCGCCGCGAAGGTCGACTTGAAGGAAGCATCTTCGGTGGCGGTGCCCTGGTTCGTGCAGGCGGCCACGGCGGTGAGCAGGGCGGCGAGCAACAGGGTGGAGACGATACGTTTCATTTTGCTTCTCCTGGTAAAGGGTGAAAAGTGTTGATCGAAAATGACCTCGGGTGGAGAGTCTAATTAAAGTCACCTGAAGTCTTGATGAAACTTACGGCTTGGCCTTGCCGGCCATATCGACAAGGTCTTTGCGGGCCTCGGCGAAGGCGGCGCGGTTGGTGTCATCTATGGCCTTGGGGGCGAGTTGATCGATGAGGGCGAGGCGGGCCTTGATCTTGGGCATATCCGCCAGGGTAGGTTTTTCGGGATCCTTGAAGCCGACCTCGTTGAGATCCTCGATGAGGCTCTCGCGATCGTCCTTGGCAATCTTGGGGTTGTTGATGGCGGCCATCCAGACCTTGTCAGCGGCGGGGTCGACGCCCACGGTCTTGAGGGCTTCGCGCGCGGCGACGACGGCGGGATCGGTGGAAACGTGATCCTCAGTCGCGGCGGGCTTTCCGCAGCGGTGCGGGGCGCCTGATCGCATCCAGCGAAGGTGACGGCGGCGGTGAGAAGTGCAGCGGTCCAGATGAGACGGGACTTCGACATGATCGTTTCCTTTCGCAGCGAATAATCTTCCATGTTGAGACGGACTTTATCCGGGGGCAGATGAATGAATGATGAACG
>CAIYZC010000850.1 GCA_903930565.1 uncultured Pedosphaera sp.
AAACGTGGTTTGCGGATGGGCTTTGACCACCTCGATCGTGTCATCCTCAAACTTGGGAAAAGCGGGGCTGTTGCCCGTGGCAGTGCCCGGATCACCCGTGTGGTAGCCCACCAAGGGCATACCCTGGCGACCGGCCTCATCAAGCTGCTCATGGATCCGGGGTATTTTGCTCGATAAAATCGCCCCGTGGGGCCACAGCTTCAACCCAACAAAGCCTTGGTCTTTGAAGGTCTTGATTTCATCCACGTCCCACCAGATCCCCTGGCTTGGAATCGTAAAGGCGCCCGGGCAAAAAAGAATCCGGTCGTTCAGTCTTGCCTTCACGAACACCATGTCCTTGGTGGGAATCCGCCGCACGCTCTCCGGACTGGCATTGCTTCCTTCATTGTCCTTCACCCAGAACAAGCCGGCCAGCGAGATGCTGATCGTGCCACCCCATTGGTCCATCGCGGCCACCGCTTTTGCGTATTGGTTCGTGGCATCCATGTGGGTGTGCAGGTCCACCCGGGGCATGGCCGAGGGCGGGAATATCTCCTGCTGATTGGCCCGCAAGGAAATGGTCAGGGCCATCAGCAGGCCAAGGGCAGTTGCCGTCGTTGCTCTTCGATTCATGGGCAGGTTCGGTTAGCACATGCCTGCGGGGACACCTTTCCGGTCCCCCGGCAGCGATTCCCTTACATTTAGCGCGCCAGCTCCTGCCGGGTGGCAATGGGCACATACCCGATCTCCAGCCCCTTCGGCGGGGTGAGGATCAGCGCGGGATCGATGCTCGCGAGGGTACCGACATCCGGCGGGGTGAGGTACTGGCGATCCTTGGTCCAAGTGCGGTGCAGTTTCTCGACGCGCTGCTGCACCTGGCGGCGTTCCTCCGGGCTGAGATCGGCATTGAGCATCGCGGGCTGGTCGGCAAAACGATACCAGTAATAGGTCACCACACTGCCGTCGCCGAGCTTGGCGGTGAACGGTCCGGCGGCGGGACCGGGCTGCTTCCAGCAACTCTTGGGATCGTCCGGCGTGGTACGGGGCTCCTGCGCTGCTTCCTTGGGGGTCGCAAAGCGGTACGGCGCGAGCCCGGTCTGCGCCGGCACTTCCGCCGGCGACTGCACCTTCCATTGCGGCTTTTTGCCGGCGGTGCCGAGGGCGTAGTACTCCGGCAGGGTGACAAGCGAACCGGCGCTGCGGGTAAGTTGTTGGTTCCACTGGTACCCGAACGTGATCGGGTTCGGGGTAAAGGAGGTGGCGAAGGCCTGCCAGGGCAGCGGCACTTCGTCGCCTTCTTTCGCGCCCGGCGGACGAATGCTCCAACTGGAGCCGCCGCCGGCGCGGAAGGTGTGCACGGCGGCAGCCTCCGCGCGGATCGCGCCATCGACGGGAGGGCCGCCGTCGAACCACTTTTGGACGCCATCCCACAAAGCGCCCCGCTTGTAAGCCGTAAGGCGATGCAGGACCGTGGACGCGCCATCGGCGCCGACGGGGAACGACGTCGGCGCAATCCGGGCAAATTTCTTGCCGGCGGCGTCCCGGGCCAAAATCGCCGGGATGTGTTGCGTCTCCATCTGGATGGCTTTGTTGGGACCGGCGGGACGGGAGTCGAGCAGCATCCCGGCCCACTCGGGATGCTCGAGCGTTGCCTGCGACCAGAAGAAGGGCGTGAAAAAGGTCGCGGGGCCCTTGAAATTGGCGGTGTTGAGAAAGAGCGTCCAACAATGGTTCCCCGTCGGCACGGGCTTGCCCGCGGTGGTGGCCTTCGGATTCGTCAGAGGCAGCGGCAGGTAACCGTAACCGAAAAGTTCGCCGCTGGTGCCTTGTTTCAGATTCAGGCCGTCGAGCGGGAACAGCAGCCACGGGCTGAGCTGCGCCACGCCATACAGGCCCCGCGGGTTTTGCCAATCGCCCGCGCCATAGCCGGGACCATTGGCGATGAAGGAGAACTCCGGCCCCACACCGCCCATGATGAACTTCGGCGTGGTGGTGGGAAAATGCGTGTCGCGCCACCAGCCGAGCCCGCCCTCGACATCGGTGTAAAACTTTTTGGCCGGTTCTTTGCCGGGCTCATACTGCGGAAACATCCAAGTGCCGCAGAGACCGGTTTGAAAATCGTGCCCGGGATAAGTCGCCACGAGGGGCCACGCGGCGGCGTAGAGTGAAAACCCGCCGTTGAACTCCTCCGGCACGTTTTCCGCCGGCCCAAAGAGATAACCGGCCAGCTCGCCTGATTGGATTTCGGCCGACACCGGCAGCGCTGAAAGCCCCAAAAGGAGCAGAATGGGAACTAGGCTTGGTTTCATAATTGGTTGGGCGATTGGTGGAGGGACGATCGGAGGCTTGCCGCTTCCTGGCTCGGCGGAATCGGCTAATGCGGCAGGGCGGGACGCGGCGGCGGTGGCGGCGATACCCAGTGCGCGGAGGAGTTTCAGGGTTTGGTTTTTGATTTGGCCGGCGCAAACCCGGGAAGCGGCCCCCAGATTTCAGCGAGCAGCGCAAAGATTTCGGGCTCCGCCGTTTTCAACTCGCCGGCGACAAAGGGGTAAAAATCGTTCGAGCCGAAATAGCATTCGGTCATTTCGGCGAAGAACTCCATTTGGTCCGTCAGTGCG
>CAIYZC010000851.1 GCA_903930565.1 uncultured Pedosphaera sp.
ACGCACCCACGGAAGGCCGGCCACCGAAGCTCACGCCGCACTTTATAACGTGCTTTTGACAACTGTCCCAAAATAGCCACCTCCCACTGCCCACTGCCCACCGCTTTACGCACTCACGGAAGGCTAAGTTTTGAATCGCCCGCAGGTTTCAGCTCCCCTTGGCCCGCTTCGCGGCTTCGCGGCTTCGCGCGAGACTCGGGTTCCGGATCCCCGGCTTACGCACTCACGGAAGGCCGCGGACTTGGGAAATCGACCCCGGTTAGAGTTTCCCCCGCACCCTCCGGGGCGGCGAACCTGATTTGCCGGCGACCGGTGCTGGTCCCACCGTCTGCCATCCAGCCCCCCTCCGGGGGTGCTTGGAATCGCCCGCCATGCCCACCGCCAACCCGCCTTACGCACCCACGGAAGGCTAAGTTTCCGATTGCCCGCAGGTTTCAGCTCCAGTTGGCCCGCTTCGCGGCTTCGCGGCTTCGCGCGAGACTCCGTTTCCGGCTCCCACGCTTACGCACTCACGGAAGGCCGGCCGCCGAAGCTCACGCCGCACTTTATAACGTGCTTTTCACAACTGTCCCAAAATGCCCACCTCCCACTGCCCACTGCCCACCGCTTTACGCACTCACGGAAGGCCAGGCCACCGGGTCGGGAAAGCGAGAATTTGACAGGGGTGGGCGCGACTCGCCCAGTTGGCAATTGCGGCGCGCAGTGCAATGAATGATTTATGAACTTGCGAACCATTATTTGTCTGGGCTTGGCGACGGCGGGACTCTGGCATTGCGGGGTTTCCTCCACCCAGGCCCAAGGCACCACCCAATTCTCATACCAAGGCCGCCTCGCGGATCACGGCGCGCCCGCCACGGGCAATTACGATTTCCAGTTCACGCTTTGGGATGCCGGAAGCGGCGGCAACGCCATTGGCAATCCGGTGGCGCTCGCCAACCTCTCCGTGACCAACGGCATTTTCAGCTCCAGCTTGGACTTTGGCGCGGCTTTCGATGGCGGCGGGCGCTGGCTGGAAGTGGCGGTGCGCACCAATGGCGGCGGCGGCTCCTACACCACATTGGCGCCCCGCCAACCGCTCCTGCCCGTCCCCTACGCCCTGACCGCCTCGAATGTGGTGGGCAACATTCCCGACGCCCAGCTTTCGACCAACATTCCCCGGCTCGATGCGAACCCGGTGTTCAGCGGCACGCCGGTGTTTGGTGCCGTCGGCGGCGCCCCCTTCGCCGTGGCCAATTCCCAGCGGGTCTTGAATTTGAACGCCGATTACTTGGACGGCCTCTCCAGCACCGCCTTTTGGCAAACCGGCGGCAATGCGGGCACCACGGCGGGAACACAATTCCTCGGCACGCTTGACCTCCAGCCACTCGAACTCAAAGTGAACGGCCGACGCGCCCTGCGGTTGGAACCCGGCTCCGACGACGCCGTCAATATCGTGGCGGGATCGGCGCTTAACTCGGTCGCCCCCGGGACGGCGGCCGCCACCATCTCGGGCGGGGGCATAACCGGAATTTTTGGTCCTGGTGCCGCCAATGCGATCGGGAGCAGCTATTCCACGATCGGCGGGGGGATCGGCAACTACATCGACTTCGGCTATACCGGCGGCGACACCATCGCAGGCGGAACTTTTAACTACACCTCCGCCGGGGAGTCCACCATCGGGGGCGGCAACGCGAACCAGATCACGGGATTTCTCTCCACCATCGCGGGCGGGCGGGGCAACCAGGCCATTGGCGAAGCGGGGGCGATTGCCGGCGGCGAGCAAAATCGTCTGCTGGGCGGGGCCACGGACGCCGCCATTGGCGGCGGCATCTTCAACCTCCTGGGCCAGAACGCCATGGGCGCCACCATCGGTGGCGGGGCCACGAACGTCATCGGCGGCTCCGCGATCCTGGCAACCATCGGCGGCGGGGGCACCAACCTCGTCCTGGCCGGCGCCGCCTATTCCACCATCGGTGGTGGTTTTCTCAATTTCGCCGGCAGCACCGGGGTGACCCTTGCCGGTGGCTCGCGCAACCGGGCGACGGACAACTACGCCGTGGTGGGCGGGGGCCTGGGCAATTCCGCGCTCGGCAATTCCGCCTTGGTGGCGGGCGGGTACAACAATACGGCGGGTTCCGCCACGGGGCTCTACGCCACCGTGGGCGGCGGGGCCAACAATGCGGCGGATGGATTGTTCGCCACCATCCCGGGTGGCACGCTCAACGTCACGGCGGGCAAGGCGGCCTTCGCCGCCGGTTACCGCGCCCGTGCCGTGCACGACGGCGCTTTTGTCTGGGCCGACACCACGGAAGCCAATTTCGCCTCGGGGGCGGCCAATGAATTTGCCGTTCGCGCCACCGGCGGCATCCGCCTCAACCCCGGCAACGCCAACGTGGAACTCGCGAGCGGCGGGCTGAAAGTCACGGGCGCGGGCGTCAACACCCCCACCACCGCGTTTATTCAGCACGCCGATGCCTCCAACACCCAGGCCCACATCACCACCATTTCGAATCCCAACTGCGACGGCAACCCCAACGCGATCATCCTGGTCACCCACAACTACAGTGCCGACACTTCGGCCTCCCGCTATGATAATGCGCCGGTGGGGGTGTACTACGACGGCGCGCATTGGGCCATTTTCCACGAAGACCACGCCACCGCCATGCTCGGGCACGCTTTCAACGTTCTGGTGATCAAACCCTGAACGCGACGGCCGTCCCGGTGCGCCCGGCGCCAAGCCCTGCAAAATGGCCTGCCATCCGTAGCCCCCAAGGGCGAAGGATGGTGCATCGGGCAGGACTCGAACCTGCAACCTTCTGATCCGAAGTCAGAAGCTCTATCCAATTGAGCTACCGATGCCGCTGTACCTCTATTATGTCACATTTCGGGCGTTCCCGCCAGCGCGCACTGCCCCTGAGGCAGGGTGTGGCAGGGCACCGCTTCCAGCTTCCGACAACGAACCGCCTTGGAGTCGTGCCCGAAGGCGGCGCTAGGGAAACAGATTCGCACCCCTGCCCGTAACAAAGAAATCCGTTGCGGGCGGAGACGGGATCGGGGAACACTGGAGACGGATATGCATCCGCAACTTGGAAAGACCCGGTATTTGGCGAGGAACCCGCGTGGACGAGGGGTGGTCCGGGGCTTCACCCTGATCGAACTGCTCGTGGTGATCGCGATCATTTCCATTCTGGCGGCGATGCTGCTGCCGGTGTTGGCACGGAGCAAGGCGAAGGCTCTGCAAACCCAGTGCGCGAGCAATCAGCACCAGATCGGCCTGGCGTACGCGATGTACACCCAGGACAATCACGACAATTATCCAGTGCACAATGGCTGGGGGGCGGTCGGCGGGCAATTGCCACCGACTCCGGACACCGGCAGTTATGCCGCGGATTATGGTGGCTCGGTGCCGGTGAACCAACGGCCACTCGACGCCTACACGCAAAACACCACCGTGTTTCATTGCCCGGCGGACAAGGGGGATTCATTGAATCCCGCCGCGAAAACGGCTTGGGACGGTTGGGGCAACAGCTATTTGGTGGAGTGGTCGGGGGACGCGTTCCGCGTTCAGCAGGTGACCGGTGATTCGACCGCCGATCCCGCCAGTCCGCAAGGCACGCCCATCAAGGCGACCAAGGTGGCTCTGCGGGCGGCGACCAAGATCATCCAGGGCGACTGGCCGTGGCATGCCAACCGGGCGATCACGGACAACCGCAGCGCCTGGCACAATTTCAAAGGCAAGCGCTACGAGAACATGCTCTTCGGCGACAGCCACGTGCAAAGCTTTCATTTTCCGCCCGAGATGGATTCTTGGATTTCGGTCGCCCCGGACCTCAATTTTGCCTGGTGGTGAAGCGCGGATTCGCTGGCCTTTCGGCGGGCGGAAGGGTTAGTTTGTCGGGGTGTGGAGACAGTATTTACGATTGCTCCGGTGCAACCGCCTCTTCGTGGCGGGCGCCGTGCTCGTCTCCCTCCTCGCCGCTTTGGCGCTAACCGCCCCCACCCTTTCCCGTGTCGGCCTGCTGCGCAATCCCTTGGAGCAACCCAAAACGGGACTGGATGATGACGGCTTGCCCTTGAGCCCGGGACCGGGCCATTGGCTGGGCACGGACAATCTCGGCCGCGATGTGCTTGCGCGGGTGGTTCACGGCGCGCGGGTGTCGCTCGCGATCGGCACGGCCGCCATGATCACCGCGGCGCTCATCGGCGTGGTGACCGGTTTGCTGGCGGGCTTCTACGGCGGCCGGGTGGACTTGGTGCTGATGCGCTTCACGGAGATGAACATGACCATTCCCGCCATTCTGCTCGCGGTGGCGTTTGCCGGCCTGATGGACGGGCGCGTTTTGCATTTGGCCCCGGCGGAATGGCATTGGACCTGGCTGGACCTGACCCTGCGCAAAGGACTTTTCACCCTCTTCGTGATCATCGGTTTGGTGTGCTGGCCGGGGATGGTGCGGGTGGTGCGGGCGCAGGTGCTCGGGCTGAAGGAGCGGGAGTTTGTGCAGGCGGCCCGGGTGCTGGGCGCCACGGATCGGCGGTTGCTGTTCCGGCACCTGCTGCCCAATCTGCTCCCCACCGTGATCGTGCTGGCGGCGATGAGCACGGCCAACACCATTTTGCTCGAAGCGGGCCTCGGCTACCTCGGTTTGGGCGTGCCGCCACCGGCGCCGACTTGGGGCGGCATGATCTTCGACGGCCAACCGCTCTTCACCGTGGCACCCCATATCGTCGTGGCGCCCGGCGTGGCGATCGTGCTCACGGTGCTGGGTTTCAACCTGCTCGGCCAGGGCTTGCAGGAAGTCCTGGATCCCAAACGGCTCCGATGAAAACCGCCGCCAACGTGCTCTGGCTGCTGGCCGCCTGGCTGGGAACGGCCGGCCTCGCCCCCGCGAGCCCGGTCGCCACCGCACCGCGCCGGGGCGGGACACTGCACCTCGCCACGCCCACGGACTGGCGCTCACTGGATCCGGTGATCGCCTTTGACGCCAGCTCGACCCCGTTGCAGAAACTGTTGTTCCGCGGGTTGCTCAATTACGACGCGGGCATCAATCTGGTGCCCGACCAGGCCAGTGATTGGCAAATCTCGCCGGACGGGTTGACCTACACCTTTCACCTCCGACCGGGGGTAAAGTTCGCCCACGGCCGGGAAGTGGAGGCGGCGGATTATGTGTTCTCCTTCGAACGGGTGTTGGATCCGAAAACCGCGTCCGTGGGGCAAACCTATCTGCTGGACATCGCGGGCGCGGAGGAGTTCAGCCTGGCCAAGGCGCCGCACGTTTCGGGGCTGTCCGCCCCGGATGCCCGAACGTTGGTGATCCGGCTGCGGAAGCCGACGTTCACGTTCCGCTACATTTTGGCGATGAATTTCACCGACGCGCTGCCCCGCGAGTTGGTGACGCAATACGGAGCGGATTTCCAGTATCATATGGTCGGCTCCGGGCCTTACCGGATCAAGGAATGGCGGCGGCACATCGGCTACCGCTTCGAGCGCAATCCTTACTACTCCGGAACGGATGGTTATGTGGACGCCGTGGATTTGATGGTCGGTGCGGATGCGGCCCTCCAAGCGATGATGGTGGAGCGCGGCGACTTGGACTTCGGGCAGCCCAGCGCGCCCGACGCCCTCCGGTTCGCGCACGATCCCCGCCTGCAACCGTGGCTC
>CAIYZC010000852.1 GCA_903930565.1 uncultured Pedosphaera sp.
CTCGCGCGCAAAAACCGTTGCACGAATCCGCAGAAATGATATGAACAACCCCGCCTCCGACTGGCTGGTTCTGATTCGACCTTTGATGGCTGGTTTTGATTCGACCCCTGACACCCGAATGCAGGTGCTGGGCGAACGGGAGCCTAGGTCACCACGCCGCCGCTCGCCCAGTTCAGCAGCTCGAGAAAATGCTCGCGCCCGTTGGCCTGCGCCGGCGTCTGGCCGAGGATGACAGCGCAGCGTTGGAACTGGCCGAAAAGCCGGTCGTCGAGATTAATGCGGTCACTCGGTCCTCTTGGCCTTTCCCGTTGGCCGCCTTCTTGTGGCGTCCCAAATCACTACACTCTCGCGCAGCGGAACAGACTTTCTTTCGGCATCATCGACGTGCTTGACGTGCTGACTTGAGCTCCGCAAGTGACGCAACACTCCAACCTCTCGGAGAAACCAACCCGAACGCTGTCCAATTTCTGCGAGAATCAAATCAACTGGTATCTCGATTCCTCCATAAGCTGATGTTGAAACGACTAGCCAAAGACTCGCCTCGTCGAGAGCCCGCTTCCTCAAGCCTCGAAGAATCTTCTCCATATCCTCGAAATAGGCTTGAACCATGGCGGGAAGCTTCCCGCTCCAGAGAATATCTGTGGACTCCCGAATTGTCGCAATACAATCCCTGTAGAGCACGCCGAACTCATCATTGATTGGCATTTCCCAGCTTGCCTGAACGTGTGAACGGACAGTCCTTAAGCGAATCTTCATCAAGGAGTCGTTCGAGTCGACAAAACCCGCCAAGAACAATTCGGGGCGGTATACATCTGAGTAGTCGAACGAGTTTAGATAAGGAGGAGACGTGACGCACAAACGAAACTTTTCCCGCGCAACAGACGCGACAAGACGGCGAGCGTCACCAAGTTTGACTTTCGAAGCCTTACCGGAAATTGGCGCTGCATCCAAGTCCGCAACAATTTCATTGGCGCGAGCCTCCAACCGGAATCGAAACTGCGAAGCTGTGGCTTCGTGTCCCATCCAATTCTTGTGATACCGCAAACACTTCCCATCACGGGTCGCGTTGCAGCAATCCATTGCGGCTCCGAGTAGAGCCAGTTGAAGAAGACTACGCGTCTCGCGTACAGAGCAAGCCGCCACACTCCACCCAGCTTCAAAACTACGAATCACCTTGGTAGGGAATAACCATCTCCCCCACCGATTCCCTTCTGTAAATGTCGAGTATCCTTCGAGAGGCGAGACAAGCTGCCCTTCAGATGCTCGAAGCACCTTCCGGCTGGCTTGCTGGAAGGCAGACGGTGAGCATCGACTCAGCTTCGTTGCAGAAAGGAAGTGAAGAAACGGGTTTACCTCAAACGCTTGGGCACGCAGCCCGGCTAATGTGCCTGCGAGTGGAACAGTTCCACTCCCTGAAAAAGGGTCGAGCAAAAGTTCGCCCGAGCGAACGCCGTCAGTCGCAACTGCCTGTTCGACCATTTTTGGCGAGAATCCCTCCTTAACGAAATACCAACGATGCCGAGGCATCTCACCAAGGCCCACTGCATTTGATGCACCTTGGTCACGGAGCGGAAAGTTGTCGTTAAGCGTGAACATCGGATTAGTCGGAGCAAATTGGGGTGGCAAACATTCGGTATGGTTCGTCGAAATCTGAGCGCGTCGTATGCGGAGCGGGTTCAAAGGCAATCACTTCTGCCTCGTAATGAAACCCATCAGCACGCGCAATCGTCACGCCAGCAGTCGCGGTCGCCGGCAGGTTCCGTCGGCGAGCGTCAATAATCACATAGTAGCCTTGAATGACATGGCTCGGCGCGGATTGGCGTTGTTCATCTAAATAATTTGCCAGTTGTGTGGCGCCTTCCTGTGCGCGCCTATCTCGGTGCCTGGCCGTTATATGACCATTGGTCGCAGCCGAATCTCCAATCCATTTAATCTCAATAATCATCATACGATTATTTCGCAGTCTTGGTTGGACGCGGATATCAACGGGATTTCTTTCGTTCACATTCTGTTCAGGAAGCACATCATGATCGGCTCCCAAGCGGTTCCTCAAAAACTGTGTCAGCGAGTCACGCATCAATGATTCTGGCCCGGCCTTGAGGAACAAACGGTTCTTATCATGCCATATCCCTCGAAAAATGTAGCAAGTGGACTCGCGAACATTATCTCTCGAAAAGTGCTGTAACGCCTCGCGAAGGGTTCCAAAGGTTGGAACTGAAAACTGACTCCGCGTTGAAGTATCGAGACGCAGGACCGGCTTTCGCTTGTCTCCCGCGAGAAACTCCTCCTGCCATCCTGCGCAGTGGTAAACGACTGCAGTTCTAGCGATTTCTTCTCGGGACGTTGAACCGAGAGACCGAGCGTGCGGACGTCCATCTGCCCCAATCTCAAAATAAAGGTTTTCAATGTTCTGGTTCGCAAGCGACGCGAAGTCAACGGGTCGAGCGACGCCTGGCGCACTTCCCAGATTTGACGGAGGTGAAACAACTTTGTAGACGAGCACCTCTCCAGAAATCCTTTCGAGATCAACGTGACGGTACAGTTCCTGGACTGTCTCCATTACTTGGAAAATGGCGTCTAGACCGGCTCCACCAAATACCTCTTGTGCCATCGGGAAGTGGGAATCCCGACAAACCGCTTTGATGCTTTCGACAATGTTCATCACGATTCTAAATTGGTGCTGGCATTTGATCGGTAGAGAGCCGAAAGCCAAACAACCGCGGGAAGTCGCAAGTCGCTCGTTCGTTGGTCCAAGTTGCTCCGCAGCGCCTCAAACTGAACGTAGAGTTGAGACTGGGCTGCGTCCTCCAGCAGTAGCCGGCTGGAAGGAAGCGCCTTTGCCCGGTTGAGCTCAGGCTCCTGAGACAACGCAGATGTTACCATTCCTAGCGAGAACGCTGCGATACTCGCGCACGCAGCATTCAAGCACTCCGCGCGATCCCGGTTTACTTCGAGGTTTGCAAATTCTTCAAGTGTCCGCTCGGCCAATTCGGTCATACGAAGCCGGTCGTGGACGCGGAGGAAAAACCCGCGCCCTAGAAGCTCCTTCAAGGCCGAGTCAATCTCCTGGCTGTATGGAGCGCCAAGTTCGGTTCCCACGAATGAGTAGCCCCAGTCCGTGACGATATGCCTCTGGTATAGCCAGAGAAGACATGCGAGATAAGCAAAAAGATGGAGTTCCGGCCCGGTGAAGACGGCTCCCTGTGCCTGCAAGCGCTGTGCGACAAGCAAGCAGTCAAAAGTTGCGTTTGGGTGCAATCGCATTGGGTGGAGTTATGGCTGCATTGCGTTCTCAATCGCTTGGTAGGCGGCGTCGAAGAGCGCTTCCTCCTCCCGCTGAACTTCGGAGAGCTCCGCCCAGTCGGTCATTCGGCATAAACGCATTCCATCGCTCCCACACTGTTTGGCCAGAGCGAGAAGTAGCTGCGAACTGTTGAGGTTCGCGGTCATGATTATTCGGTGTCCGGGGCGTGCAAACATGGCCAGCATTTCTCCGGCACGTTTTTCATATGCGATGTCTAGCGAGCCTTCAGGTGTGTCAATATACATGCCTCCCTTGGATGCTGGGTCAGACATGTGTTGCGTGAGTGCCATCCGCAAAGCGATGTCCAAGAAGAACCGCTGACTTTCTGAAAGCTCTTGCTGTTGCCGCCGTGTAGTCCCGCGAACGGTGACAACCAGTTTAAGATCATGGCCGGCAGTGGCATCCATTTGGACCGCTAAAGGCATTCCGAGAAATCGCTGCGCTAGCTCGGCGAATCTCGGAACGAAACTTTGCTCAACCTGTAGATATTGCTGCTCAAGCTCTTTCTGCAGTTTCGCACGTTGGCGCTTTAGCGCCTCACGCCGGTCGTAAGCGGTCTGCTTGTCCCTTTCGAGAACTGCGAGTTGATCGCGGTAGATGCTCAAGTCCGCCGCACCAGCGGCGTGGCCCAACTGAGTGCGCAATGCAGTGAGAATTGCGCTGTTCTGTGCGTCAAATGCATCCAATGACTCTTTGGTGCTTTCCCACTGCTTTCGACTGGACGCCTCTTCTTTCCGGAGCCTGTCCAATGTCTTCAGGTCCTCCTGAATGTGCTTCTTGGCCTTGGTAATCTCTCGATCAACTTCGTGCAATCGGTGCGCATCGCCATTTGCGGGCCGTTCTTGAGTCACTGAGGAATCGCAGAGGGGGCACGTCGCGCCATTCGACTTTGCTGCGATGTTGCGAATCGCAGCATCCGTATCGTTGCCACATATACCACAAGCATGGTCTGCGATGGACTGGGTTACCAGTGGGTGGTGAGGAAGCGCTGGTCTCAGATCCAAGCGGCGGTCGAAGAATCTAGCATATTCGTCGCGCAGGGAGGTTTCATGAACGGAATGCTCAGCTAGGCGCAGGTTTGCGTCTTTTATAGCATCTTCCAATGTTTTTAGGGTTTGGCTTTGCTCATCGAATTCTTTACTTAGCGCCTCGTGGTCCCCAATGAGTTTCTCAAACCTTTGCTGCGCACCGGAAGCAGCCTGAGTATGAGCTCGGATTTCATTAATGCGTTTTCGCATTCGCGTAGACTCCCATTGATAGTTCCGCACTCGCGAATCCTCCGCCTCGATTTCCCGTCGAAGGCTATCCGACCGTTTAGTCATGTCCGGCTCAAAACCGAATGTTCGATAGAGAACACTTTCCATAATTCGCGAATTCCAAAACAGGGTTCGCCGTTGCTCGTCGAAGGTGAACACGAAGTGCTGCAAAAACACGAATTCCTCGAATGAGGCTACGCCACTGTGCTCCACCAAATGGGAGACGTATTGGCGGTGCCGTTCTCCACGAGGCGTCTCGTCAGGGTTTATTAGCTCCTCCCCGGTCTCTCGATTACGGATGGATAACCCCCGGAGTTCCTCCGGTTCGAAAAGTCCTCGCCGGACTTCGTATTGATGAATGCCGACGCGAAAGCTTAGAGCAATTTCGGCCTCATCTTCATCGGATGCGGTGATACGTCCCCGAAAGTAGTTGCTCGAGTAACTCCGCGTAAATTTGTAATACTCTTCCATCGACTCGAAAGGGCGATTCGGGTCCGAGACGGTTCCCGTCAGAGCGAAGTTGATCGCAGAAAGTAACGTGGATTTGCCAATACCATTGGCACCAACGAGGCAAACAACGCCGGTGTTCGATGGAAACTCAGCATCGGGATTCGCCGTAAATAGCGAGAAGTGCCGCAACCTCACTTTCTCAACCTGAGGAAGCTTTAACTTAGTTTGTGGTGTGGGCATAGAGTTCAGTTGTTTGAAAAGTTGAATGAGACGCGGTCGATGAGGGTGCCGAGTTTGCGGGCGTCGATGAAGAGGGTCTGTTTGCGGCGGTCGCGGAAGCC
>CAIYZC010000853.1 GCA_903930565.1 uncultured Pedosphaera sp.
CCGTCTGGATCGGCAAGCCCGTCGCCGAAGCCTTTTCCCAGCCGTAAAATCGGCCGTGAATCCGGCCCGGTAATCGAACCTTGAATCCTTCGCCCGTTCGGGCGTCCAATCCCCCTCATGGATCTTGCTTGTTATGTACTCGGCGAACGTTTGACTTCGGACCAATGGCTCGAAGTGCGCAGCCCCTACGACGGACATTTGGTTGGCCGGGTCGCGCTGGCCGATGCCGCGGCGGTGGAACGCGCCATCACCGGCGCCCGCGCCCCCGCGCCCGCGTTGAGCCGTTATGAGCGCAGCCAGATTCTGGAGCGCGCCCGCCTGCTGCTGGAACAACGCCGCGAGGAATTCGCGCAGTTGATGTCCGCGGAGTCCGGCTTGTGCCTCCGGGAAACGCGCTATGAAGCCGGTCGCACCGTCGATGTCCTCACCGCCGCTGCCCACGAAGCCCTGCGCGACGACGGCCAAATGTTCGCGGGGGATGTCTCCGCCCAGGGCAAGAGCCGCCGTATCTTCACGCTGCGGGAACCCCTCGGCCTGGCCTTGGCCATCACGCCCTTCAACCATCCGCTCAATCAAGTCTCGCACAAGCTTGCCCCCGCCATTGCTGCCGGGACGCCGTTGATCCTCAAACCTTCCGAAAAAACCCCGCTCACCGCCCTGCGCTTTGCCGCGCTCCTGTACGAAGCCGGGTTGCCGGGCCGGATGCTCAGCGTGCTGCTCGGTCCGACCGCCACGGTCGCCGCCGCTTTGGTCCGTGATCCCCGCGTGGACCTGCTGACGTTCACCGGCAGCGCGGCCGTGGGCAAGGCCATTGCCGGCGCGGCGGGTTACAAGCGCCTGGTGCTCGAACTCGGCGGCAACGATCCGCTCATCGTCCTCGCCGACGCCGATCTTGACCTCGCCGCAACCCTGGCGGCCGAGGGCGCCTACCGCAATTCCGGCCAACGCTGCACGGCGGTTAAACGCATCCTGGTCGCCGAGGAAGTCCGCGCGGAATTCACGCGCCGACTGGTGGACAAAACCGCCGAGTATATCTCCGGTGACCCGGCGGATCCCGCCACGCGCGTGGGGACGGTCATCGATGAACCTGCCGCACGCCATCTGGAAGCGGTGCTTCACCGCGCCGTCGCCGCCGGCGCCCGCGTCCTGACCGGCGGCACCCGCCGCGGCGCCTTGCTGGCGCCTACCGTCATTGACCAAGTTCCCCGGGACGCCGAAATGGTGGTGTGCGAATCCTTCGGTCCGCTGGCGCCCATCATCGGGGTGCGCGACCTCGCGGACGCCATCGCGCTGGCCAACTCCACCGCCTACGGCCTCTCGGCCGGGGTCGTGACCAACCACCTCCCCAGCGCCCTCCAGGCCATCCGCGAGCTCCGCGCCGGCACGGTCAATATCAACGAAGTCCCCGGCTACCGCGTGGAAAACTCCCCTTTCGGCGGCATCAAGGATTCCGGTTTGGGGATCAAGGAAGGCGTGATCGAGTGCGCCAAACTCATGACCACCGTCAAAACCTTCTCGCTCCCCTGGTAACCTCGTCGCCTGCGTCTCCATGGCCCACGACCCGCAAAAACTTGACCACCTCCGCTCGGAAGGCGACCTGAATATTTCCGCCCATCGCGCCGCCTGGCAGCGGGAGCATCTGCATGAGGAAACCCGTCATTGGCTCGCCGAGGACGCCAAGTATTTCCTGCACCAATCCCTCTCCACCCCTTGCCTGAACGTGTTGACCGGGGCCGAGGGGGCGACAATCACCGACCTGGAGGGGCGGAAATACTACGATTTTCACGGAAACAATGTGCACCAAGCGGGCTTCGGCAACCCCCACGTCATCGCCGCAATTACTCGGCAAATGGCCGAGCTTAGTTTTTGCACCCGCCGCTACACGAATCTGCCCGCGATCCAACTCGCGCAAAAGTTGACCCAGCTCGCTCCCGGCGATCTCAATCGCGTCCTTTTCGCGCCGGGCGGCACCGCCGCCATCGGCATGGCGCTCAAGCTCGCGCGTGCCGCCACCGGTCGCTTCAAGACGATTTCCATGTGGGACTCCTTTCACGGGGCCTCCTTGGACGCCATTTCCATCGGCGGCGAGGCCATGTTCCGCGGCGGCATCGGTCCGTTGTTGCCGGGCTGCGAGCACGTCCCGCCGCCGGACCACCGGCATTGCCCGTTCGCCTGTGGCGCCGCCTGCAATCTCAAGTGCGCGGACTACATCGAATACGTTTTGGAAAAGGAGGGTGACGTCGCCGCGGTCATTGGCGAGACCATTCGTTCCACCCCCTATATCCCGCCCCCTGATTACTGGCGCAAAATCCGCGCCGCCTGCGACAAGCACGGCGCCCTCTTGATTCTCGACGAAATCCCGCACTGCCTCGGTCGCACCGGGAAAATGTTCACCTGCGAGCACTATGAGGTGGTGCCCGACATGCTGGTGATTGGCAAGGCGCTCGGCGGCGGCATTTTCCCCCTGGCCGCCTTGATTGCCCGGGACAACTTGAACGTGATGGCGGACCGCGCCCTCGGCCATTACACCCACGAGAAGAACCCGGTCGCCGCCGCCGCCGGCTTGGCCGCCATCGAATACTTGGAACGTGAAAACGTTTTGGAACATACCCGCACGCTCGGCGCGTACACCCTGGACCGGCTCCGCCAATTTCAAGCCGACCACGAAATTGTCGGCGATGTCCGCGGCCTCGGCCTGCTCCTCGGCGTGGAACTCGTCCGCGACCGCGCCACCCGGGTCCGCGCGACCGACGAGGCGGAACAGGTCATGTACGAGGCCCTCCGCCGCGGCCTCAATTTCAAGCTCACCATGGGCAACATCCTCACCCTCACCCCGGCCCTGACCATCACCCGGGCCGAAATGGAGGACGCCCTCGCCATTCTGGAATCCTGCCTTCGTGAAGTTGCCGCCCGCCGCCACGCCACCCACTCCACCCCATGAACCAATCCCGCCTCCATTCCGCCCTCTGCGCCGCCGTTCTCCTCACCGCTTCGCCGCTCTTGGGCCGCGCCCAGGAATTTGATCCTTTGGACCACGTGGGCTTGAATGCCTCCGGCCGCGTGGTCACGCCGGTGAACCAAATCCTCTCCCCCGCGGGCACTCAGGTCGAGCTCACCCTCCTGCGGCCGCAAGTCCTGGCCCTCAGCCCGGACGGCCAACTCCTGGCCACCAGCGGCAAAAACCATGATCTGGTGCTGGTCCACCCCGCGACCGGAGCAATTCTGCAGCGGGTTGCGCTGCCCTTGAACGGCCTCCGGGATACCAACTCCACCGTCTCCACGCACATCCTCAAGCCGGAGAAGGACGCCCAAGTCAGTTTCACCGGCTTGGTGTTTTCCCCTGACGGCACGCGGATTTACCTGGCCAACGTCAACGGCAACGTAAAGGTCTTCGCCGTGGGGGCCGATCATAACGTGACCGGTCTGGGCGGTTTTCCGTTGCCCGAAGCGAACGCGCCCCGGCGCGCCGAGGAAATCCCCGCCGGCTTGGCGGTGTCCCCCGATGGCGAACGGCTCTACGTCGCCCTCAATTTGTCCAACCGCCTGGCCGAACTGGATGCCGCCACCGGCAAAGTATTGCGGCTGATGGATGTCGGCGCCCTGCCGTACGAAGTTTGCCTGGCCGGTCGCAAGGCGTATGTCAGCAACTGGGGCGGCCGTCGTCCCGCCCCCGACAGTCTCACCGGCCCCGCCGGCCGCGGCACCACGGTCCGTGTGGATCCGGTCCGCCACATCGCCGCCGAAGGCTCCGTCTCGGTGGTCGATCTCGCCACCGGCAAAGTAACCGTCGAAATCCCCGTCGGTCTCCACGCCTCCGCGCTCGCCCTCACGCCCGACCACAAGCATCTCATTGTCGCGAACGCCGGCAGCGACACTCTGAGCGTCATCGACACCCGCAAGGACACCGTGGTCGAAACCATCTCCCTGCGCTGGGAACCCAACGATTACTTCGGTGCCAGCCCCAACGCCCTCGCGGTGGACGCCACCGGCAAGACTATTTACGTCTGCCACGGCACCCAGAACGCCGTCGGCGTGGTGAACTTTCGCCCCGGCAAGTCCAAACTCACCGGCCTCATCCCCACCGGTTGGTTTCCCGGTGCCATCGTTCTGGATCCCGCCCGCAA
The DNA here is from genome assembly GCA_903930565.1 of uncultured Pedosphaera sp. Lineage (GTDB taxonomy): Bacteria > Verrucomicrobiota > Verrucomicrobiia > Limisphaerales > Pedosphaeraceae > CAIXFN01. The sequence goes on from CAIYZC010000853.1 coordinate 4,125, forward strand.
ACAGTTCGCCGTCGCCAACATCAAAGGAACGCTGCCCGGCAAACGCTACGCCGCCGGGGAGAAGGTCAAATACAACTCCCATCAATACAACGGCACGCTCTCCCTCATCCCGGTGCCCAAGGCGGAGGAGTTGAAGCGCGAAACCGCCACGGTCTTCCGCAATTACCGCGGCGCCGTGGCCGACCAAGTCAAGGCCCCCGCCCGACCCGGCCGCGCGCCGCAACCGGTTCCCGAGCGCACCGGCGAACCGTCCCCCATCAAACACGTCATTTATATCATCAAGGAAAACCGCACCTATGACCAGGTGCTTGGCGACATCAAAGAAGGCAACGGCGACGCCTCCCTTTGCATCTTTGGCGAAAAGGAAACCCCGAACCAACATAAAATGGTCCGCGAATTCACCCTGTTGGACAACACCTACTGCTCCGGAATTTTGAGCGCCGACGGCCACCAGTGGTCCACCACCGCCTTCGCCACGGATTACATGGAAAAATCCTTCGCCGGTTTCCCCCGCAGCTACCCGGATGGCATGGAACCTGACGACGTCGACGCCATGGCCTATTCCCCCGCCGGCTTTATTTGGGACAACGCCATTGCCCACGGTGTCAGCTTCCGTGACTACGGCGAATTCACCATGGATGTCACGGGTTGGGTCAACCCCAAGGGCCAACGCAAGCCCAAGTTCCTCGATTTCTACCACGATTTCATCAACCAAACCGGCCTGCTCCACATCGGCTCCATCCCCGCCATCGAGTCCGTCCGCCCTTACATGATGACCAACACCGTGGGTTGGAATATGTCCGTGCCCGACGTTTTCCGGGCCGCCCAGTTCATCAAGGAACTCCACCAGTTTGAAGCCGCCGGCAAAATGCCCCAACTCAGCATCATCTGCCTGCCCAACGACCACACCTCCGGCACCGCTGCCGGTTCGCCCACCCCCGCCGCCCAAGTGGCGGACAACGATCTCGCCTTTGGCCGCATCGTCGAAGCCGTCTCCCACTCCGAGTTCTGGAAGGACACCTGTATCCTGGCCATCGAGGACGACCCCCAGGCCGGCTGGGACCACGTCAGCGGCTACCGCACCACCGCCTACGTCGTCAGCCCCTACACCAAGCGCCACGCCGTCGTCAGCGTGAACTACAATCACACCGCCCTCCTCCGCACCATGGAGCTCATCCTTGGCCTGCCCCCCATGAACCAGTTCGACGCCACCGCCACGCCGATGTTCGACTGCTTCACCAGCCAGCCCGACCTCACCCCCTTCACCGCGGTGACCAACAACGTCCCCCTGGACCAGATGAACCCCGACACCCGCGCCCTCCGGGACCCTGTCGAACTCCGCTACGCCAGGACCTCCGCCGAACTCCGTCTCGACAAACCCGACCAATGCCCCGAGGACGTCCTGAACCACATCCTCTGGTACGCCCAAAAAGGCCCCCGCGCCCCGTACCCGTCTTGGGCCATCCAATTCAAGGACAACGACTGAGCGCTCTACACCCCCCTGCCGTCCCCCGACCACCATCCGCCCGATCCGCCTGCTCCGTCCGATCCTCCACGGTTCCAGGCCGCCACCACTCCCGCTGCGAGGGAGATTTTTCCGGGGAGTGCCAAATTGCGCCCCGCACCTTTTCCGCGCGGGCGTTTACCGTATGCTCCGCGCCTCCGCGTGCGCGATCCTGTTGCGCTATTTGTCTGCGTGTAAACCTGGGCCGATTCAGCTTGCGTAGGCGGTCTGGAGGTGGGATTTTTAGCAGGTCCTGCCTGCTTGTGGATTCCGGTCGGTGAATCCCCCAACCGGGCGCGCCTGATTTTGCCGATTGCGCCCAACGACATTGCCATCATGAAAAAGAACCTCCTTGCAATCACGTTGCTGAGCATGCTCGGCGCTTTCCATTCTCCCATCGCCACGACCGCCCTAGCCCAAGGCACGGCATTCACGTACCAAGGCCGTTTGAGCAGCGGCGGGGCGCCCGCCAACGGCAGCTACGACTTGGTGTTCATCCTTTACACCAACGGCACCGGCGGCACGGCCTTTGCCGGCCCGGTGACCAACGCGGCTACTACGGTGACCAACGGATTGTTCACCACGCTGCTTGATTTCGGCCCCGGCGTGTTCGTGGGCGGCAGCAATTGGCTGGAACTGGCCGTGAGCACGAATGCCGCGAAGGCCTTCACCACCCTTTCCCCCCGCCAGCAGGTCACCCCAACGCCCTACGCGCTGAGTGCCGGGACCGTTTCCGGGACCGTGAACGCAGGCCAATTGAGCGGCAGCATTCCGGCAAGCACCATTTCCGGCACCCTCTCTCCATCACAATTGCCCGCCAGCCTGGTGACCAACGGCGCGAGCAGCGTCAGATTGGGCGGGTCATTCAGTGGCGATGGCAGCGGGCTGAATAATATGCCCGCCGCCGCAATCGCTGGCACGTTTAGCGACCAGCAGTTGGGGATCAGCCGGGGTACGAACGTAGCCTTGGGCCTTGATGCCGGAGTGATCCGTCAAGACCTTTACACCGTGGCGGTGGGAGCATATGCCGGTAATTACCAACAAAGCAACTATTCCGTCGCGATGGGCGCGTGGGCGGGCGGGTACAATCAAGGCGGGTTCGCCGTGGCGTTGGGTTACGCTGCGGCCGACTATCTCCAGGGAGGGAATGCCGTGGCAATCGGAAATGGCACTGGCGCTGAGTACCAGGGGAACGGAGCCGTGGCGATTGGAGCGGGCGCTGCTGTCACTAACCAAGGCACCCTCGCCGTGGCAGTGGGGGAATCCGCCGGCGAATACAATCAAGGTATTTATTCCGTGGCCCTCGGATATTGTGCGGCTTTCACGAACCAAGGGCAGAGCTCCGTGGCCGTTGGCTGGCAAGCGGGCTTCACGAACCAAGGGGATTTTACATTAGCCTTGGGGCAAGCTGCAGGCGCCAGCTACCAAGGCCGAGAGGCCGTAGCGCTGGGTGCTTACGCAGGCGAGATTAACCAGGGCCAACGCGCGGTGGCAATGGGCTACCTGGCTGGAAAGGAAAATCAAGGGAGCGATGCTGTCGCAATCGGGGGATATGCGGGGGCCGCCATTCAAGGCCAAGGGGCTGTTGCGCTTGGAGCGGGCGCCGGGAGGAATCAAGGGCCATACAGCGTAGCTTTGGGATATTTTGCCGGCTTTTATAACCAACAATTGGAAGGAGTGGCCCTTGGGGCTTACGCGGGCTATTTAAACCAAGGAGATTACGGATTGGCCATTGGCTTTGAAGCCGGGGCCCTCAGCCAAAGCATATACGGCATTGCGTTGGGGTATTATGCGGGCGCGGAAAACCAAGGTGTTTGGTCCGTTGCGATGGGCACTTTTGCCGGCCAAACCAACCAAAGCGATAACGCGGTGGCAGTGGGGCCGTTTACCGGTCAGATAGGCCAAGGGAACTCCGCTGTGGCGGTGGGCACGCAGGCGGGACAGATAAATCAAGGTAGCTTCTCAGTGGCGATCGGGGCCTTTGCGGGGGCTACCAACCAAGCTGGTAATTCCATCATTCTGAACGCCTCCGGCAATTGGTTCAATGCAACCAATACCGGCTTTTTTGTCAATCCCCTTCGGAGCGACACCAATGCTGCTAATCAAGTGTTTTTTAATCCCACCACCTCAGAATTGACCTACAACGGCACCAAAAACTTCATCATCCACCATCCCTTGGACCCGGGAAAGTACCTGGTTCACACCACGCTGGAAGGCCCGGAAAATGTGGTGTTTTACCGCGGGACCGGGCGGTTGGAGAATGGCCAGGCGCGGGTCACCCTGCCCGAGTATTTTGACCAACTGACGCAGAACAAATCGGCGACGGTGCTGCTGACGCCCAAGGGGAAAAAGCCCTTCTTGTTGAGCTATGACGAATTTGACGAGAAATCGTTTGTGGTTTACGGCAACCTTCCGACGGGGGAGTTTGATTGGGAGGTCAAGGCTAGGCGGCAGGATGTGCCGGATTTGATCGTGGAACCCAAAAAGGACGAAATCACCGTTCAGGGTTTTGGCCCCTACAAATTCTACGCCCCCAAGTCGGCTCAATAATGCCCCGCCGGATGCTCACCCCGAAATAGCTGCCTTACGCTGAGCACAATCGGAGGGGCGGTGCTTGGGTTGGGTAAGTCAATCGGTCTGCTGGTTGTCGCCCGGGATTTTTCCCGCCTCCACGTGAAATTCATCAGCCCCTTTGGCTTCCGCCGCCGCGCAAAATTAGCCCTAGAGTAAAATCCGGGCTTCACGCAGAGACTCGGACCGGCAGCAGGAGTGAGTCGGAAATTGGACCGTATTCAAAAGTAACCGTCGCCATCGCCCTGTGTTCACGCTGTGCCCGCTTGCTCCCGCTCTTCCACGGCCTGCACGAACGTCACCAATTCACGCAGCCTTCCGGCGCTGGGGCCGCTCAAACCATCCCCATAGCGGGAGTCATAGTGTTTGCAAAACGCCGCGGCCACGTCAAAGCCGTCGCGGGCCGTTGCCGCTTCGTCCAAGCACAAGCCCAGGGCCTTTTCCACCAGCAAAAACGGCCGGCTTTCAATCAACCGCACCGAACCGTAGGGTATGCGTTCGGTTTTGCATTGATAGGCGTAGGCTTTCTGCCGGAGTTGTTGCGCGGCTCTGCGATCCAATTGGATGGGGAAGGCTCTCCGATTGGCGGTGGCGCCCAGCAGTGTGCGTGCCTCGGCTAAAAGCACTTCGGCTTTGCCTTGCGGCTTCTCGGTGATGTTGGCTGCGCGTCCGGCCATCCACATCCCAAAAGCGGCTAGCCGCCCCGGGACTTCAAACCACTTCTTCAGCACGGTCAGCCGCGTCCTATTCGCGAACCCCTCGGTCTCGACCTGCTCGACGATCGCCAGAAGTTTTTGCGCTGTCAGGGAGTTCATATTGCCATCCCCAAGTTGCCTCAGGACATCCCGGGTGCCAACGCAAAATCCTTCGGTCATCCTTTTCCCAGGTCGGCAAGGCGTCCTAATATTTACCGCTTGATACTCAGCCGGGAGGACAGGCTGCGTGGGATTCTTGCCATGGTGGAAGTAACAGGGTGGGTGATTTTTCTTGCTCCGCCCCGCCATTCCCGGCCCTCACTTCAACAACAAATCCACCGTGCGGCGCACCACGTCGGCATGGGCTGCGAAGGCGAGGCCGAGGGGGTGGTGGACGGTGCGTTCCTCGAAGGGCATGGTGACCTTGTCGGTCTGGCGGTGGAGCCCCAGCACGACGCCCGCCACCAAGGCGGGAACTTCCGGACGGCCGCGGTCGTACAACAGCACCGGGGCGCCGCTGTCGCCGCCGAAGGTCGCGAAATCAACCAGGAAGGTGCCGTGCTTGCCCAAGGGCGCCAAAGGCAGGCTGGAAACGGCGCCGTGCCGGAGCACCGGCAGGCCGGCGTCGTTGGCCTCCAATTGGGCGGGAAAGGAGAAGATCCAAGCATCACCGCCCAGGGCCACTCTCCCGTTCGTGAAATCGGCGGGGCGGGCGAGCCGCTCGTAGGGCAGGGGATGGCAGGTGACGCCGGCCGGCACGGTCCACCGCAGGGCGGCGACATCCGCGTCCGGCAGCCGCACCCAGCGGGGTTGGTCGCCGGTGCGGATGGGCAGCGAAACTTCGTGGCGCAGCCAACCGCCCTCCCCTTGGGACGAGCGCAGCACCAAGCGGCATTCCGCTCCGGGAAACTCCGCCAGCGCGTGGGCGGCGGTGATCAAGATCGCCGCGCCATTGGACCAACCGGCGGTCGCGGGCGGTTGGAGGAGGAAGCAGGTCGCGGATGACTCGTGTCCGGAGATTTTAAAGGTGGCTGCCAAGAGTTGGGCCAACGGATCATTGGTGTTTGTGGCGTTCGCCCGCGCCGCGGCGAGGATGACGCCGGCGGTCAGGAGAATACGGCCGTGCGCACCCGCGGTTTGGAGCAGGCGGCGGGCAAGCAGAGCAAATCCACGCATGTGCCTCCGAGGCTATGCGGCCTCCCGGACGCTGTAAAGCCGCCGCGCGCGGACGCAAAACCCTTTGACGCCGTGGAGGCGATGCGTTAGAGGAAGTGCGCAACCGATCAACGCTGAACTAATACTATCCATGAACCGTTCCTTCCTCCCCTTGGCCACCGCCGCGGCGCTCGTCCTCGGCCTGGCCGCCGCCCCCGCGGCCGACAAGAAACTGGATCCCTCGAAACTGCCCGCCGCCGCCACGCAGGCCGGGGTGACTTTCGACAAGGACATCAAGCCGATTTTCGAGAAATCCTGCGTGAAATGCCACGGCACCGAGAAGCCGAAGTCGAAATTCGACGCCACCACGCTCGCGTCCGTGCTCAAGGGCGGCAAGAATGCTCCGGATGTCGTGCCCGGCAAGAGCGGCGAAAGCCCCTTGGTTTACTCCGTGGCCCATGTGGGCGATGAGGATGATTTCATGCCCCCGCCCGACAACAAGGCCAAGATTCCGCCGCTGACCAAGGACCAAATCGGCCTGATCCGGGCGTGGATCGACCAGGGCGCGAAGTAATCGCCGTCGCCATTTCGAATTGGGCGGGAAACGTGCAGGCACGGTTCCCGCCCTTTTTTTGGCTCGGTTCCGCCAGCGTCCCCGGCGGTTTGGGGGAGGGCGGCGGGGAAAGCTCGCCAATTCCCGGCTTCCCGGGTTACCCTTCCGGCATGAGTTGGTGGTATAAAAGCATCATCCGGCCGGCGCTGTTTGCGCAGGATTCGGAGCGCGTTCATAACTGGACCTTGGACCGATTGGCCTGGGCCGCCCGGCGGCCGTGGGCCGTCGGGTTGACGGCCCGGCTGTTCGGCGCCCCCGAATTGCCGGTGGAGCTGTTCGGCTTGCGGTTTCCCAATCCTGTTGGCCTGGCGGCCGGAATGGACAAACAGGGCGCCGCGGTGCCGATTTGGTCCGCTTTGGGGTTTGGGTTTTGCGAATTGGGCGGCGTCACCTGGGAGGCCCAACCGGGCAACCCCGTCCCGCGGATGTTCCGGGTGCCGGCGGATGAGGCGTTGGTGAACCGGATGGGCTTCAACAATGGCGGCGCGCGCGCCCTCGCCCAGCGGTTGGCGGAATGGCGGTCCGGCGGCCTGTGGCCACGGCATCCGGTGGGGATCAATTTGGGGAAATCCAAGGTCACCCCTTTGACGGCCGCGGCCGGGGACTACGCGGCTTCGTTTCGCCAATTGTGGGCGCTCGGCGATTTCTTTGTGGTCAACGTCAGCTCCCCGAACACCCCCAACTTGCGGGCGCTGCAGGACAAGGCGGCGCTGGACGAGATTCTGGCGGCATTGCAGGAGGTGAATCGGGAGTTGGCGGCCGCGACGGGGGGTAAGGCGCCGCCGAAGCCGGTCTTGGTCAAGGTCGCCCCGGACCTGTCGCTGGACGCCTTGGGGGAAATCTTGGAGTTGGTCGGGCCCCGCGCGTTGGCGGGATTGGTGGCCACGAACACCACAATCACCCGGCCCCCGGCGCGCGATGAGCAGGCGGCGCGCGTCTACGCGGAAACCGGGGGGCTGAGCGGCCGGCCGC
>CAIYZC010000854.1 GCA_903930565.1 uncultured Pedosphaera sp.
CCCACATTGGCGGGCGGGCAGGGTTCGGCAATGCCGAGCGCCGTGCATAAAACCGCCCGGGCGGCCAAGGCCAGGGCGTGATTCCGGGCCATCACCGCCGGCCAGCCACCGGGGAGGCGGGTGGCCAAAAAGTCCAAGGCGGCCGGCACGCTGAGACAGGCCGAGGGATCCCAGGTGCCCGGCCAGGCGAACTCGATCAGGAAGCGGGTACGGTCGGTGCGTGCGGAATTCGCGCCATGGCTGATGACCAACGGCCGGATTTGCGCCTGGCGGTCGCGGCGGACATGCAGGAACGCGGCGCCTTTCGGAGCACACACCCACTTGTGCAAGTTGCCCGTGTAATAAGCCGCGCCCAAGCTGGTCAAATCCAGCGGCACCATGCCAGGCGCGTGCGCGCCATCCACCAACAAATCCACCCCGCGCGCCGCCAGTTCCCGGGCCAACCGCGCGATCGGCAGGATCAAGCCGGTTTGGCTGACCACATGGTCCAGCATGGCCAGGCGGGTGCGCGGCGTCACGGCCGCCAGAATGGACTGCACGATTTCATCCTCGTGCACCAAGGGGAACGGAATGGCGGCGACCACCACGCGGGCGCCTTGCCGGGCCGCGGCGTATTGGGCGGCGTTCCGGCAGGCGTTGTATTCCTGGTTGGTGACCAGGATTTCCGCGTCCGAACCAAGCTCCAGCCCCCGGAGCACGCTGTTTACGCCCGCGGTCGCGTTGGGCACGAACACGAGGTCGGCGGGATCCGCGCCGACAAATTCCGCGAGGGTCCCGCGGGCGGCGTCCAGCAGAGGCTCCAAGTCCCGGGCCAGGAATTGCAGCGGTTGGCGCTCCATGCGCTCGCGGAGCGCCTGTTGATGCGCGAGCACGGCGCGCGGGCAGGCGCCGAACGCGCCATGGTTCAAAAACACCACCCGCGGGTCCAAAAGCCACTCCGCCGGATCGGCCGCCGGGGCCGCCAACCAAGAATCGTTGGTCTTCATCAATGGTTTCCTTCGCGCGAAAAAACGGTGCCCAGCGCGCGGGGCGGCCGCGCGGCCCCCGCCCAGCCCGCCAAGACCAGAATCGTGACCACGTAGGGCAGGATCTGGATAAACTGAACGGGCACGGGCTCGCCGGAGCCGAAGCGGACCCCCTGGAGGCGGTCTTGCGCGGCCTCGCAGAAGCCGAACAGCAAACAGGCCAGCGCGGCGGGCACGGGCCGCCAACGGCCGAAAATCAACGCGGCCAGGGCCATGTAGCCCCGGCCGGCGGCCAGGTCGCGCGAAAAGCACGAGGACGCCCCGAGCGACAAGGCCGCCCCGCCCCACCCGGCCACCACCCCGCCGGTCAGCACGGCCACCCAGCGGACCCGGTTCACCCCCACCCCGGCCGCGTCCAACGCCGCGGGTTGTTCCCCGGCGAAACCGTGCCACAAGCCCCACCGGGTGTACCGGGCCACGAACCAAGCCACCGCCACCAGCAGCCAGCAACCATACAGGGGCGCCACTTGCCAGCGTTCGGCCAGGGTCAGCGAAGGGGTCCGCCCCGTGTCGTCATAAAGCATCTTGCACAGCACCGGGGTCAGGCCCGCGGCCAGCAGGTTGAGCCCCATGCCGGCGACGATCTGGTTCGCGCGCCAACGCAGCACCAGGAGACCGTAAACGGCGGCGAGCGCCAACCCGCCCAGCCCGCCCGCCAGGGCGCCCAGCCAGGCGGAATGCGTGGTGTGCGCCACCACGGCCGCCGCAAACGCCCCGGACAAAAGCAGGCCTTCGAGCGCCAGGTTCACCACCCCGGCGCGTTCCGCGCACCACCCCCCCAGCGTCCCGTAAACCAACGGCGCCGCCCCGCGCAGCGTGGCGGCCGCCAATTGCCAACCGGCGCTCAGCATGGCCGCGCCCTCCGTCGGAAAACCATTTCCCACGCGCCCTCGGCGGCCACCGCCAAAATGATCAGCGCTTGGAAAACCAGGGCGAGCTCGCGCGTGACATGGTCCGTTTCCATGTCCAAATCCGTGGCGCCTTTCTGGAGGGCGCCGAAGAGCAACGCCGCCGCCAAAATCCCCCCGGGGCGATTCCGGCCCAAGAGGGCCACGGCGATGCCGAGAAAGCCGTACTGCGCCGAAAAGGCCGGCCGGAAACGACCGGTGTTGCCGAGCACCTCCGGCACCGCCACCAAGCCGGCCAGCCCCCCGGCCAGCGCAAAGGCGAGCACCCGGACCCGGCCGGCGTTGATCCCCGCGGCGCGCGCGGCGGGCTCATTTTCGCCCAGGGCGCGCAGTTCCAGCCCCGTGACACTGCGCTCCAGCCACCACCCGACGGCGACGGCCACGCCGATCGCGAGCGGCAGTCCCCAGCCCACCGGGGCGCCGGCGAACCACGCCCACGGCGCCAGCATATATCCCGGACCCACCGGCCGGGTCTCCGGATTCTGCGAAGCGGGATTGCGCAGCACATACATCGTCACGTAATTGGCCAGGCCGGCCGCGATAAAATTCAGCATGATGGTGTTGATGACCTCATGGCTGCCCCGCCAAGCCCGCAACACGCCCGGCACCGCCCCCCAGGCCATCCCGGCTGCGACCGCCGCCGTGCCGGCGGCCAACCAGGCCCCGGGCGCGCCCCAGCCGGGCCACACCGCGCCCACCGCCGCCGCGGCCAGGGCGCCCATGGTCAACTGCCCCTCGGCCCCGACATTGAACAAGCCGGCGCGGAAGGCCACCGCCACCGACAACCCGGTGAAGACCAACGGGGTGGCGTACGCCAGGGTCAAACCCAGCCCATAACGGGTGCCGAACGCCCCGCGCGCCAGAACCGCCAGGACATGCAGGGGATTTTCCCCCGCCAGCGCGGTGACGACCAGGCCGAGGGCCAGCCCCACCGCCACGGCGAAAATGGGTTGGAGCCGGTTGGTCATGCGCCCCCCATTTTCAGTCCCAACTCGCGTTCCGTGGCGCCGCCCCGGGGATACTCGGCGACGATGCGCCCATCGAACATGACCAAGGTGCGGTCCGCCAAGGCGCGGATTTCCTCCAATTCGGAGGACACCAACAACACGCCCGCCCCCGCGTCCCGGGCCCGGACGAGGCGTTGATGGATGTCTTCAATGGCCCCCACGTCCACGCCGCGGGTGGGCTGGGCCGCGAGGATCAAGCGCGGCGCGCGCCCCAATTCCCGGGCCAGGATCAGCTTTTGTTGATTCCCGCCGGACAGCGCGCCGGCGGCCTGCCCCAAAGCGGGTGGTCGCACATCGTAATCCGCCACCGCGCGGGCCGCCGCCGCGGCCACGGCGGCCGGGCGCAGGAGGCCGCCGCGTTGAAAGGCGGGCTCCCGCTGGCGCCCGAGGAGGAAATTCTCCCACAAGGGCCGCGCGGGCAGCAGGCCTTCGCGCAAACGGTCCTCCGGCACCACCCCCACCCCCAGGTCGCGGATGGCCCGGGGGGACCAACGCGTCACTTCGCGGCCGAGGATACGAACGGTTCCGCCGGTCCGGCACCGGCGGTCGCAGGGATGCAGCAGGGCTTGGATCAATTCCGACTGCCCGTTGCCTTCCACCCCGGCCACGCCCACGATTTCGCCGGCGCCCACGGAAAAAGTGATCCCGGACAACCGTGGCCGCGCGGCCCCGCCGACGGCCGCGAGCCCCAGGTCCGCCACCGCCAGACGTTCCTCCCCGCCGGCCAGGCCGGGGGCCGCCGCCCACCGCAGCGCCACCGGGCGGCCCACCATCAATTGGGCCAACTCTTCGGGCGTGGTTTCGGACGTGCGCCGCTCCCCCGTGACCCGGCCGGCGCGGAACACGCTGATCTGATCCGTCACGGCCATGACCTCCCGGAGTTTGTGGGTGACGAGGATCACCGTTTTGCCCTCGTCCCGCAGCCGGCGCAATTGCTCGAAGAGCCGCCCGGTTTCGAGCGGGGTGAGGACGGCCGTCGGCTCATCCAAGACGAGGATTTCCGCCCGCCCCGCCAGGAGTTTCAGAATCTCCAAGCGCTGCCGGACGCCGACCGGCAGACTGGCCACCGGCGCATCCCAGTCCATTTCCAAGCCGTGCCGCTGCGCCAGTGCCCGCAGTTCCGCGCGGGCCGCGTCGCGGCGGAGGAGGAGCGGCCGCCCGGGGCCTTCGGCCAACAAAAGATTGTCGAGGGCGGTGTAGGGGTCCGCCAAAAGAAAATGCTGGTGGACCATGCCCAGGCCCAGGGCCCGCGCGCCCGCGGGCGAGGGCCGCGCCCAGCGTTCGCCCCGGATGAAGATCTGCCCGGCATCCGCCGGCAGCAGGCCCAACAACAACTTCATGGCGGTGGACTTGCCGGCTCCATTCTCGCCGATGACCCCGTGGATCGTGCCCGCCGCCACCCGCAAATCCACGCCCGCGTTCGCCAACAGCCCGCCGAAGCGCTTCGTCAAAGCACGCAGCTCGACCGCGGGAGGGGGCGGGAGCGCCATCACGGTTTCCGTTGGTAGTAATCCGGAACTTGCACGCGGCCGGCGAGAATCTCCGCCTTCAGCGCGTCCGCCCGCTGCCGGAGGGCCGCCGGGAGCACCTGCGCGTTGTATTGGTCCGTGGAATAATCCACCCCTTGGTTCGCCAAGCCGAATTCGCGCACTCCACCGGCAAAACGGCCCGCCTGCGCCTCGGCGATGCTGGCGTACACCGCCTGATCGACCCGCTTAAGCATGCTGGTGAGCACCCGGCCCGGCTTGAGGCCGTCCTGATTGGCGTCCACGCCGATCACCAGTTTCTTTTTCTCCTCGGCCGCGTCAAACACGCCCAACCCGGAGGCCCCCGCGGCCGCGAAGATCACCTCGACCCCGGAATCATACTGACTGACGGCCAATTCGTGGGCGCGGGGCGGGTTGTTCCACGCCGCGCTCGTCAGGCCGACGAAACTCGTCGTGACCACCGCCCGGGGATTCGCGTGCTTCGCGCCGGCCTCGTAGGCGAGGGCGAAGCGATGGATCAAGGGAACGTCCATGCCGCCCACGAAGCCCACCTTGCCCCCGGGGCTGCTCCAGGCGGCGATCGCGCCGACCACAAACGCACCTTCGTGCTCCGCGAAGACCAGGCTGCGCACATTCGGCTCGGCCACGCGCGCGTCCACGATGGCGAAATGACGGTCGGGGAATTGCAGGGCGACTTTTTGAATCACCTCCTGTTGGGCGAACCCGATGCCGATGATCAAATCGAACCGCTTTTCGGCCATGCCGCGGATCATCGGTTCAAACGCGTTGTCGTCCGGCGCCTCGACCACCTTGAGGGCGATGCCGAGTTTGGTTTTGGCCTCCGTGGCCCCGAGGAAAGCGGAGGAATTGAACGATTTGTCATCCTTCCCGCCCCGGTCGAGCACCAACCCCACGCGAAACTCGGCCGCGCCCGCCGTGGCGGCCGCCAGCGCGGCCAGCGACACCCCGACCGCAAACCGACCCACCGCGAATAGAATCCAGCGCATCATGGGTGCTTTTCTAGGGCCAAGCGCCCCGGCGGTCAAGGCGCGAACGGGCCGCGCGCGGAGATCGTTCCCGAAGGCAATCGGCGCGGCGCGCCGCCGCCCGATCCTCGCGGCGCGGCCGCGCGGCCGACCCCGCCGGGATTTGGCTTTCGCTGGGGCCGGGTTAGCTGGTAAAGATGGCGCATGGCTGAATCACTCACCATTGGCTTTTTGGGCGCGGGCAAGATGGCAACGGCACTGGCGAAGGGCTTCCTGCGCTCAGGGCTGATCACCCCCGACCGGTTGGCCGCCAGCGACACCATCCCCGCAGCGGCGGCGGCGTTCGCGGCGGAAACGGGCGCGGTCGTCTCGGGCGCGAACCGCGACGTGCTGCAACGGGCGCGCGTGATTGTGCTCGCGGTCAAACCGGGGCAGGTGGCCGGGGTGCTGGCCGAATTGCGCGGGGACTTCACGCCGGACCATATGTTGGTCTCGATCGCTGCGGGGATCACGCTTGGCCGGTTGGAGGGAGCATTGGCGCCGGGGGCGCGGGTGATCCGCGTGATGCCGAACACGCCCGCGCTCGTGGGCGAGTCGGCGAGCGCTTTCGCCACGGGCCATGCGGTGCGGCCGGGAGACGCCGAACTGGCCCAACAATTACTTTCCGCGGTGGGCTTGGCTTACCAAGTCAAGGAGGGCCTGCTGGACGCCGTCACCGGTTTGAGCGGGAGCGGGCCGGCGTATGTTTACATGATGATCGAAGCGCTGAGCGACGGCGGGGTCGCGGCCGGCCTGCCCCGCGACATCGCCACGCGGCTGGCGGCGCAAACGGTGCTAGGCAGCGCCCGCATGGTGCTGGAGACCGGCCTGCATCCCGGCGCGCTCAAGGACATGGTGACCTCCCCGGGCGGCACCACCATTGAGGCGGTGCATGAATTGGAGAAAGCCGGCATGCGCGCCGCCTTTATTGGGGCGGTGCGAGTGGCCGCGGAAAAAGCGCGCCAACTCGGCCAAGGCAACTGACGTTCCCCCGCCGGCCGCCGGCGCCCCCCCCTCCCTCGCTCATGAATTTCCCCCCGCCCACCCCCCGCCAAGCCCGGTTGATTTGGTTCGCCCTCTCCGCCGTGGCCCTCGCGGTGCTGCTGGGGCTGGCGGGAGTGGCGGTGTGGGGCCTGGGCCGGGCGCTGGAAAAGTTGTCGGGCGTGCTGCTGCCGATGGCCTTCGCGCTGATCCTGGCCTATATTTTGGATCCCTTGGTCACCAGTCTGGTCCGCCGCCGGGTGCCGCGACCCGGGGCGATTTGCCTGGTTTTCGGACTGGGCTTGCTCGTTTTGGGCGGAGTGCTCGGCACCGTGGTGCCGGACATCATCAAGGAAACCCGCGAATTGGTGACCACCCTGCCGGGCAACGCTGAACGCTTGCGCCGACAAGTGCAACACTATTTGGAACACTCTTCCCTGGCCCAGCAGGTGCCGGGGCTGTTCCGACACGATGCCGCCGGCCACACTCTGGAAGCCCCGCCGCCGGCCGCGAATCTCACGAATGCCTTGGATACCCGCCTGACGTTGACC
>CAIYZC010000855.1 GCA_903930565.1 uncultured Pedosphaera sp.
GGGTTGGGTGGTGGTTGTTGGATGGAGGTGGGGCGATGTAGTTATTATGGTGCCGACGGTGGGCGAGGGTGTGGGATGGGGCCAAATTAGAGTCTCCTTACGTCGTCTCCTACAAGGTGGGGTTGGGTGGTGGTTGTTGGATGGAGGTGGGGCGATGTAGTTATTATGGTGCCGACGGTGGGCGAGGGTGTGGGATGGGGCCAAATTAGAGTCTCCTTACGTCGTCTCCTACAAGGTGATGTTGGGGCGGGGGCGGTGGGCGGGTTTTGATGCTTATTTGCCGGGGTTCCGCCGCCGGCTCCGGGGCGGTGATGCAAAATGGAAGGTTACCGGTGGTGTTTCCACCGGCTTATTTCTGTAAACCCTCCAGGTTATGGGAACGGACCCGGGGAGGTGGGCGGTGGTTGGGTTGGGTTTGGGGGAAGCGGGATCCTGGGGGTCGGAGACCCCTGGCTACGGCAGGTCGGAGACCTGCCCCACATTGGTCGTGGGCGGTGGGGGGTGGCGGTCGGGGTGGCGATTACTGGGCGCGGGGGAGTTGGGCGAGGCAGGCGCGGGCGGCGGTGGCCAATTGTTGGCGCTCTTCGGTGGGTAAGCCGCGGGGGTCGAAGCGGTGGCGGTAGTGCAGGGCCGTGAGGGTTTGCAACGGGGCGGTCAAGGCGGCGAACTTGGGATCGCCGGCGGCGCGGCGCAGCCAGGTGACGACGGTTTCGCCGGTTTGGCGCGGGAGGCCGAGCGCGGCGAGACGGTCCGCCAGGACGTAGAACTCGGAGTCGCGGCCGGGCCAATCCGGCGCCGTCACGGTGCCGGCGGCAGCGGCTTTTTGGCGGCGGCGGCCGCCGCGGAAGAGGATTTGCACGACCAGGACGACGAGGACGGGGACGATCAGCCACAGGAGGTAAACTTGCAGATTGGTCTGGCCCCAGCGGAGCTTGGAGAACTCAAACCAGAGCCGGGACCAAGTGTCGCCCAGCCATTGCCACCAGGAGCCGCTTTGGGATTCATCCGTGACCCACGAGGCGGGGGTGGGATCGAAATCGTGCCAGAGTTTTTCCCGGGCGTTCCAGACCAGGCACCAAGCGTGGCCGTCGCGCTGGCGGGCGACGTATTTGGTGCCGGCGCCTTCGTGGACATAGAATCCGACGGCGTAGCGGGCGGGAATGTGCAATTGGCGCAGGGCCAGCACCGCCGCGGTGGCGAAGTATTCGCAATGGCCGCGGCGGGTGTTGAGGAGGAAGCGGGCGAGGGCGGTTTCGTTGGTCTTGCTCCCTTTCGGGGCGGGCGCGAGGCCGCCGAGTTGGTAGGTGAAGTGGTTCTGGAAGTACTCGGCCAGCCGGCGTTGGATCGCTTCAGGTTGGTTCGGATTGGCGCCTTGCAGGCCGGCTTGGGCAAGGAAGGTTTCCAGGCCTTCGACTTCACGGGGCGGCACTTCCAAATCATCGACGGTGTTCGTGGCGTCGAGGGTGGCGCCGGGGCCGTAAACAGCATTGAACAGGACGAGTCCGGGGCCGAGGGCGAAAACGGCACCCTCCGGATTCACCTGCAAGGTGTAGGCGGCGAGGCTTTCCAACCGGGCGGTGCCGGTGGGCAGGGGCAGGACGGAGCCTTTGTCAGCCAAATAGCACGCGAGCCGGACATTCAGCGGTTTGTTGACGCGGGGGGGCAGGAGCCAGGTGGTGCCGTCCGCTTCAGCGGCGATGGATTCAAAGGCTTCGGGGGGCGTGCCGGAGTACCAGATGGGGGATTTGTACCGGCGGTAAGTGGCCTCGCGCAGATAGGACGGGGGCGGCACATGCGGCGGGGTCTCCAAGCGCACGACGATGCGGCCGGAGTTTTTGCCGCGGGCGACGGCGCCGATGTCCGTCTGGCTTTTTTGGGGGTCGGAGCCGCGGTGGGCGGCGGCGGTCAGCCATTGGGGGTTGTAATTCTCCAACAGTTTTTCGAAATGAATCACGCCCATTTGCGCGCCGTAGCCGGCGGCCAGCGCAACGCCGACGGTGGCCAGCCAGGTGCCGAGGGCAAACCGTAACGAGCGCCCCGCCCAGAGGCCCCAGGCGAGCAAGAGCCCGGTGCCGAAAAAGAACAGCGGATCGCCCCCGCCCCCATGGGCGCCGGCGGAGAACAGGCAGGTGCCGAAGTAGGGGTACGCCAGGTTGGTCCGTCGCAGGGCGGGCTGGGGACGGCCCAACCGCCGGGCGCGCAACCAGCGGCGGCGCAGGAGCAGGGAAATCATGGTCAACGAAACGCCGTCCCGGGTGCTGTACGCCTGGGCGAGCACGAACGGGAACAAGGTCAGGGGGAGGCAGCGGAGGAGCGTGACGGCGGTGCGCGCACTGGTGCGGCCCACGCCGGCCTGATTGCGGAAATTGGGGTCCGCCAGGAGGCTGCCGATGCTCTCCGGACCGCCGTTGGTAGTAAAACTATAGACCGCCGAGCCGAGGACCAGCAGGGTGCAGAGAATCCAAATGCGGGAGAAATCCTCGTCGGAGAAATCCCAGCGCACGCGCACCCAGCGGGCGGACTCCAGGAGGAGCGCCAAGGCGGCGGCGGCGGGGAGATTGCCGGTCTCCCAACCCCAAAAGAGGAGGGCGGCGCCGAGCAATCCGGGCGGGGTCTTCATAAGCGGGCGAGGCCCTCCGGTATCCGCCCCGCCTGGAGCACGTGGAAACCGCCCGGGGTGCCCGCCAGCGGGCCCGGCGGCAGATCGGTGGGTGCCGTGGCGCCGACGACGACGAGCACCAGGACGGGAGTGCCGCCGGCCACCAGTTTCCGGAGGAGTTCCCGCCGGGGTTCATCCCAGGCCAGCAGCACGAAGACACAGCCGCTGACGCGGTTGGCGTGGCCGAGGACCAGACGCTCCAGGTCGCCAAAGGGCTGCGCCGTGCCCGGCGCAACCGAGGCCAGGACTTCCAACATTTGGTCGGCGTGAGCGAGCCCGCGGCCGGCGGTGAAACAAAAGGCCTGCGTGCCGACGAACAGGAGGTCGAGGAGGGATTCCTGGGTGCGGACGGAGCAGGCGAAGGAGGCGGCGACGGAGACCGCTTCCTCAAATTCCTCACTGCGCGCCGCGCCGGCAAAGGTGTCCAGCACCAGGGCGTGGCGGACGAAGAACTCGTCCTGGAACTCCTTGACGATGGGTTTGCCGGTGCGGGCCCAACTGCGCCAATGGATGTGGCGCACGGGATCCCCGCGGCGGTAGTCGCGGAGGGAGACGAACTCGTCGCTCTGGCCGACGTTCGACGTGAAATTCACGCCGCCCTCTTGGTATTTGAGGGAACCGGGGAGGTTCAGCGGGGGCAGCGCATAGCGCCGGGGCAGGACGAGGACGCTCTGGGGGGAGCGGGTGCGCGCCCAGGCGCGGAACAGGCCGAGGGGGTCGGTGCGGGCCAGGGTGGCGCCGGCGAATTCCAAGCGGCCGCGCCGCACCGGCACCACCTCCGTGGCCAAATCCGTTTCCCGGCCCGGGGGGGCGGGCGGCACCGGGCGCTCGGTGACGGCCACAAACCGCGGCGGCCGGTGGGCGGGCGAACGGCCCACGCGGAAGGATTGCAGGCCGGCTTGCTCGGCCAGTTGCTCCGCGCGCCATTCCGCCAGCGTGGGCCGGGGATCGGTCAAGTCCTCGAACCAGGTCAAACCGGCCTGGGTGCGCGGGGAGGTGTGCCGGAGGCGGGCGTGGTAGCGGAGCGGTTCGCCGACGGTGCCGTAGCGCGGGAGCAGGCGCTCCACCGTGAACCGGAGCCGGAACCACCAACTCCAGACAAACGCCGTGAGGAGCAGGCAGCCGAGGAGGGCGAAGACTTGGTAGGCCACCGTGTTTTCCGTGTCGGCGCCCAGCAACCCGGTGGCGAAAGCGCCCCCCAACACGGCGAAGCCCGCCGCCGTGAACCGCCGGCGGAACCAGTGGGCGGAGCCGGATGTGATCCGGTACATCCGATACAGGAGGCGCCAGGAGATCAGGCTCATGGGGAGGAATCAACTACGCGGGCACGGGGGTCTTTTTTAGAATCTCCTCCACCACCGCGCGGCCGTTGGCGCCGGAAAACCGGGCTTGGGGGTCCATCACCAGGCGGTGAGCAATCACCGACACCGCCAGTTCCTGGATTTGGTCGGGCGTGACGAAGTCCAAGCCGTCGAACAAACTGAGCGCTTGCGCGGACTTCATGAGGGCGAGCGAGGCGCGGGGGCTGGCGCCGAGCTGCACGCCGGGGATTTTGCGGGTGGCGCCGACGAGGTCCACGATGTAGCGCTTGAGCTCCTCGCTCACGCGCACGTTTTCCACCGCCTGCTTGAGGGCCAGCACTTCGGCCAGCGAGGCGCAGGGTTGGAGCGCGGCCAGCGGGTGGGCGTGCAACTGGGCGGTGAGCAGCGCGGCCTCCTCCGCCGGGGAAATGTAGCCGAGGGTGAACTGCATGGCGAACCGGTCCATCTGCGCCTCGGGCAGGGGATAGGTGCCGCGGAATTCCACCGGATTCTCGGTGGCGATCACGAAGAAGAGGTCGGCCAGGTGCCGGCGCTCGCCCTCCACGCTGACCTGGTTTTCGCCCATGGCCTCCAGCAGCGCGGATTGGGTGCGGGGCGAGGCCCGGTTGATTTCATCCGCCAACAAAATGTTGGTGAAGATGGGGCCCTCATGGAAATGGAACTCTTGGTCGCGCTGATTAAAGATGGAGACGCCGAGGATGTCCGACGGCAGCAGGTCCGGCGTGAACTGGACGCGTTTGAACCGGGCGTCGATGGAGCGGGCAAGGGCCTTGGCCAGGGTGGTCTTGCCCGTCCCGGGGAAGTCCTCCAGCAAAACATGGCCGCCGCCCGCGAGGGCCGCGAGCAGTCGGCGCACGGCGGGACCCTGGCCCTGCATCACTTTCGCGATGTTGGCAGCGATGCGCTGGTAAATCTCCCGCGCCATGGCGGGCTCGGGCGCGTTCATCGGGGCCGGGCGCCTCCCCGCCGGGCCGCCACCGCCGTGGTCATGGTCTTCAAATCAAATCCGCTTCTCGTCCGCGTCGATGAAATCGACGAAGGTGTGGATGTCCGTGCGATGCGCGAGGCCGCATTCCACCAAGCGGGTTTTCAGGCGCTCGGTGATCGCGCCGCCCTCGGTGCCGCGGTTCAAAATGAAATTGCTGAAGGCGGCTTTTTCGGCGTCGGTTTTGCGGACGTTTTGGGCGATCCAATCGGCGACCTGGCCGTCGGTGATGGTGTTTTTAACCACTTCGATGAACGCCTCGGCCTTGACGCCGGCGGCCTCCAGCCAGGAGCCGTCGAAGCCCTTGGTGAAGTTGGCTTGGTAGTCGGCGGGCAACTGGCCGGCGAGATGCAGGCGAATCTTGTCCACGAACCGGGGCAGGTACACCCAGCCGGCCATCACTTCGCGCGGGCTGCGCGGAAAAATCACGTTTTGCATGGCGGCATCATTCCGCGCCCGGGGCCGGTTGTCAATCCCGGCGCCGGCGGGGGCAACCACGGACGGAGGGGAAGTTTAACCGCGGATTTTGCGGATGAGCGCAGATGGGGGAGGGGCAAAAGTTTAACCGGCGGCGGGCGGCGGGGGTCGTGGCTGGGCTCTTGCCAGGGAATCATAGGGTGGCAGGCGGGTGGGCGGGGGGTGGATTTCATGGCTCCAGGCGCCTGGTTTCGCCCAGCGGGTGGACCCATTCGTGGAGTTTCGAGTGGCGGGACAAGTTCAAAAGCGGTGCAACGCTGCGCGACACCGCACTCCAAGACGCTGGCGCGCGGACGGTTTCCCCAGGTGACGCCAAACCCGCGGGGCCTTCAGCCAACTACCTCCTTGGTGCGACCATTGCCCGGTTAGAATCTCCTAAGTCAATGGCAGTGGACCGGAGGGGAGGTTTAACCGCGGATTTTGCGGATGAGCGCAGATGGGGGAGGGGAGGGAGGAGGCAGGTCCTAACGGAATTCGGATCGTTCCGTCATGAGCGCGGCCGCCCGGGCTTCGGCCCGTTGGAAATTCCAGGTGGAGATGGTTTCGTAAAGGATGATTGCGGCCCAGGTGACGCCGATCCAAAGGAGGGGTTCCTCGATGGGGAGGCCGCAGAAGCCGTTGATGAACAGGCCGACCATGCTGCGGGACTGGAAACCCCACCATTGGTAGGGGACGGCCAGGACGGCCTCCCAGAACAGACTCAGAAAGAGGATGAAGAGGAAAGCTAGGCTGAAGGCCCGCCAATTGATGAAGGGTCGGGCCACGGGGTAGAACAGGACACTGGGAGTGAAAGCGATCAACGTGAGGAAGAGGAGGTAGCCGGGGAACCCGGTGTGGTCCACGCCGGGGGCGAACTTCTTGAAGGCCCAGCCGGCGCCGAGGAGGACGGCGGCCCAAAGAATGGACCACGGGTGGACCCCCGCCAGACCCTTGCCCGGCACGCGTCGGCGGTCGGCGTCGTCGACGTTGTAGGCGGCGAACCAGAATTCATCACCCCAAACATACACCAACAGCACCGCCAAGGCGCCGAAAAGATAGAAGCCGAGTTCCTCCACCGGGAGGACCACGGCCCAACCGTCGGTGAAAGACCAACCCGGAAAGTGCAGGCCGAGCACGGCGCCGGTGTTGGGAAAGGTGAAGAAGGTGCGCCCGAAAGCGACGTCCAAAAAGACACCCGCCAGGGCGACGCCGGCGGCGGTGAGGTAAAAGGCATGGAATTGGGGGCGGCTTTCACGCCGTTGGGCCAGCCAACAGGCCAGCACAAGCACGGGCAGGATGAAGAGGGAGAGGCTCCATGTATAACCCAGCGGGGTGGGGTTGGCGGCCAAATCCGTGATCAAAGGGCGCGGTTCGCGCACGGTGTGCAAGGTGAGCGCGAAGGGCAGCGCCAGCACGAGGGTAAGGGCGGACATCACCCATCCCCCTACCGCGCCACCCACCCGCTTCGTTGTCATGGCGGGAGCCTGCCACCGGTTTGCGATTGAATCCAGCGGGAAGCGGGGGGAGAATGCGGGCCACATGGCGGAATTTGATTTTGACTTGGCGGTGGTGGGCGGCGGCAGCGGCGGGTACGCCGCGGCGCGGACGGCGGTGGACGCGGGGTTGCGCACGGTGGTGATCGACGGGGCGGAGGAACTGGGCGGGCTGTGCATCCTGCGGGGCTGCATGCCCACCAAAGCGATGCTGGAGGCCGCCGAGGTGCTGCACCTGGCCGGGAACACCGCGCCGTGGGGGATCCAGACGACCGGGGCGGGCTTTGATTACGCCCAGGTTTTGGCCCGGAAACGCTTTTTGATCGACGAGTTCGCGGGTTACCGCCGGCAGCAATTGCAGGCGGGGCGGTTCACGCTGCGACGCGCCCCCGCGCGCTTTTTGGATCCGCACACTCTGGACCTGGGCGCGGCGGGCACGCTGACCGCGCGGAACTTCGTTTTGAGCACGGGGTCCGTGCCCGCCCCGGCGCCGCTGCCGGCGTTGGCCGCGCTGGATTGCGCGACCAGCGATGACGCGCTGGCGTGGGAGCAATTGCCGGAGTCGGTGATCGTGCTGGGCGGCGGCTTGGTGGCGGTCGAATTTGCCCAATTGCTCGTGCGGTTCGGGGTACGGGTGGCGCTGGTGCAACGCGGCACCCATTTGCTCCGGGGCTTCGACACCGACGCCGCCGAAGTGCTGGCCACGGTGCTGCGGAGGGAAGGCGTGGATTTATACACCGGCACTGAATTGTTGGACGCGGATCGCGCCGGGGGCCAAAAGCGGGTGCGCTTCCGTCATGGAGACCGGGAAGTGACCCTGGCGGCGGCCGAGGTGCTGCTGGCCAGCGGCCGCGTGCCGAACACGGCGGGATTGGATTTGGCGCGCGCCGGGGTGGTGACGGAAGGCGCGCGCATTGTGACCAACGCCGCGCAGCAGACTTCCGCCCCGCACATTTACGCCGCCGGTGATTGCACCGGGAAGCACGAAATCGTGCATATAGCCATTCAGCAGGGGGAGATCGCCGCCCATAACATCGCCCGGCCGGAGCGGCGGCGGGAGATGGATTACCGGCTGGTGACCTCGGTGGGCTTCACCGAGCCGCAGGTGGCGACCGTGGGGCTGACGGAGCGGCGGGCGCAGGCCGAGGGCGTCCAATACATCGCGGCGAACTACCCGTTCGCGGACCACGGCAAGTCCATGATCATGCACGCGCTGGACGGCTTTGTGAAGCTGCTCGCGGATCCGGCGACGGGGGAAATCCTCGGCGGCGCCTGCGTCGGCCCGCAGGGCGGGGAATTGATTCACGAGATCATCGCCGCCATGTATAAACGAATGACGGTCGCGGAACTCGCCGCGATGCCGCACTATCATCCCACCCTCGCCGAGATTTGGACGTATCCGGCGGAGGAACTCGCCGGGCAGGTGGTGCCGGCGCAATCCTGAACCCCCCTTTCCCGGAGACCCCCGCCATGGGTGCCCGCCCACGCCCAATCCAACTGCTCCTGCTGATTTGGAGCCTCATCCGGGTAACCGGCGAAGCCGGGGCCGGGACCGCCCCGGCGCTCCCGCAGGAGGCTTATGTGTGGCAGCGCGCTTGGACCCCGGCGGTGGTGGCCGCCGTGCGGGAATGTGGGCCGGAACTGGCTTCCCTCGTGCCGCTGGCGGCGGAGGTGGCGTGGCGGCACGGCGAAATGAGCGTGGTGCGGGTGCCCTTGGATTTTGCGGCGCTGAAGGCGACGGGTCGATCCGTGGGGCTCGCGCTGCGGATCGGACCGCACGCCGGGCCGTTCCACGCGGATGACGCCTTGGGCATCAAGTTGGGAGAATTGGCCGCCACGCTGTTGGCCGCGGCGCGGGCGGGCGGACTGGAGCCGCGGGAATTGCAGATCGACTTTGATTGCGCGACCGCCCATTTGGCGGGTTACCAAACGTGGGTGACCGCGTGGCGGGCGCGGATCGCGCCCACGCCGCTGGTCATCACCGCCCTGCCAAGTTGGTTGGAGCAACCGGGGATGGCGGGATTGGCGGGGGCGGTCGATGGATGGATCCTGCAAGTGCATTCCCTGGAGCGGCCGAAAAGCGCGGCCGCGCCCTTCACGTTGTGCGATCCCGCGGCGGCGCGGCGGGCGGTGGCGGCCGCGAGCCGGTTGGGCCGGCCGTTTCGCGTGGCGCTGCCCACGTATGGTTACGCCGTGGCGTTTGACGCGCGCGGGGAGTTTTTCGGCTTGGCGGCGGAGGGGCCGGCCCGCGACTGGCCCGCGGGCGCCCAGGTCAAGGAGGTGCGAAGCCGGCCGGAGGAATTGGCGGAATTGGTGCGCGCTTGGACCGCGTCACCGCCCCCGAATTTGCGCGGCTTGATTTGGTA
Source organism: uncultured Pedosphaera sp. (assembly GCA_903930565.1). GTDB lineage: Bacteria > Verrucomicrobiota > Verrucomicrobiia > Limisphaerales > Pedosphaeraceae > CAIXFN01. The sequence goes on from CAIYZC010000855.1 coordinate 9,282, forward strand.
TCGCCTGCCCAACGCGGAGGATGGCCGCAATTGGAACTGGCCCACCCTCCGGGCGGTGATGGCCGGCCGCGCTCCGCGCGAGCAATGGCGGGCGGAAGGGCGCACGCCGGAACCCGGCTTGACGGAAATCTGGCTGCATAACGACGGCGAAACGGGCGCCGGCCCGCGTCCACGCTTGCGGGTGTCGTGGACCGGAGCGCGGATGCTGGCGGCTGATGGCCTGGCCGGTTACGCCGCCGAACCGGGCGGGCCCAACTCTTTGCTGCTTACATTCCCACCCGCCCCGTCCGAACGAACGCCCGCCCCGGGTGCCGCGCAAATGGCCGGCTGGCTGCGTTTCAACGTCAACCCTCCCATCACCCTTGAACTTCTCCCTCAGTAAACTCGGCGCGCTGCTGTTGGCGGGCGCGGTGTTCGCCAAACCGGCGTCCGCCTGCGGTCCGTTTTTCCCGAACTATTTCTTGGATGACGGCGACCGAGCCTTGCTGGCCGCGCCCTTGGCCGATCACCAGGCGTTGCTGCGCCGGCTGCCCTTGCCGCGGGAACCGTTCGTGGCGGTCGGCACCACGAACGATCTGGCGGGACGGATGGCCCTGACTGCGTCCGTGGAAGCGGCGGAGCTGCGCGCGGCGCTGGCCAAGGCCGGGGTGGGGGCGGCGGAGAGCGAGCGCATCGTGGCCGCCCAACGGGCCGAGCGGGAGGGGATCGGCGGGCCGACGTCCCCGGAAGCGGTGCGGGTGGTGGCGGGATTGCCGGGGGAGTTCGCGGATTATTTCCGCGGCTGGCGCGCCTACCATCTGGGCCGCACGGACGAGGCGCGGCGGGCGTGGCGGGCGCTGCTGGCGCGTCCGGCGGCGGAGCGGCCATTCCGCTCCACTTGGGCCGCCTACATGCTCGGGCGGGCGAGTGCGCAGGGTGATCCCGGCGGCGCCATCGCGGCCTACCAGCAGGTGCGCGCCTTGGCGCAGGCCGGCTTCGCGGACCCGTTGGGTTTGGCGGCCTCGAGCCTGGGTTGGGAGGCGCAAATCCATTTGGAGGCCCGGCGGTTCGAGCCGGCCATCGAGTTGTATTTGCGCCAATGGGCGACCGGCGATCCCACGGCGTTGGTCTCCCTGCGCTTGACCGCGCACGCGGCCTTTGAGCAGGCCGGGCCCGCGCTGCCGGCGCTGGCGCGCAATCCCCGTTGCCGGGCCGTGTTGACTGCCTGGGCGCTCGACCGGGGTTGGAGTGACGAGGAAACGGTCCGGGAAGGGGTGCGGCACGCGTGGCTGGTGGCGGTCGAGGCCGCGGGGGCGCGCGACGTGGACGCCGCCGAGCAATTCGCTTTGGCGGCTTACCAGGCGGGCGAGTTCGGAGCCGCGCAGCGCTGGATTCAACGCGCGCCGGGCGGGCCGGTGGCGCAGTGGCTGCAGGCCAAACTGTATTTCCGCGCGGGGGATTTGGCCCGCGGCGCCGAGTGCCTGGCGCGCGCGGCCGCCGCCTTCCCGGCCGCGGCCGACGCGGGGACCAACGCGCTGGCGGGGGCGCTGAAGATGGACTATGAGCATGGCGGACCCAAAGAGGGGGACGCGCGGCGCGAACTGCGCGGGGAGATGGCCGTGCTCCACCTGCCCCGGCGGGAATACACCGCCGCGCTCGACACGCTGCTCCGCCAGGACTATTGGCTGGACGCGGCGTACCTCGCCGAGCGGGTGTTGACGGTGGAGGAATGCCGGGAATACGTGGACCGCAACTGGCCCGCCGCAAACGCCAGCGGGGACGCCGACGCCAAAACCACCACGGAGAAGCTGCGCCATTTATTGGGCCGCCGGCTTTGTCGCCTGGGGCGCGGGGCGGAAGCGGCGGGTTATTTTCCACCGGCCTTGCAGGAAACGCAACGGCGCTGGTGGGCGCAACTGCAGCGCGGCCGGGGGCCGGCGAACGCCCGGGCCGTCCGCGCGGCGGATTTGTGGGCGGCGGCGCAAACCACGCGGCAAAAAGGCATGGAGTTGCTCGGCACGGAAACCGCCCCGGACTGGGCCGCGGAGGACGGCAGTTACCAGATGGACGTGGTCCCCGCGGCGCGGGGCACGAATCAGAACTGCCTGATTCTGACCCCCACCGCCGACGAACTGCGCCGCTTCCAAGCCAGCGCGCCCAATCCGGACCGGCGTTTCCATTACCGCTACCGGGCGGCGGAGCTGGCTTGGGAGGCGGCGGAATTGATGCCCGACAACTCCCCGGAAACCGCCCGGGTGCTGGTGCTGGCCGGGGGTTGGCTCAAGGACCGCGACGCGGCGGCGGCCGACCGCTTTTACAAAGCGCTGGCCCGGCGCTGCCCGCGGACCGCGTTGGGCGCCGATGCCGCCCGGCGGCACTGGTTCCCGCCCGTCGATGACAAGGGAAATTTGGAGCCGGCCCCCAGCGGGCGGCGTTAAGAAACAAAGGAAACCGGCCATGCGCGAGATCAAAGTATATTGCCCGAAATGCCGCTGGGTGCCGCGGCCGAGCGACCTTTGGATGTGCGTGCCCACGTGCCGCCGCCTCTGGCATACCTTCGACACCTGCGGCGTGTGCCCGCGGTGCGGCAAGAATTGGGAAGACACCCAATGCCATGCCTGCCAACAGTTTTCCCCGCACATTGATTGGTACCATGAATCCGGCGGGAACGCAGCGGAGCAGTCGGCGGCGGCCGGGAAGGAAGCGGTGGCGCCGGCGACGGGAGCTGGTTAAGCCATCCTCGGAACGCTTGGAGCCAGAATAAACTGTAGTTTCTCGCGCCCGTTCCCGGATGACGACTTCCCCCTGCTTCGGGCGCCTGGGTGACCGGCCACCAAACGTCCGCTCGACAGCGGAACTTCCTTCCGCACTCCACAACGCTGCCGCGCGGCCCAGGCCCGGGAACCGTTCGAGCTGGATGGTCGCCCGTGCGGAGGGCCGCTTTCCTGGCCAACGCCCAACATCGATTTCGCCCACAGTTCGGGAGCGTGGGGGCGCGAATCGCGGTTGGCTTTTTGGGGCGGGGCGCGGTAGGGTGGCACGCGTGGAACGGCGGCGGCGGCAGGCGGGCCGCGCACCGTCCCGGACTCGCGATACTATGAAACGATTGCCCATCGGTTTGGTTTCGATCCTGACGCTCATTTCTTTCACCCATCCAGCCGCCGCGGCGGGGGGCACCAATGGCAACGGCGCGCCCTTGGCCGGGTTTTCGCCGGCGGGGGCCGCGGAGGAACGGAAATGGGAGCAGACCTACGACGAAACGCTCAAGGCGGAGCATTTGCGGGAGTGGATGCAGAAGATGACGGCGCATCCGCATCATCTCGGCTCGCCGTACGGCAAGGAGCTTTCGGAATTCATTGCCGGGTTGTTCCGCTCGTGGGGATACGACACGCAGATCGAGGAATTTCAAGTGCTCTTTCCGACGCCCAAGACCCGGTTGCTGGAGATGACGGGCAATCCGCCGTTCACGGCGGCGTTGACCGAGCCGGTGCTCGCCGAGGACGGGACTTCCGGGCAAACGGCGGAGCAATTGCCCACCTACAACGCTTATTCCATCGACGGGGATGTCACGGGCAAGTTGGTGTATGTGAATTACGGGGTGCCGAAGGATTACGAGGCGTTGGCGGAGCGGGGGATTGATGTGAAGGGCCGGATTGTTCTGGCCCGGTACGGGGGCTCCTGGCGGGGGATCAAGGTGAAGGTGGCGGCGGAGCACGGCGCGGTGGGGTGCCTGATTTATTCCGATCCCCGCGACGACGGTTTTTACCAAGGCGATGCGTATCCCAAAGGGGCGTGGCGCA
>CAIYZC010000856.1 GCA_903930565.1 uncultured Pedosphaera sp.
CCAGGCCGCCGCGCCGGCCCACGGAACAGCTGGCCACACCCCACGGAAAAACCCGCCACCACACCCCCCGTTGCCACCTTCTAATTTGCCCCCAACCCCACGGCAGGGATCGCTCCGCCACAGGCTTCCGGACCGCGGGTGGTTGAAAGGGGCTTGACCCAAAGGGGAGTGGGTTTAGAGTCGACTTTCATGAATGCTTTGAACCGAAGCGCCGGCAGTCCGCAAGCGTGGGGTGGGCGAGGCAGCGGAAGGCAAGGTTCACGCCAGAGCTCCCGTGAGAGGAAGGGAAACCCGCACTGCCTTTCCGGGGCGCGCAAAATCACCCGGCGTCAAACCGGATCGCAAATCCAAAACCCAAGGATTGAGAACAAAAAATATGGAGACTAAAAAGTTGGTCCTGATGGCGGGCCTGGCGATGATCGTTACGGGCAGCCTTTTCAGCGTGCTGATGGTAAGACGTCAGCAGGCGGTGGCGGCGGAAGCGCAAAAGCGGGCCGGCCTGTTACAAAGCGAAAGCAAGCCGACCCCCATCCCGACGCCCAGCTCCGCGCCGACACCGGTCGCGGTGTTCCCCGTCCAGCCCGAAAGTGCAGCCCCAGAGCCACCGCCCAAAGCGACGGTCGCGGCACCGCGACCACAACCAACGGACACCCACCCGGATGCCGGGCCATCGCAAGCGCCCGCGAGCCAACCAACGGTTTCACCGAAGGCAACGGCGCTGGATCCGCTGGCGCGGGAAGCGTTGAGTTTCGTCGGCGCGGACCCCGGGTCGACCGCGTATTGGGCCACCGCGATCAACAATCCGTTTCTCCCGGACGAGGAACGCAAGAATTTGATCGAAGACTTGAACGAAGACGGCCTGTCGGACCCCGAGCATCCCGCGCCGGAGGACATGCCTTTGATCGCCAATCGAATTCAGCTCATTTTGGAATTGGCACCCTACGCCATAGATCAGGTGAACGCCGAGGCCTTCGCGGAAGCTTTCAAGGACTTGGTAGCCTTGTTGGACGGCCAGCCCGCGCGATAAATCTGCCAGTGCCGGCAAGCGGGGTTGCACTGGGGCGGCGCCCCAAGTTTGACTCGGAAAGCAGCCTGGCCCGTGAGACCGGCACCGTGATCCAAAAGGGGGCCTTGCAGAGCGCGAACGGGGGCCCTCGCAACCGCTCGTCCATTACGGCTCCGTGATGGTCAGGACTTGATCCACGGCGGGGGCGGGAACTTTTTGGACTTGGCCGCGGGGCCAGGTGATTTCGAGGGTGTCGATGCGGGTGGCGGGGCCGAGGCCGAAGGTGACGGGGAGTTCGGATTGGCTCAAATAGCTGCGGGTGGGCATGACTTGGCGGGACAGAGTGCGGCCGCCGACGCGGAGCTTGATCCAAGCGCCAATCGCGTCGCGGTTGCTGTGGGTGCCGACGAGCTTGAGGCGGAGCCAGTGGTGCCCGAGCTTTTGGTCGTTGCGCAATAACACGGGCGGGCCGCCGATTTGGGTCAGGACGACGTCAAGGTCGCCGTCACCATCCAGATCGGCGAAGGCGGAACCGCGGCCGACGAGGGGTTGGAAGAGGTCGGTACCGCATTTTTCCGGCGGGACGGCCACAAAGCCCTGACCCTTGGGGTCGCCACGGTTCCAAAAGAGTTGGGCGGGTTGGCGATAGCTCTGGCCGGGCTGGGCGCGGGCGATCTCGGGTTCGAGGTGGCCATTGACGGTGAGGACGTCGAGGCGGCCGTCGAGGTCGTAATCGAAGAAAAAGAGGCCGAACTTGAGCAGGTGCCGGCTGGCGGGGCCGACGCCTTCCTTGATGGCTTCGTCGGCGAACATGAGGGAATCGCGCTGGCTGACATACAGGGCGCTCATTTCGTTGGCAAAGTTGCCGATGGCGATGCCGAGGGTGTCGTCGTTGCGAAACCGGGCGGAGTCAATGCCCATGGCGCCGCGGGTGAGGCCGTAAGCGTCGTAGGCGATGCCGATGCGGGCGCCGATCTCCTTGAAGGTGCCGTCGTGCTGGTTGCGGAAGACGAAGTTTTGGACGGTGTCGTTGGCGACGACAAGGTCGATCCAGCCATCGTGGTCCACATCGACGGGAGCGACCGCGAGGGATTTGGCCAGGGGCTGGCCCGTGGCGGGATGGAGGACGCGCAGGCCGGCGGCGGCGGAAACCTCGGTGAAATGGCCGTCGCCATCGTTGTGGTACAGGTAAGGAAAGGCCCCGGCGAAGTTCCGCGGCGGGCCGTACGCACGGCCGACGTTGGGCAGCTCAAAATTGGCGGCGCGGTCGAGCTCCGGGGTCCACTGGAGGTAATTGCAAACGAAGAGGTCGAGGCGGCCGTCGTTGTCGTAATCGATCCAGGCGGCGCTGGTGCTCCACGCGCCGGGCGTACCCCCCACCCCGGCCAAGCCGGTAACCTCGCGGTAGCGGCCGCCGCCTTCGTTGTGGAAGAGGTGGTTGCCACCCACGGCGGTGAGGAACAAGTCCGGGCGTCCGTCGTTGTCGTAATCGCCCACGGCGACGCCCATGCCGTAAAAGGTGTTCGTGAGGCCGGCGGCGACGGTCACGTCGGTGAAGCGGCCCCGGCCCTCGTTGTGATAGAGGGTCAAGGCAGGGACGAGAGCGATGCCCGCGGGGACGTGGCCAGGCCAATAGCCGGAATTGACGAACAGGAGGTCGGGGCGGCCGTCGCCATCGTAATCAAGCCAGGCCACGCCGCCGCCCATGGTTTCGGGGAGCAACTTGGCGCCGTATGCGCCGTTCTGGTGGCGGAACGTGATCCCGGCGGCGGCCGTGATGTCGGTGAAGCGCGCGGTGGGCGGCTCGGCGGCGGGGGCGGTGAGGGCCGCGAGCAGGGCCAGGACGGGAAGCGGCGGGAGTCGGCGGGCCGCGGATGTAAAATTGTTTGGCATTGGCGGACGGTTCCCTTTTAGCATGGCGGGGAAGCGCACGCAATATGACATTCACCACCCTGTTCCGCGACCGTCGCACCGTCTGGCTGGCGGGGCTCGGCTTTTGGACGTTGATCGGGCTGTCGTTCGCGAGCCAGTTTTATATTTCGAGCGCGAAGGCGGGGTTGGACGTGACGTGGCGGGAAGCGGTAAGTTTTTCGCTGGGGGATTGGTATGTGTTCGCGGTTCTGTCGATCCCGGCGACCTGGTTGATGCGGCGGTTCCGGTTGGAGGCGGCGGCGTGGCCGCGGAGCCTGGCGGTGCACGGGCCGGCGTGCGTGGCGTTTTCGCTGGCCTACATGGTCCTGCGCGCGGGGGTGGGCCGGTGGCAGACGGGGGCGGAGTTCGGGGACAATTTCCGCACGCTGCTGGTGAAGACGTGGCATTTCAACCTGCTGGTTTACTGGGTGATCCTGGCGGTGACGACGGCGTTTGATTACAACCGGCGGTTGCGGGAGCGGGAATTGCGGGCGGCGGAGCTGGAGAAGCGGCTGGCACAGGCCAAGCTGCAGGCGCTGCAAATGCAGTTGAACCCGCACTTCCTCTTCAACACGCTGCACTCCATCTCGGCGCTCATGCACCGGGACGTGGAGGCGGCGGACCGGATGATCGCGCAACTGAGCGACCTGTTGCGGGCGGCGCTGGCCAAGGCGGAGACGCAGGAGGTGCCGCTGCGGGAGGAACTGGCGTTTCTGGAGCGCTATTTGCAGATCGAAAAGACCCGGTTCGGCGAGCGGTTGACGGTGGCGCTGGACATCGCGCCGGAAACGCTGGCGGCGCGGGTGCCGAATTTGATTTTGCAACCCTTGGTGGAAAACGCGATCAAACACGGCATCGAACCGCGGGCGCGGCCGGGGCGGATCGAAATCCGCGCGGCGCGGCGGGAGGGCCGACTGGCCTTGGAAGTGGCGGACAACGGGAACGGGCTGCCGCCCGGGGGGCCGAAGCGCGAGGGCGTGGGGCTGAGCAACACCCGGGCGCGGTTGCGGGAACTGTACGGGGCGGGGCATACTTTTGAAATGGGCAACGGCCCGGCGGGCGGCTTGCGGATCCAAGTGACCCTGCCGTGGCGCACGGAGGAAAGGGCGCATGAAAATCAAAACTTTAATCGTGGATGACGAAGCGCTGGCGCGCGAACGGTTGCGCCAGCTGTTGGGCGGGGAAGCGGAGATCGAAATCGCCGGGGAATGCGGGGACGGCGGGACGGCGGTGGAGCGGATCCGGGAGACGGCGCCGGACCTGGTGTTTCTGGACGTGCAAATGCCGGAGCTGGACGGCTTTGGCGTGCTGGCGGCGCTGGGGACGGAGACGCTGCCGGTGGTGGTGTTCGTAACGGCGCACGACCGGTTCGCGCTGCAAGCCTTCGAAGTGCACGCGGTGGATTATTTGCTGAAGCCGTTCGACCGGGAGCGCTTTAAGAAGGCGCTGGAACGGGCCATGCAGGCGGTGCGCCAGCGGACGGGCGGAGGGCTGGACCAAAGGCTGGCCGCGCTCCTGCAGGAATTCAAACCCGCCCCCAAGGCCGCGGAGCGGCTGGCGGTGAAGACGGGGGACCGGGTGCTGCTGCTGCGGGTGGAGGAATTGGACTGGATCAAGGCAGCGGACAATTACGTGGAGTTGCACAAGGGGCGCGAAACCCACCTGCTGCGGGAAACCCTCAATGCGCTGGAGGCGCGGTTGCCCGCGGAGAAATTCGTGCGCATCAGCCGCTCGGTGATCGTGAATGTGGAGCGGGTGCGGGAATTGAAACCCTTGTTTTCCGGGGAATACACCGTGGTTTTGGAGAACGGGACGGAGCTGGGGCTGACGCGGGGTTACCGGGAAAACTTGCCGCGGCTGGGTTTGAGTTGACCGCCCCGGCGGGCGCGCAATTCGCCCCCGGGCCGGTGCGGTTGGTCCCTTTCTGTTACGCGGCGGGCAAAAAATGGGGCATATGATCACCGCATGAACCATTCAACTAATGAGCCCATTACCCTGCATAATCGTCGCCGCCCCGCCCCAGGCCGGACGGAAAGCCCCACCGGACGGCGGATCCTCGCCGGCCTCGCCGGCCTCACCCTGATGGGGGCGGGCACCACACAAGTGGCCGCGCAGGGTTGCGTGGCCGTGCGCGGGGCGGATGTCTACCAATTGCGCCCGCTGGACAACCTTGGTCTCGCCGACACCAATAGCCCGAGCGGGGATTGGCTCGCCGAGGTGTCCTCCCGGTACATTCACTCGACGCGGCATTTCGTGGGTGACCAGCAACAGTATCAACGGCAACTCGCGGGCAACCAAGTGATCAACCATCAGTATTTTGAGGATTTGGACCTGGAGTACGCGTTCTCGCCGCGTTGGAGCGCGGGTTTGCTGGTGCCGTTCGAGTTTTCCACCCGGTCCCAGTTCTCCACCGCGCTGCACTCCCGCTTTGAGACCCACGCGGACGGCCTCGGGGATCTGCGGTTGGGCGCCCACGCCTGGCTCCTGGATCCGGTGAACAACCCGAAAGGCAACATCCAATTGGGCTTGGCGCTCAAGCTGCCCACCGGGAATGACGGCGTGACGGATACGTTCGTCACTTCAACCGGCGCCGCCGTGGTGCATCCAGTGGACCAGTCCATCCAGCCGGGCGACGGCGGCTGGGGCTTTTCCATCGACATCAATGCCTACCGGCAGATTTTTGACCGGACTTATGTCTATTTTCAGGGCTCGTATCTGTTCAATCCCGAAGACACGAACGATGTCCTGACCTGGCGCGACAATTCCTCCACCACGCCGGGAAAAGTGACGGCGGGGCCGGGGAGCGCGTCGTATTACGAACATGTCATGTCGATTACGGACCAATATTTCGCCCGCGGTGGTTTCACCTATGTGCTGAAGCCGAGTTGGGGGCTTTCGTTGAGCCTGGGCGGCCGGGTGGAAGGCGTGCCGGTGCGGGATCTCATTGGCGGCAGCGACGGATTCCGCCGCCCGGGTTGCGCGATCAGCATCGAACCGGGTATCCAAGTGATGCGGGGGCCGGTGAGCTTCAACATCTCGGTGCCCTGGGCCCTTTACCGGGATCGTCAACAGAGCGTGGCGGATCAACGGGCTTCCGCAGTCAGCGGGACGTACATCAACGGCGACGCGGCCTTTGCCGACTTCGCCTTGACGGGCAGCCTGGCCATCCGGTTCTGACCGCGCGGGGCCGCCTCCGGTCCGCACTACGGGGAGGCGGCCCGATGGGTTTGGCTGGCGTTTGGCGCCAGGAGGGGACGGCCAACCCGCCCACCCGGGGGCGCAACCCGCCCCGGAATTCCGGCCATCCGCCCCATTTTCATACCCCGGAGCCGAATCGTCACGCATCCTCACCAGCCAAGCCCGCAGAGTGTCCAGCAGCGGTCCGGCCGGTGGTTGAATCCGCCACCGGAGGACGCCGGGGCCGGGTTCCCGCGGAGGCCTTGAACAAACAGCCGGTGCCCGATAGATATGAATATTTCCAGTAACCAACAGGGTCCAGGGGCCGTGCCCCGGAAAAAATATGTCCGGGCCGTCGGGCCGCGCCTACGCGTCCTGCTGGGCGCGTTGTTCGCTTTGGTGGCCCTCCTGGGGGCCAATTCAGCGTACCTGGTGGCGATCCGGATGTTGGAATGGACGCGCGGGGTGACGTACCAGAACTACTTCTACCAGTTCATGTTCCTGGGGCATTTGGTGCTGGGCCTGTTGCTGGTGGTGCCGTTCGTGGTCTTCGGCCTGATTCATATCAAGAACTCCCATGACCGGCCGAACCGCCGGGCGGTGCGGGTCGGCTACGCCCTCTTTACCATAAGTGTGGCCGTGTTGGTCAGCGGCGTCCTGCTGATGCGGCTGGAGGGTTTTTACCTGAAGGATCCGCGGTACCGGGATCCCATGTATTGGTTGCATGTGCTCAGCCCGTTGGGGGCGGTGTGGCTGTACATTCTGCACCGGCTGGCGGGGCCGCGCATTCAATGGCGCGTGGGGGCGGCGTGGGCGGCGGCGGTGGGCGCGGTGGTCTTGGGCTTGGTGGGGCTCCATTCGCAGGATCCCCGCAAGTGGAACGTGCAGGGACCGAAGGAGGGGGAGAAGTATTTCAAGCCCTCCCTCGCGCGCACGGCGACCGGCAATTTCATTCCGGCGGGGACGTTGATGATGGACGACTATTGCCTGAAATGTCATCAGGACGCCTACAAATCTTGGTTTCACAGCGCGCACCATTTCAGTTCCTTCAACAATCCGCCGTACCTCTTCAGCGTGCGGGAAACCCGGCGGGTTTCGCTGGAACGGGACGGCAACGTGCGGGCGGCGCGATGGTGCGCGGGGTGCCATGACGCGGTGCCGTTTTTCAGCGGGGCGTTCGACGACCCAAAATTCGACGACCAGCATCATCCCACGGCCCTGGCGGGCCTGACCTGCACGGCGTGCCATGCCATTACGCACGTCAACAGCACCCAGGGCAACGCGGATTACACCATTGAGGAGCCGATCCACTACCCCTTCGCGAAGAGCACGAACCAATTTCTGCAATTCCTGAACCAACAATTGGTCAAGGCCAAGCCGGAGTTCCACAAGCAAACCTTTCTCAAGCCGCTGCACAAAACCGCGGAGTTTTGCTCCACCTGCCACAAGGTGAGCATTCCGTACGAGCTCAACCACTACAAGGAATGGCTGCGCGGCCAGAACCATTACGATCCGTATTTGCTGAGCGGGGTTTCGGGGCACAACGCGCGGGCGTTCTATTATCCCGAAAAAGCGCAGCAAAATTGCTCCGGCTGCCACATGCCATTGCAGTCCTCCGCCGATTTTGCGGCGAAGTTTTTGAATCCCACCAATCAGAACCTGTACGTCCACGACCACTTCTTCCCGGGCGCGAACACCGGCTTGGCGGCCATCCGGAAACAGCCGGAGATCGTGCAAAAGGAGGCGGAGTACCTAAAGGGCTCCGTGCGGGTGGATTTGTTTGGCGTGAAGGACGGCGGGACGGTGGACGCGCCGTTGACCGCGCCGCTGCGGCCGCAGGTGCCGGCCTTGAAGCCCGGCCACAAGTATTTGTTCGAGGTCGTACTGCGCACGGTGCGCCTGGGGCATCTTTTCTCGCAAGGGACGGTGGACTCCAACGAAATCTGGGTGGACGCCCAAGTCTCCTCCGGGGGCCGGGCCCTGGGCCGGAACGGCGGCCAGGGGCCGCACAATGAAGTGGACCCGTGGGCGCATTTCTTGAATGTGTACATGCTGGACAAAGACGGCAACCGCATCGACCGGCGCAATCCGCAGGACATTTTCACCCCCTTGTACAACCACCAGATCCCCCCCGGGGCGGGCCAGGTGGTGCACTATGAGTTCACGGTGCCGGCGGACCAGCGCGAACCGCTGTTGGTGGCCGTGGCGTTGAAGTACCGCAAGTTCGACACCACTTACATTAATTATATCAACGCGCCCACCTACACCAACGGCGCGCCGTATCAAATCACGAACGACCTGCCCGTCGTGACGATGGCGGCGGATCAGATTCTGTTCCCCATCGAGGGGGGCACGGGCAATCCCAACAACGCGCCGTCCGCGATCATCCCGTGGCAACGGTGGAATGATTACGGCATTGGTTTGCTGCTGGAGGGCGAGCAGGGCAGCGAGAAGGGCGAGCTCATCCAAGCGGCGCAGGCGTTTGGCGAGGTGGAGAAGCTGGGGCGGGCCGACGGGCCGCTGAACCTCGCGCGGACGTACCTCAAGGAAGGGCGGCTGGACGACGCGGTGACCGCGCTCCAGCAGGCCGCACGCATGGACCCGCCCGCGCCGCGCTGGACGGTGGCCTGGTTGAACGGCTCCGTGGACAAGGCGAACGGCTACTTGGACAAGGCGATCGGGGAATTCCGCAGCATCGTGGAGGACCACTTTCCCGAGATCGACACCAAGAACTTTGATTTCACGAAGGACTACGAAGTTTTGAATGAACTGGGGCAGACGTACTTCGAGCGGGCCAAGCAGGAACATGCGCGCCCCGAGGCCTACCGGCAATACCTGGGGCTGGCCGAGGAGCAATTCCGAAAGACCCTCGCGCTCGACTCGGAGAACGTGCCGGCGCACTACAATCTGGCGCTGATTTATGAAGCCATGGGGCGGACGCAGGAAGCGGCGGACCACCGCCGGTTGCACGAGCGCTACCGGCCGGATGACAACGCCCGGGACCGGGCGATCAGCCTGCAACGGCGGCGCAACCCCGCCGCGGATCATGCGGCGCAGGCGATTGTGATCTACCCCCTCCAGCGGCCCGCCGCCCCCGGCCTGAGCCAAGCCGCCACCCCCAACACCCCCGCCGCGCCCGCCGTGGCGGCCAACCGATAAGCAGTTGATTATGAGTTCGCAACCGACTTCCCCCACCCCGTCCGGCCAGGAAGAGCCCGAAGAAGTCCCCCATTACGACGACGCCGTGGTGGGCCGGGCGTTTCGTTGGTCCGCCGTCGGCGTGGTGTTGATCGCCCTCGCCGCGGGCGGAGGTTACGCTTTGCGCCAGCGGAAGCCCGCCCCCGTGAAACCCAAGCTGACCGCGCTGGCGGCCCCGGTGCCGGCGGCCGCGGTGCCGGCGGAAATACCGGTGGCGAAGTTCACCGATGTCGCGAGCGCGGCGGGAGTCACCTTCCGCCACCAGAACGGCGCGTACGGCGAGAAGCTGCTGCCCGAGACCATGGGCGGCGGCGTGGCCTTCCTGGATTACGACGGCGACGGGTTTCAGGACCTTTTGCTCATTAATTCGGCGTACTGGCCCGGGCACACGCCGGCGGGCGCGGCCGCCGCGACCCCGGCCTTGTATCACAACGACGGGCACGGTCATTTCACCGACGTGACCACGGGGTCCGGCCTGGACGTCAGCCTCTATGGCATGGGGGTGGCCGTGGGCGATTTCGACAACGACGGGCGGCCCGACATTTTCATCTCGGGCGTGGGCGGCAACCATTTGTTCCACAACGAGGGCGGCGGCAAGTTCAAGGACATCACGGCCGCGGCGGGGGTGGGCGGGACCGGGAAGGAATGGAGCACGAGCTGCGCCTTCATCGACTACGACAACGACGGCAAGCTGGATTTGTTCGTGTGCAATTACGTCCAATGGTCGCGGGAAATCGACATTGAGGTTGGTTACAAACTAGTAGGCGTGGGGCGGGCGTACGGGCAGCCGATGAATTTTCAGGGCGCCTTTTGCATGCTGTACCACAATGAAGGCAACGGGGTGTTCAAAGATGTGTCCGCGGCGAGCGGCATCCAGGTCAAGAACCCGCAAACCGGCGCGCCTGCCGGCAAGTCACTGGGGGTGGCGCCGGTGGACTTGGACGGGGACGGATTGATCGATTTGGTGGTGGCCAATGACACGGTGCAGAACTTTGTCTTTCACAATGAAGGCAAGGGCATGTTCAAGGAGATCGGGGCCTTGAGCGGCATTGCCTTCGACAGCTACGGCCGGGCGCGGGGCGCCATGGGCATCGACGCCGCCCGGTTCCGTAACGACGACGCCCTGGGGATCGTCATCGGCAACTTTGCGACGGAATTGACCGCCCTCTATGTTTCCCAACGCACCCCCACGTTGTTCTCCGACGAGACGATTACGGAAGGCATTGGTCCCGCCGGGCGCTTGCTGCTGAAATTCGGCGTGTTCTTCTTCGATTACGATCTGGACGGCCGATTGGATGTGTTGACGGCGAACGGCCATCTGGAGGAGGAAATCGGCAAGATTCAGCACAATCAACAGTACCGGCAACCGGCGCAGTTGTTCTGGAATGCCGGGGACCGGAGCGGCGGCTGCTTTGTGCCCGTGCCGGCGGAAAAAGCGGGCGCTGATTTGGTCAAACCGATGGTGGGCCGCGGTTCGGCCTATGCGGACATCGACGGCGACGGCGATCCGGATGTGATTGTCACGCAAGTGGGCGGACCGCCCCTGCTGCTGCGCAATGACCAGCACCTGGGCAATCATTGGCTGCGCTTCAAACTGGTGGGCACCAAGAGCAACCGGGATGCAATCGGGGCGGCGGTGCGCGCCAAGGTGAACGGCAAAACTTTGTGGCGGCAGGTCATGCCCACGCGGGGCTATTTGTCCCAGTCCGAGCTGCCCGTGACGCTGGGGCTGGGTCAGGCCACGAAAGCTGAAGACATCGAGGTCGTCTGGCCCGGTGGGGCGCACCAAAAGGTGGCCAACGCCACCTTGGACGGAACGACGGTGGTGGCCGAGGCGGCCAACTGATCCCCCGCAGGCCGGCCCGAAGGCGCGCCTTGACAAACCCGCCCCAGGTCTTAAGTCTGCCGTATGAGCAGTACGCATGCGGAGTCCGTCGCCATCATCGGGGGTGGTTTCAGCGGCGTGATGACCGGGGTCAACCTGGCCCGACTCCGCGCCCGCCCGCTCCACCTCACCCTGATCAACCAAAGCCGTCCCCTGGGCCGGGGAGCGGCCTATGGCACCCGGCGGCCGGAGCACCTGCTCAACGTGGCGGCGCGGAACATGTCGGCGTTTCCCGACCAACCCGACCATTTCCTGCAATGGCTGCGGACGCGGTTTGAGTATGAAGACCTGCCGGAAGCGGAGCTCCGGGGGAAATTTGTGCCGCGCCGGGTGTACGGCGACTATTTGAGCAACCTCCTGCGGGAACACCTGCGGACGCCGGGGGCGGTCTCGCTGGAGCAAACCACCTTTCTGGAGGGGGAGGTGGTGGCGGTGCAAGCGGAGCGCCGCCATGCCCGGGTGCAACTGGCGGACGGCCGGGAGGTGCGGGCAACGAAAGTGGTGCTGGCGACGGGGAATGAAGCCCCGGCGGGTTTTCCCGGGGAAGCCGAGCTCGCGGCGCACCCCGGTTGGGTGGGCAATCCCTGGGTGGCCTGGGAGGATCGGTTGCCGGCGGGCGGTGGCAACGTGGTGGTGCTCGGCACGGGCTTGAGCGCGGTGGACGCCCTGCTGACCCTGCAGGCCCGTAATTGGACGGGAACGGTGCAGGTGGTGTCACGACATGCCCGGCTGCCGGAAGCCCATTTTCGCGGGATTGCCAATCCGGAATTCCCCCCGCCCGGAGTGGACCTGACGAGCCTGGGGTTGACGGGATTGGTGGCGCTCATGGAGCGGCATTGCGCGCGACTGCGCGCCCAGGGCGCGAATCCGGCCATCGTGGTGGATCAACTCCGGCCGCACACCCAAAGGATTTGGCGCCACCTATCGACCGCGGAAAAACGGGAATTTATCCGCGACCACGCCGCCCGCTGGAACGTGCAGCGGCACCGCATCGCGCCGGAGATACACGCCGAAATCACCGCCGCCGTGAACAGCGGGCGGGTGAGTTTGGAGGCGGCGCGCGTCGAACGCGTGGTGGCGGAGGGCCCACGACTGCGGGTGGAATTGAGCGGGCGGGAACCCTTGATCGGGGACCTGGTCATCAATGCCACCGGCCCGCAAACCCGGTTCACCGAGACCCGTTCGGTGCTGCTGCAAAACCTGCTGCGCACCGGTTTGGTGGTGCCCGATGAGCTGGATCTCGGATTACGGGTGGATGAAGACCATACCGTGCTGGACCGCTCCGGCGCGCGTTCTCCTTTCCTGTTGGCCCTGGGCCCCCTGTTGCGCGGGACGCTGTGGGAGACCATTGCGGTGCCGGAACTGCGCGGCCAAGCGCGCCGGGTGGCGGAGACGATTCTCGATCACCCGCCGCTCGCGGACACGCTGCCACCCTTGGTCATGATGGAATACATGATTTGAGCCGCCCGACGGGCGGCCGGCCGCGGCTCACAGCAAGGCGGCCTGGGTGTAGGCGGGGGCGGATTCCAGGGTCAAGGTCGGGCAGGCGGTGTCCTGGGCGGTGAGGGTAACCTGGACGTGGTGGGCGCCGATCTTCTGCAAGCGGTCCATAATCACGTCGCGCGCCAATTCGGGGCGGTTGCATTCCCGGCTGAGATGCCCTAGGTAGAGGTGCTGCAACTCCGCGGACATGATGGTCTGGGCGGCATCGGCGGCTTCGGCGTTGGACAAATGACCGTGCCGGCCGG
>CAIYZC010000857.1 GCA_903930565.1 uncultured Pedosphaera sp.
CCGGGGGAACGTGAAATCACCATCCCCGAGCACGCCACCAGCACCGCCTTCAACGGCGATCGCGTCCTGGCGCGTTTGGACGTGGTCCCCGCCGGCAAACGCGGCGATCAGGGCGAGCGCACGGGCAAGGTGATCCGCATCTTGGAACGTGCCCGCACCCAATTGGTCGGCACCCTGCGCCACAGCGAAAAGTTTCTGTACGTGATCCCCGACGACCCCCGGATTCCGCACGATATCTACGTCACGCCCTTCGCGGGCTCCGGGCCCCAACCCCAAGCGGGGGACAAGGTGCTCGTCGATCTGCGCGCCTGGGAATCCCGGCACGTCAGCCCCGAGGGCGAAATCGTGGAGGTGCTGGGCGCCCCCGCCGAACCCGGCGTGGACATGCTCTCCGTGCTCCGTCAATACCGCCTGGCCGACCATTTTCCCGAGCGCGTCCTCGCCGAAGCGGTTGCCATCGGCCAGGAGATTCGCTCGGACGAATTGGCCGGGCGCACCGATTGCCGCCACCATCCCGTCGTGACCATCGACCCCGATGACGCCAAGGATTTTGACGACGCCATTTGCCTCCAGCCCGCCCCCAACGGGCAGTGGAAACTGTGGGTCCACATCGCCGATGTGTCGCATTACGTCCGGCCCGGGTCCGCCTTGGACACCGAGGCCCGGCAACGGGGCAACTCCACCTACTTGGTGGACCGCGTCATCCCCATGCTGCCCGAGGGCCTCAGCAACGAGCTGTGCTCGCTCAAACCCCGGGTGGATCGCCTGACCAAATGCGTGGAGTTCCTGCTCGCCGCCGACGGCCGCGTGGTGCGCACGCAATTTTACCCGGCCGTGATTCATTCCCAACGGCGCTTTTCCTATCAGGAAGCCTTGGCGGTGTTGCAGGGCGAGCCCGCCGATCCCATCGAAAAAATGCTGCACCAGGCCCACGAAGTGGCGCAGCTCGTCCGCCGGGCGCGGTTCACGGCCGGTTCTCTGGAAATGGATTTTCCGGAAACCAAAATCCGGTTGGATGACCAGGGCCGGGTGCTGCGCATCGAACGGCATGACAACGACGTCTCCCATCAATTGATCGAGGAGTTCATGCTCCTGGCCAACGAAGCCGTCGCGGCCCGCCTCATGGCCTTGAATCGTCCCGCGGTCTACCGGGTCCACGAGGCTCCGGATGAACGACGGTTGCGGGAATACCGCGCCGAAGTCATGGCCCACCACCTGCCCTGCGGCAACCTCACCGTCCGCACCGAGGTGCAAAAGCTCCTGCGCAAACTCACCACCGTGCCCATCGGCGCCGCCCTCAAGATCGGCTTCCTGCGCTCGCTCATGCGCGCCCGGTACGCGGTCGAACCGCTCGGCCACTACGGCCTGGCCAAGAAGAAATACACCCATTTCACCTCGCCCATCCGGCGCTACGCCGACCTGCTCGTCCACCGCGCGCTCTTCGGGGAGTCCGACGAGCGGCTGGGCGCCTCCGCCCTCCACGAAATCGCCGACCAGTTGTCCACCACCGAACGCGATTCCGCCGACGCGGAGCGCGACAGCAAGGACGTGAAAATGTACGCCTTTCTGGAGGAACAATTGGCCGGCCACCAACCGCCAACGTACGCCGGCTTGGTCACGGATGTGCGCAATTTCGGCTTCTTTGTGGACGTGACCGACCTCGGCCTCAGCGGGGCCGTGCCCTTGTCCTCGATCAAGGATGATTTTTACCAGTTCGACGGCATGCGCAGCCGCGTCATCGGCCGCCGCTCCCGCCGCATCATTCAACTGGGCGACCGCGTCACTGTCCAAGTGGCAAAGGTGGACCGGTTCAAGAAGCAGGTGGACTTTAAACTGGCCACGGGCGTGGCCGTCGTCACCCCGGCGGACCGCGTCGCCGCCCCCGCCAGCCAGCGCCGCCCCGATCGGCAAACCCATCCCCGCCGCCCCGACGTGCGCCCCGCCGCCGGCGTTGCCCGGCCCGCCCGCCCCGTCGCCCGCCCGGCCGCGCCGCCCAACCAGCGTCCCGCCGCCCCGCCGCCGGGACGAACCGCCGCCACCACGCCCAAGTCCGGCCACCAGCGTCCGACCGCCGCACCCGCCAAACCGAAACGTTCCCCCGGCAGGCCGGGCAAAGCCGGTGGTCACGGGACGCAACCGCGCTCCGAGAATTCCCGGCCCGGCCGGAATGAAACCCGCCAACCGCAAGCGAAACGCGGCGCTTCCCGCCCGCCCCAGCGCCCCGCCGGTCCCACCCCGGGCTCCGCCGAACCCGCCCGGCTGGCGCCGCAGGCGCGCCCGCTGCTCCCCACCTCGGGGAATGCCCAACTGCGCGGCGGCAACCGCCCCCCACCGCCGGCCCGGCGCCGCCCCTCCGCCCCCCCGCCCCCCGCGACCGGCCGGACGTCCTTGCCCACATCTGTCTCTACCCAGCGCTTCGCCGCCGGCGCGAACGCCCCGGGGCCCCGCCCCCGCCCCGCCCCCCGCCGCCGCCCCGAACCCAACCGCGGATAGCAATCCCCACCGGGGTGGGCCGCTCGCCGGCCCCTCCAGGCCGCATGGCTCACGCCAAAAACTCGCCCGCGTGCTCCCGCACAAACCCCTCCGCCTCCGGGAGACTTTCCGGGGTGCCGATGTCCAGAAACGCCGCGTCCGTGGTCACCACTTGCAACCGGTGGCCGCGGGCGAGCAGGGTGGGGAAGACGTCTTGTTCAATGCTCAACGGCCGTTGTGCGGGGAATTCCGCCAGCAACTCGTGCCGCAGTAAGTAGATGCCGGTGTTGATCACCCCGCTGCCGGGGCGCTTTTCCGCGAAGCGCAAGAGCCGCCCGTCGTCGTTCGTGTCCAAAGTGCCAAAACGGCCGGCATCCGCCAGATAACGGCCCACGATCACGCCCGCCACGCCGGGGTCGGCAAGCAGGGGCGCGCGGGCCGCGGCCAGGTCGGCGAAGGCGAGCGAATCCCCGTTCAACACCAACCACAGCCGGGGCGTCGGCCCCCCGAGGCCGCCGGCGGCTTGGATCACCCCGCCCCCGGTGCCGAGCGGCTCGGTCTCCGGCGCGCACACGATGGACACGCCGGGCAGGGGATGCCGGGCGAAATGCTCCGCGATGGTCTCCGCCCGGTAGCCGGTGGAGAGCACCAGGCGGGTGACGCCTTGGCGCGCGAGGAAACGGACCACCCATTCCACAAACGGGCGGCCCGCCACCGGCGCCATCGGCTTGGGCAGGTCCGCCAGCAGATGGCGGATGCGCGTCCCGAAGCCGCCGGCCAGGATGACCGCCGCCACGTCCGGGCCCAGGGAATGTCCGGTCGCCATGCGGGCCGCCTCAGACGTTGCCGTAAATGGTGTTCCGCAGGATGGTGAAGCCCTTGATGAGCTCGACGATGCCGCGGTCCAGGCCCCACTCGGTCTGGAAACCGGTGCCGAGCAGGCGGGCGTTGGAGACAATGTAATCGCGCTTGTCGGGATCCTCGCCGATGGGCGCCTCGACATAGACGAACTTGGGCAGGTGCTTCTTGATCACCGCGCAGAGTTCGAGCTTGGAGAGGTTGGCCTCCTCCAAACCGGCGTTGTAGGCGCGGCCGCGCATGGTCTCGAAGTTTTCGATGCCGTGCTGGAACGCGCGCGCCACGTCGCGGATGTGGATGTAGTTGCGCTTGAAATGGCCCTCGAAAATGAGCACCGCGCGGTCGTGCACGGCGCGGTAAACGAAGTCGTTCACCAACAGGTCCAGGCGCATCCGCGGCGCCAGGCCGAACACCGTCGCCAGGCGGAAGCTCAGGCTGTTCTCGCGTTGCAGCACCGCCTCTTCGGCCTTCACCTTGGTGATGCCGTACGTCGACAGCGGACGCAAGGGGGAATCCTCGGTGCAGAACTTGCCCTTTTCGCCGATGCCGTAGCCGCTGTTGGTCACGGGCATGATGATGCGTTGCGCGGGGCTGGCGACCCGGCACAGCATGGCCACCGCTTCAAAATTGGTCGTGGTCGTCCCGATCTGGTCCTGGTTGCACAACGGCACCCCGACCAACGCCGCCAGGGGGATGATCAAGTCCGCCTTGGCGATGAGCGGCTTCATCAAACCCTCGTCGCGCGAATCGCCGCGGACGACTTGAAAATGGGGGTAGTGGCAGCAGTCCATCAGGCTGTTCTGCCGGAAGAGAAAGTTGTCCACCACGGTGACATGATGGCCCTGCGCCAGGAGCGTGGGGGTCAAAATCGAGCCGATATAGCCCGCGCCGCCCGTAATCAAAATATTCATAAAAGGTTGCAGCCAAACCGATCCGCTTCCGGGACCGGCGAAAGGGGCATTATGCCAACCGATGCCGCGACCGGCAAGCCTTGGCCGGACTCAACGACCGGTTTCCTCCGGGCCGGGGGTGCCCGGCCAGCCTGTCGGCGCTCCCCGCTCTGAGGCGAGGATCGTCGATATGGCGCCTAACGCCATGACGGGAAACCACCAGAGGGCAAACTGGGGGTCCCAAGGCCGGAACAGCTCGGGCCCCAAGCCCATGGACACCAACGCAAAGACCAAAAACCAACCCGCCGCCCGCCGGGCCGGCTCCGCCAAAAACCGCAGGGCGTACGCCGCCAATACGGGCGCGAGGATCACGTAGCTGTTCAACTCGGTCATCGGGTTGAACACCATCAGATACGTTGTGCTGAGGGCCAGCAGCAACTCCGCCCGCCGGGGTTCGCGCAGCCGGGACGCCGCCCGCCACCAAAGCGCCAGGGTCGCCGCGCCCGCCCCCGCGCGCACCATTTGGGACCAGCGTCCGGTCAGCGGGTGTCCCAAGGTGCGGAACAGCCCGTTCAAGTCCGCGAACCGGTGTTCCGTCACCAGTGAAACTTCGCCCAAATGCACCAACGCCGCCCGACATTCCGTCAGCACATAGGCTGGCGGGCCGAAGAGAAACGGAAAGCCGGCCAACGCCACGAAGCCCACCACCGCGCGCCCGATCAACGGCCGGTAAACCACTCCCGCCAGGAGGAGCATCACGATCGCCAGCGGCTTGATCATCATCGCCAGCAACAGCAGGCCCAACGCGCGCCACCACTCCGCCCGGCCGAGGCGCAGCGCGGCGTGGGCCAGCAGCGCGCCAAACAACACGTTGGCCTGCCCATTCCGAATCGCCGGGAGACAGAGCGTGAAGCCGATCAACGAAGCCCAAAAAAACCGCCGCGGCGCCCCCGCCAGTTGGTCCCGCCCGACCCATTGCCACAGCGCTCCGGCCAGCAATCCCGTCGACAGCCAACGCCACACCACATCCCCCACGGCGGCGGGCAGGGCGTGAAACGGACTGAACAAAATCGCGAAATGCGGCAGGTAGTGGTAATCCGGTCCCCCGTACAAATCCGTCCGGGCCCACCACCGTGCGGCCGCATCATGGTACACCGGCATGACGCTGTGCGCCGCGGGGTGCCTCGCGACCAGCACGGAAATCACTCCGAGGGGGATCGCCCAGAGCGCGATGCCCGCCCGGGTCCACGCGCGGGAGTCAGGGTTCAATCTCATCAAGCCCGGCGGCCGGCCGGGTGGTGGGATGCTAGGGTGCGGGCGCGGGCGGGAACAACGAGATTCTTTGGCGGATCAGGCGCGGCAAACTCCAGCCTTGCGGGGCGGCGGCCGGGCCGGTTATTTGGTTTTGGAGTCTCGGCTCCCACATGAACGCCTATCTGCATTATTTTGGTTTGGAAACCTTTCGGCTCAGCGTTTGGCTGGTGCTCCTGGCGGTGGTGTTCGTGCCGTTGGAGCGGCTCCTGGCTTTGCATCCGGCCCCCATCTGGCGCCGGCAGGTCGGGGTGGATCTCGCTTGGTATTTTCTCAACAGCCTCTTTCCCGCTTTCGTCATCGGCGTGCCGATCGCCGTCCTGGTGCGCGCCTTGCAAGGGGCGAACCCATTTGGCATCTACGCCTGGGAGGCCACTTGGCCGTTGTGGGTAAAGCTGCCCCTGATGTTTTTTGTGAATGACTTTGGGTCGTACTGGGCGCACCGGGCGACGCATAAGCTACCCTTCCTCTGGCGCTTCCATGCCGTCCACCACAGCGCGGAGCACATGGATTGGTTGGTCAATACCCGGGCGCACCCGGTGGACATCGTCTTCACGCGCTTGGTTGGCATGGGCTTGATTTACGTGACCGGGCTGGCCCAGGCCACCGGGCACCGGCTGGACAATTCGGTGGCATGGGTGACCATCGCGGGAACCATGTGGGCATTTTTCATCCACGCCAACGTGCGGCTCCGGTTGGGGATCTTGGAATGGTTGGTGGCCACCCCGGCCTTCCATCACTGGCACCATACGCGCCGGGAGCATCAAGACCGCAATTTCGCCGCCATTTTCCCGATCTTCGACTTCGTCTTCGGCACGGCGTGGCTGCCCCGGGAATGGCCGGTCGAGTATGGCACGGATACCAAGGTGCCCGCGACCTTGGTGGGGCAATTGGTGGATCCCGTTTTGGGCGGGGAACCGCCGCCGGCACCCCCCTCGTAACTGCCTTTTTCACCCCGACCAGCCACGAACCGCTTGCCAAACGGCGGTCGCCGGCGCAGCATCGCGCCATGAACATTCGCCCCTCGCTTTGCTTGCTGGCCGCCGCCACCGCGGCCGCGTTTTCCCTGGCTGGCAATCTGTCCGCCGCGGAAGCCCCCAAACCCCTGCGCGTGCTCCTGATCACCGGCGGTTGCTGCCATGACTACAATGCCCAAAAGGACATTTTGAAAAAAGGCATCGAAGCCCGGGCCAATGTCGTGATCGACCAAGTGCACACTCCCGACGGCTCGACCAAGCCGCCCTTGGCGATTCTGGGGAATCCCGATTACGCCAAAGGTTATGACTTGGTCATCCATGACGAGTGCGGCGCGGATATCAACGATCCGGCGACGGTGGAAGGGGTCTTGAAGCCCCATCGGGATGGTGTTCCCGGTGTGAACCTGCACTGCGCGATGCACTGCTACCGCATCGGCAACCCCGGTCAACCAGTGACCTTGGGCACGCCGCACGGCTTTTGGTTCGAGTATCTCGGCTTACAGTCCAGCGGCCATGGCGCCCAACTCCCGATCGCGATCAGTTTCACCAACCAAACCAGCGCCATCACCAAGGGCCTGGCGGATTGGACTACCATCAACGAGGAGTTGTACAACAACGTGCATGTTTTCGACACCGCCCAGGCGCTGGCCTCCGGCAAACAGGTGGTGAAGGGCCGGGACGGCCAGCCCCGCACGAACGAAGTGGTGGTGGCCTGGGTCAACGAATACGGCGCGAAGAAGACCCGGGTTTTCAGCACCACCATCGGCCACAACAATATGACGGTGCAAGACGACCGGTATTTGGATCTGGTAACCCACGGTGTGTTGTGGGCCACGGGGCATTTGCAAGCCGACGGCACCCCCGCCCCGGGCTACGGCAAAGCCGGGAAATAAACCGCGGGAGACCGGGGGAAAGTCCGGTGGTGCCCGCGCCGCTTTGCGGCTTGAATTTGGCGGCGCGTCTCCCTATGTTGCGCGCATGAAGAGTTGGCTTTTGCCGTTGGCTTTGGTGGTTTCCCTGGGTGTTCCGGTGGCGCGGGCGGATGACCCGGCCATGGCCGCGGCGGTGGCCGCGGCCGCGGCGCGCGAGGACGCCCGGGAAAACTACAACAAACTCAAGGCCGACGTGGAGCAGATGGCCGAGGCGCGGCAACTCCACGACGCCGCCGTCCGCGACCAATTGCAACAGATCACCCGCGAGTTGGCCGAACTGCGGGGGCAGCTGAATAAACCGCGCCCCATCTACGCCACCCCCGAGGATGTCCGGCGTTTGGCGGAGAAAATCCAGGAAGTGGACCAAAAGCGGGTCGCCGACGGTGAACGCTTCAGCAACGAACTCCGCGAGGCGCTCAAGAAATTGTTGGCGGTGCCGCCGCCCAAGACCGTCTACATCACCAACCCGCCCCCGCCTCCCGCGCCGGTTCCGGACAAGCCCGCGACCGCGGTGCGTCCGCCCGATCCGGACCCGGTCCCGGCCAAGAATGAGGTCGGCTTCGAGTACACGGTCAAGAGCGGCGACAATTTCGTGAAGATTTCCAAAGCCTACGCCGCCAAGGGCGTCAAGGTCACGCCGGAGCAGATTCAGAAGGCC
>CAIYZC010000858.1 GCA_903930565.1 uncultured Pedosphaera sp.
CCGTGCCCTCCACCCTCAGCAGAAAGTCCCGCTATTTTCCATCAATCTTGGAAACCGCGACCGCTGGCCGTTTGGCAAGGTCTGGGAGATTTACTTTTCGGTTTTCGCAAGGGACCAAAGCCCATTGCGCTTCGTTCTGAAGGTTACAAACCGAGATGTGTTGGGCGGAGTCTCCGGCAAGGCGCGGTTGATCGCCACGGGGGCTTGAGAATGTGGGCGCTGGGGAGTAGCAGGCGCCAGGACGCAAACCGAACCATCCGCCAGCCGCAGCATCGAGAAGCCCCGATTAGCGCGCACAGAACCTCCACTCCGATCACCGGGCCGTGCAGGCGTTCCGGGCGCAATCAGCTACGCGGGGAGATCCACAGTTTCTCGACCAGGGGGCGGCGTCAGGACCGCACCAAGGAGCCAAAGGGGAATCAGGCTAGCGCCATACGAGCCACGCCGCCCGAACCCATGCGGCCACCCTCCCGCGGCGGTTGGACCCGCCACCGATGGCGATGGGCCACAAGCTAACGTGAAGCGAGGGGGCGGGGCGCCGCTTGTGATGGATGCGGAGGCGGGAGGCGGAGGCGGGAGGCGGATCACCGGCGAAAGAGGAGGCGGAAAACGACAGCGCGGGCGGCGGAGGCCATGCCATTTCCGGGCCGATCACAGGGGCTTGAATCCCTTTGCAACGCTATGCATTTTTGCGCAGAATACATATAGTCTGCATAGAGTTTTGCCTTTTTCCAAGGTGCCAAAAGCCCACGATTGCCTTGATTCTATTGGGTTTTGTGAAGAATGGCGGAGAGAGAGGGATTCGAACCCACGGTACTGTTTAGGTACTCACGCTTTCCAGGCGTGCGCCTTAAACCACTCAGCCATCTCTCCGGCCACGAAGGATAATTTGGCGCATCCGGGCGGATTTGGCAATCCTTTTTCCAAGGGAGAATTTTGCGCTTTTGCGCTTTGCCCCCGCCAGCTCGCCGTCACCACCGGGACCTCAAGCGCGACTAAATTGAGGGACCGCCGCCAAAGTGAACTGAAAGGAGGCCCCTTGGTTGGGCTCGGCTTCGGCCCAAATCCGGCCGCCATGCTTGCGAATGATGCGGGCCACCGTGGCCAGGCCGATCCCCGTCCCCTCGAACTCGCTGGCGGGATGCAGGCGCTGAAAAACTCCGAACAACTTCTCCGCGAAACGGGGGTCAAACCCCACGCCATTGTCCCGGATGCGGAAGACGAGTTCGCCGCCCTGGGTGAAATGATCCACCGAAATCGCCGCCCGGGCGCGCGGCCGGGTGTATTTGATGGCATTGGACAACAGGTTGACGAAGACCTGTTTGATCAATCCCGGATCGCAAGCCACGTTGGGCATAGGCGAGAGACGCCATTCAATTTCCCGACCGGCCGCCTCGGCCGCCAATTCTTCGCGCGCCGCCGCCACCACCAGATCGAGCGCCACCGGCCGCCGGTCCAGTTCCTTTTGCCCCACGCGTGAAAGGTTTAGCAAATCATCCACCAGTCGCCCCATGTTCTGGCTCCCGGCGCGGACTTTGTCCAACAACTCCCGGGCCTCGCCGGGCAGGGTCGCGCCAAAATCCGCGGCGAGGATTTGGGTGTAGCCGTCGATGTGCCGGAGCGGCGCCCGGAGATCGTGGGACACGGAGTAGGTGAAGGATTCCAATTCTTGGTTCAGATTCACCAACTCAGCGGTGCGGTCCGCCACCCGCCGTTCCAACTCCGCGTTGAGCCGGCGCACTTCGGCTTCGATGCGCTTCCGATCCGCCACCTCCAGTTCCAACAGGTGTTGGTTTTGCAAGGCGGTGGCGGCGTTGCAATCGGCCTGTTCCCGGGCGCGGTGCAGGTGCCGGCTGAAGAAAATCGTCGTGCCGCTCGCCAGCAAATAGGTGAACGCGGCGAGCAAACCTGTCTCGTTGGGCCAGCCCAATCGATGCCGGTCGTCATCAAAAAACCAGTCGCCCAGAACCCAGCCGCCCAGCATGGCCGCCAACGCGGGCCGCGAGCCGCAGTACCATGCGCAGAAAATGGTGGCCAGAAAAAAGGTGAAGTAAGGCAGGCGGTCCCGCAGCAACGAATCCAGCGAGATCCGGAGGGCGAACGCCGCGGCCATCGCCAGGAGGGCGATCAGGTATCCCCGCTGCGCACCGGACGGCCTGCCCGGGGGGGAAGCGGGTCGATTGGTTGAATCGTGATCACTCATCGGCAAACGCTGGTGCGCGGGTTAAAGCTAGCGCGCCACCGCCGGCTTGCCAAGGCCGGTTTCCCGGTCCAGTGGAAAAATGCCCGTGCGGCGCTCCGCCGCCGCACCCGGGTCCAAGCCGACTACCGGCCGGCAAAAGCCAGCCGCCCCAATAACCACACGCCAAATCCGAGGATAACCAGACCGGAGAGGCGGTTGATCCACCGCCCGGCCCCACCCCGCAGGCGGTCCCGAAACCAGCCGGCGCCCGCGCTCAAAAGCAACCACCACGCGGCGGAGCCGACCCACACGCCCGCCACCAAGGCCGCCGCGGCGGGAAAATCGACGCCCACCCCCAACCCCAATCCGGCGAAGGCGGCCACGAAGGACAGGATTGTCATGGGGTTGCTCAAGGTGAGGAGCACCGTGGAGCAATAGGCGCCCGCCAGACCGGCCGCGCCCGGGGCACCCCCC
>CAIYZC010000859.1 GCA_903930565.1 uncultured Pedosphaera sp.
CCGCTTTGTCGAACTGCCCGAGACCAGCAAGGAAAAGGCGCTCAATTACCTGGCGAATCTGATCGAGGCCATGCCCGACCTCAGTCCGGGCACCGACGTGGCCGGCGGCGTGCAACACCGCGAGAACCAATTCAACACGGGTATCGGGATGGGTTGGGCCTGCCCGCACATGCGGACCAACCACGACGGGCCCATGATTTGCGCCGCGGGTTGGAGCCCGACCGGGATTGATTACGGTTCACCGGATGGCAAGCCGGTGCATTTCATGGTGATGTTCTACGTGCCGGATTCCCAGAAGAACGTTTACCTGAAGGAAATCTCCTCCCTCGTCAAAGCCATCCAGCGCAAGCAGGGCGACCAAAACCTCGCGCAACTGCAAACGCTGGCCGCCGCGCGGGATTGGATCCTCGACTTGGTGTCCACCGCGCTGGAATCGCAAATGTCCGATGCGAAAGCGCGGATGATTCACTTGGAGGCCAAGCAGGCGGCCGCCACCTCGGTGCTGGAAAGCGCCGCCGCCCCGGCGGGCAACGCGCTGCCTTTCACCGTGCTCCCGGTTTCCATCCTCATCAACCCGGGCGCCCGTCCCATTGTACTGGCCCAGGATCCCGAAGTGGTGGTGAAACTCGAAGCCGGCGCGGAGCTGGAAATCTCGCTCGCCCGCCAGGCCGCGTTCGACCTGGGCGGCTACAAAATTCTCTTCCGCTCCGTCACCGCCTTCCAATCCAAGCGTTTGCTCTACGATTGCCTGGCGTTGCGGACGAGCTCCCCGGGCGTGCCCGCCGCGGACAAGCCGAAGGTTTGAATCCGGCCGGTCCCGGCCGGTGGCGCCCGCGCGACGTGACCAAAAAAAAAGCGGGTGCGACGTTGCCGTCGCACCCGCGTCGTTTCGGGGTTGATTATTCCGCCGATTCTTCCACCTTGAACACGCGGTTCTGCGTGGTGCGTTTCCGCTTGGTTTCGTCCAATTCCTTTTTGCGCAGACGCAGGTTCTTGGGTGTCGCTTCCACGTATTCGTCGGAGCCGATGTATTCCAAGGCGCGCTCAAGGCTCAATTTGAGCGGGGCGTCGAGTTGGATGCCCTTGCCGTCGCCTTGCGAGCGCATGTTGCTGAGGCGTTTTTCCCGGCAGGGGTTCACGGGAATGTCGTTTTCCCGTTTGTTTTCACCCACGATCATGCCCACGTAGATTTGCTCGCCCGGTTCAACCATGAGGCGGCCGCGTTCCTGGACCATGTTGAGGGCGTAAGGGGTGGCCTTGCCCGAGTCCATGCTCACCAAAGAACCGTTCTTGCGGGCGGCGATCTCGCCGCGGTCCGGACCGTATTCGTGGAACAGATGGCTCATCACCCCCATGCCGCGGGTTTGGTTGACCAAGTCGGTTTCAAAACCGATCAAACCGCGGGTCGGAATCAACGCCTCAATGCTGACGGTGTCGCCGATATGATTCATGTTGGTGATTTCCCCGCGCCGGTTGGCGAGGTTTTCCATCACCGACCCCATGTTTTCCTTCGGCACATCCACGAACAACTTTTCGATGGGTTCCAAAATGTTGCCCTGCTTGTCCTTGCGATAAATGACCTCGGGCCGGGAGACCAGCACTTCGAAGCCTTCGCGGCGCATTTGCTCGACCAAGATCGCGATCTGCATTTCCCCGCGGCCGCTGACCTCGAAAATACTGGTCATGTCGGTGTCCGCTACGCGCAGGGCCACGTTGGTGCGGGTTTCCTTGATCAGCCGTTCCCGAATATGCCGCGCGGTGACGAAGTCGCCTTCGGTGCCGGCCAGGGGACCGTCATTGACCGCAAACTGCATTTGAATCGTGGGCGGGTCGATCGGCACGAACGGCACCGGGGTGGCGTCCTCGCTGTGCGCAATGGTTTCACCAATGAACACATCCTCGAACCCGGTCAAGCCGATGATGTCGCCGGCGTGGGCTTCCTGAATCTCGATCCGCTTCATGCCTTCAAAGTGGTAAATCGCGGTGGCCTTGCCCTTGGTCTTGCGGCCGTCGCCATGCAGGCAAACGAGCGAATCCGCCAGCTTGACCTTGCCGCTGAGAATCTTCCCGAAGACGATGCGCCCGAGGTAATCGGAATAGTCCAAGTTGGCGGCCAGCAGTTTGAACTCCGCGCCGGCGTGGGCGCGGGGCGGGGGGATGTGCTTGATGATCGCGTCGAACAGCGGCTCCATCGTGCCGCTGACGTGCTGCAATTCCACCTTGGCGTAGCCCATCTTGGCGCTCGCATAGACCACGGGAAAATCCAATTGCTCGTCCGTGGCGTGCAGCGCCATGAACAGCTCAAACACGGCGTCCAGCACCTTGTGCGGCGTCGCGTTGTCGCGGTCGATCTTGTTGATCACCACGATCGGCTTGGCCCCGGCTTCCAGCGCCTTGCGGAGCACGAAGCGGGTTTGCGCCTGGGGACCGTCGGCGGCGTCCACCACCAGCAGCACCCCGTCGATCATCGTCAAAATCCGCTCCACCTCGCCGCCGAAATCGGCGTGCCCCGGGGTGTCCACGATATTGATGTGGTAATCCTTGTATTTGAAAGCGGCGTTTTTGGCGCGGATCGTGATGCCCTTTTCCCGTTCCAGGTCCATCGAGTCCATCATGCGCTCCTCCGTCGCCTGGTTGGCGCGGAAAGTGCCGGACTGCTTCAAAAGGCAGTCCACCAAAGTGGTCTTGCCATGGTCAACGTGGGCGATGATGGCAATGTTGCGAATGTGTTCCATATCAATAGTTCCAACTAGTCAAGCAGACTATTCTGCCAGCAATCCCCGTCAGGTCAAGCTTTGCGTGCAACTATTGTGCAACATTCGCGCACCCCTCCCCGGCTCCGGTTTCCGCGCGGGGTCACAAACCCGTCGTGAAATCGTCCCAGCCGCGGCGGCTGTGGTAGCTCCACCAATCGATTTCATTGAGCCGCCGCTGCTCAAATGCGGCATGGCAATCGGCGAAGATCAAATCCAGCCCGCCGTGATGGGGCGAAGCCGTGGGCGTCCAATACGGCATTTCCCAGAGCAGCACCGCCGTACTCGCGCTCGTCACGTCGGCCGTGCGCCGTCCGCTTACCGGGTGGTCCACTTGGTAGGACGACCGGTCCGCCGTAAGGTAAATGTGGTTCCACACGTACGTGACATACGCATTGTCCGCGACCATTTGGTTGAAGCCCGACACGGCCGGATCCTTGGCGCGCACGCCCACCGGACAAACCCAGATGCTCTGGGACGGTGGCCGGTTGATGGGTTGGTTCGAGCCAAAATTGCGGCCCAACAGCGGTTCCAGCAATTGCGGCAGGTAGGCCTGGCCGAGGGCGTGATCGGTGCCCCAGGCCGCGCCCCAGCTCAGGCAATAAGGAAAGTGCTCATGGGCCTCCGTGGCGTACATCGAAACCGCATACCCAATCTGCTTTTGGTTGTCCAAACAGGTCGTTTGCAACGCCCGTAGCTTGGCTTTGGCCAGGGCGGGCAGGAGCAGGGCGGCCAAAATCGCAATGATTGCGATGACCACCAACAGTTCGATCAGGGTGAAGGCTCGTCGTCCACGGCCCGGATTCTTCATAGCACCTGCGGCTCCGCCATGCTCCCCCCGGCGCGGCCATTCGTCAAGCCGCCCGGCGCAAAACACGCTTTCCGCCCCGCGCCCCCGCCGGCATAATGGAGCCATGGAAATTGCTGTGGGCATCATCACGATATCGGATCGCGCGTCCCGGGGGCTGTATGACGACCTCGGCGGTCCGGCTTTGCGCGCGGCGGCCCTGGGTTATGGATGGGCGGTCGCCGCCGAGGCCTTGGTGCCGGATGAGATCAGCGCCATTCAACGGGCCATTCGCGAACAGATCCACCGCGGTTGCCTGCTGATTCTCACCACCGGCGGCACCGGCGTCGCGCTGCGCGATGTCACCCCCGAGGCGGTCCGGGCCATCGCCGTCCGGGAATTGCCGGGCTTTGGGGAGGCCATGCGGATGGAATCGCTCAAAATCACCCCCAACGCCATTCTCTCCCGCAATCTGGCCGCCGTGGTGGACCAAACCTTGGTCATCTGCCTGCCCGGCAAACCCCGCGGCGCGGTCGAATGCCTCGGTTTCGTCGTCGGCGCCATCCCCCACTGCGTGGAGGTCTTGCGCGAAGTGCCCACCAGTTGCTAAATTAACGGGGTTATGAAGTCCATGCTGCGGTGGTGGTTGGTTCTGGCGCTGGCGGCCCTGACGGGGTGCACTTCCAATTCCGGCGCCCGTGCCCGCGCCCAGGCCGCTTATTTTCAGGGTCGCCAGCAGGCGGCGGCGGACGCCCAACAAACCCAAGGCGTGGCTCCCGGCGGGGTTCAAGGTCTGCCGATGGTTTATATTCTGGGCCCGGTCCGCTACCCCAGCCTCCCGTGGACGGCCGACCTCACCCTGGCGCGGGCCATTGTTGCCGCCGGTTATTTGAATACCACCGACCCCACGCAGATCGTTGTGAACCGCAACGGTGAAGCCATCCCGGTTTCCCCCCAGAGTTTGCTGCAAGGGCAGGATTTTCCGCTGCTCCCGGGGGACCGGGTGGAAATCCGCCCATGAGCCCCCTCCCGCCGCCGCTCCAAACCGAGCAACGCACCTATGTGCGCGCGAAATCGCGGTTGTTGAGCTACTTTGCGGGTTGCGACTATTACCGCCTTTCCAGCCATCCCCGGGTGCTCCAAGCGTTGCGCACCGGGCTGGACCGCCACGGCCTGAGCGTGTCCGCTTCGCGGCTCACCACGGGCAACCACCGCGCTTATGGGGCCTTGGAAGCGGCGTTGACGGAATTCTTCGACGCCCCGACCGCCACCCTTTGTTCGCTGGGATACACGCCCAATTTGATCGTCGCCCAAGCCTTGGCCGGGCGCTTCACTCATGCGCTGCTGGATGCGCGCAGCCACGGGAGCCTGCAGGACGCCGCGCAATTCCTGGATTGCCCCATCCTCAAATTCCCGCACCGCGATCCCGCCGGACTGGCGGAGCTGCTGCAGCGGCTCAGCCGCTCCCGCCCCCTCGTGATGACGGATGGGTTGTTTTCCCATGACGGCAGCGCGGCGCCATTGGCGGACTATCTGGCGCTGCTGCCGCCGGAAGGCCGGCTGTTGGTGGACGACGCCCACGGCGCCGGATTGTTGGGAGCCCGCGGGCAAGGCGCCTTGGAGCATGCCGGGGTGCCGCGGGACCGGATCATTCAAACCCTGACCCTCAGCAAAGCATTTGGGGCGTATGGTGGCGCCGTGCTCGGACCGCCGGAGCTCCGCGACGCCATTCTCGAGCGGAGCCGCATGTTCGTGGGGAGCACACCCTTGCCACTGCCGCTGGCCCATGCGGCCGGGGTTGCCGTGCGCCACTTGCGCGCCCACCCCCGGTTGCGGACCCGCTTGCAGGACATCGCGGATCGATTCAAAGCCGACCTGCGGGCCGCCGGCTATTCCCTGCCCGACCATCCCGGGCCGATTGTCCCCATCGTGCCCCGCGACGCCACGGACACGCGGCGTTGGGAGCAGCGCCTGCTTAAGGCGGCCATTCACCCCCCCTTGATCCGTTATCTGGGCGGGCCGGCCAATGGCTACTTCCGCTTCGTGCTGTCCAGCGAACACACCCCCGCCCAGGTGAACGCCTTGCGGACGGTCTTCCGCGAACTGGCCCCGGATTAGGCGGGCCGGCTCCGGCCGCCAACCCGCCATTGTTGCACGGCATCCCCCAAGTATTGGAATCCCGCCAGGAGGCTCAACCCGGCCGCCAGGCCCCAACAGCCCGCGCTGATCGCCGGCCCCTTCAATAAAATCCACACCACGAACACCATCTGCACCGCCGTGGCCGCCTTGCCCGCCAACCGCGGCCGCACGCGGACCGCGCCGCGCGCCCAGCGCACCACCCCCACGCCCGCCGACAGGAGCACATCCCGCCCGATCACCGTGGCCGCGAACCAACCGGGAATCCGCGCCAACCGACCACGGCTGTCGAAAGTCAACAACACGACCGCCGCCGTCAGGAGCAGTTTGTCGGCGGTGGGATCCAGCACCGCCCCCAGGGGCGTCCGTTGATTGAACCGCCGCGCGACGTAACCGTCCACGCCATCCAGCGCGGCCGCCAGCCCGAACGCGGCCAGGCTCAGCACCCAATCCCGCTCCCGCCCCGTCTGGAAATACACCGCCATCTCCGCCACAAACAGCGGAATCAGGAGGATGCGGAAAAGGGTGATTTGGTTGGCCGTGGTCATGCCCGCGCTCAATATCCCCTCCCCCGCGCAATTGTCAAACCCCGCCCCGGGGGCGGCCGGGTCACGGCGGAAATCCGATCGCCAGTTTTACCGCGGAGTATTCGGGATGCACCCGGCCCTCCGCCGTCCGAATCATCAACGGCGGTTCGACCCAGGTCTGCGCCCGGAACGGGGGCGGCAGATCTTCCGCCCGCATCAGCCCGAACAAGGTGAGCAAGGGCGGATCCCCTTCGCGCAGCACCACGGGGCGGCGCCGCACAATCACCAACTCCGCGACCGCCGCGGCCGCTTCCACCCGGGCCAATTGCAAGGTGGGAAACACGCAGGCGAACCAACCGCCCGGCGCCAGGTGCGCCGCCGCCGTGCGGCAATAGTCCCCGACATCCCCGCGGAGCTCAAACCGGCAGGCCACTTTTTGCGGATGATCCCCCAAAATACCAGTGCCGCCGGGAAAATACGGCGGGCTGCCCAACACCAAATCAAAGCGTTCCGCCGGTCCCAACACGCCCGGTTCGCGGAAGTCGCCGGCACGGATTTCGTAGCGTTCCGTCAACCCGTTGTACTCGGCCGAACGTCGCGCCAAAGCCACGCTCTCGGCCTGGGCTTCGATCGTCACCCATCGGGCCCCGGGCAAGCGCCACGCCGCAATCATGCCCACCGAACCAATGCCGCTGCCCAAATCCAAAGCCGTGGCGGCGGTGGGACACCAACTCGTACCATACCAAGCGGTCAGCACGTCATCCGTCGAGAAACGGTGCCCCTGGCGCAATTGATACAATCGAAAATGCCCGCTGATGGCGTCCAAGGTTTCCCCGGGTCCCACCACGGGGTCGGGATTCAGCGCGCCCGGGGGCACGGGACCC
This sequence comes from uncultured Pedosphaera sp., assembly GCA_903930565.1. Taxonomy (GTDB): domain Bacteria; phylum Verrucomicrobiota; class Verrucomicrobiia; order Limisphaerales; family Pedosphaeraceae; genus CAIXFN01. The sequence goes on from CAIYZC010000859.1 coordinate 7,088, forward strand.
GGCTTGGTCCAGCCTTTGAACGCCGGGGCGGGACGGAATTCGTCGGGGACGGCGCTCATGGCTGAGGGGAAAACTCCGGCCGCCGGGTTGCGCTTTGTTGGGTTTCAGTTACCATTCGTGCGTTGATCTAAACACAAGCAAACCCTATGGATAAGCCGAAATTTCCTCTGTTCAGCCTCACCCGGCTGCTGCGCACCGTTTTTGCCCCCGCCGCCGGTGAACGCATTTGCATCCTCATCGACCTCGCCGACCCCGCCGGCATCCGCAATTTTGCGTTTCTCCAAGACCCCGCGCTGGGCATCCAACGCCGCGCCCATGACGTTTTTTACCAAGGGTTGAAGAACGGCGGTCTCGCGGAACTCCAATTGCAGGGCGGCGAAATCTTCGCGTATCAGCTCACCGGGGGCAGCAACCTGGACCTGCCCGACCGCGCCGTGGACCCCGCCGGCCGGGAATTGAGCCTGAGCCGCGATGTCTACCCGCATTACGACATCATTCTCTGCATCTCCACGTTCTCCGCCACGGCGCCGTTGACCGCTTTCGCCCGCCAATACGGCTTTCGCGGGGCCACCCTGCACGGGGTCAATGACATCATCCTGGCCACCGGCCTGGCGGTGGACTACAACGAAGTGAGCCGGCTGGGCGAAAAACTGCGCCTCGGCCTCACCCGCGCCGACGCCTTTGAAATCGATTACACGGTGGCCGGTCGGACGTGCACGTTGCGGCTCCTGTGCGAACAACAGGAAGCCCAAAAAAGCCACGGCCTTTGCCGCGGCAAGAAGCCGGATGTCGCCAACCTTCCGGCCGGCGAGATTTACTTCGTACCCCACGGCGCCGAGGGGCAATTCCCGCTCCGCTATGAGGACGGCACCCTGGGCCTCATGCAGGTCAGTGGCGGCCGCATCCAATCCGCCACCCTACTCCAAGGCCACCCGGAAGTGGTCGCCGCGCACAACGCCAAATTGGTTTCCGACCCCGTCACCGGCGAAATCGGGGAACTGGGTTTTGGCACCCAGGAGCTGCCCCCCTCGGGGCGGGACATTCAGGATGAGAAAATCCTCGGCACCCTGCATGTGGCCACCGGCCGCAGCGACCATCTGGGCGGCCACCTCACGCCGGACAAATTCCAAAAAGCGTCCAACGCCACCCACGACGACATCCTGTTCTCGCCCACCAAAACACCCGAGATTCTGGTGACCCAGGCCCGCATGTACCGCGACGGCCAGGTGACCGTGGTCATCGAGAATTACCAGCCCTCCGCGTACCTGCGCGGGCTGCTCGCCGCGTGACGCCCGCCCCGGCCCCCTATTACGAATCGGACCGCGGCCTCGCCGAATATCTCGACTTCCACTACGGCCCGGAACCGGAACCGCCGTTTGCGGGCCTCCCCTGGCCGGCGGTCGGGAATTTCCCGGCCCGCTGTGTCGCCGCGGGCTTGCCCGGCGGCCCGTTGCCCGCGGGCGCGCGGGCCTTGGATCTGGGGTGCGCCGTTGGGCGGTCCGCGTTTGAACTCGCCCGGTACTGTTCCGAAGTCGTTGGCTTGGATTACTCCGCGCGCTTTATTGCCGCCGCCCGCCAATTGCAAACCGCCGGCGAACTAGCCTACCACCGCACCGACGAAGGCCTCCTCACCCTGCCCGCCACGGCCCGGGTGCCGGCCGACATCGACCGCACCCGCGTCCGTTTCGCGACCGGCGATGCCACTGCTTTGCCGACGGATTTGGGCTGTTTCGACGTCGCCCTGTTGGCCAATCTCATCGACCGCCTGCCGGATCCCCGCGCGTGCCTCGCCCGGTTGCCGGGGCTGCTCCGTCCCGGCGCGCGGTTGATCCTCACCTCACCGTACACCTGGCTGGCGGAGTACACCCCGCCCGATCACTGGCTCGGCGGCCGCCCCGGCCCGACCGGCCCGGAAAGCACCCACGACGCCCTCCGCGAAGCGCTCGCCCCGCATTTCGAGCTCGTGGCCACGTACAACCTGCCCTTTCTGCTCCGCGAGCACACCCGCAAATACCAATTCACCATCGCCGAAGCCACGATTTGGGTCCGGCGCGACTGAGGCCGGCGGGACTTCGCGGCCCGGTGGCGCGGACGCGAAGCGGTGCATCGCGGACCGCAATTCGCTTGACCGTCATGCGGGGCACGGCCAAAAATCGGGCCATGCCAGACTCAAGTTTGCCCGCATGGCGGTTCGTTACCTTTGAGGAAACGATCGTCGAGACGTTTCCGAACAAAAGCCATTTTTGGTACAACCGCCCGGACATGGTGCGGGACACCAATGTGCTGTTCGTGCGCTGCAAGATGAAGCCCTGGCAGGCCCACAAATTCCACCATCACCCGAACATGGAGGAAATCCTGTATGTATTGTCCGGAACGGCGGAACAATGGGTGGAACGGGAATGCCGCATTATGAAACCGGGGGATTCGCTGTATCTCCCCGCCGGTCTGATCCACGGCACGTACAACAACAGCGCCGAGGAATTGGACTTTTTGGCGGTGCTGGCCCCGGCCAAAAGCGAAGGCCCCGGCACGGTGGACGTGAGTGAAGAGGAGCCTTGGAAATCCCTGCGCCCCTGAAACGACGGATTCCCGGCGCGGAAGCAGCCCACCGAGAAACTTTTCCACTTTAACTTCCCCCCCACGCGGTTAACCTACGCCTTGTGACTGTTGATACATTCAAACGCGAGATCGAAGAGGCCGTGCAGGCTTATGATAAGTTTATTGTCTGCCTGGACAAAACGCCCGACATGTTCCTGGACTCCTTGAACTCGCTCATGCAAAAGGCCATCAAGGCCTATGAAACCCGCGCCCCGAACTTGCGGCACGGCATCGCGCTGGACCGACAGGTCACCATTATTTTGAGCCAGACGGACGAGGACCGCCCTTTGTGCGGGATTTATTTCAACCTGCACTCCCCGTATCAGAAGGCCGCCACCAAAACGGCCGCCAAGAAATGAGGCGGCCCGGCCGGGCATCACCGGCCCGGTGAATTCGTGCCGTCGCCCCACGTCCGGACGCGCCGGCCTTGATTTAAGCCCTCCCCGGCCTCAGGGCAGCCAGACATCACCCGCGCCCAATTTGCATTCCTTGACCATGTCCAAGGAATACTCCAACCGGCTCAAGTCCGCCGCCCCGGTATTGTCGCTCCCGAAAGCGAACTTCAAACCCGCGGCCTTGGCGCGGCGGATGAATTCGGCGCCCGGGGTGCGGAGCCGCTCATTGATTTCCACCGCCATCCGGGCGCTTTTGAGGGCTTTGATGACCCGGTCCATGCGCCCTTCGGTCCAGAGCTTCGCATAATCCGCCTGCAAGGCGGGCGGCAAGGCGGTGGCCCGCGCCAAGATTTGCACCCGGCCCTGCGCCGCGAGTTGCTCCACGCCCGCCACCAATTCGTCCATGTACCTCTGCGGTTCAGTGAACGACACCAGCGGGGCGGGGGCCGGCGCGATCACGTAATCAAACCCGGACCCGCCCTTGGCCGGATCGGCCGGCGTGGGCGCCAAACCGGTGTAGGTCGCCGGCGGCAATTGCCCGGCGGCGGGCGCCCCGCCGTTGAACACGAAGCCGTAGGTGTAGCCGTACTGCCGGGCATGGCCGGCCGCGGCCGCGGCCGTCAGGCCGTTGCCCAAGTGCACGTCCCAATCGAGCAGGGGAAAATTGTCATTGCCCAACTGCACGATCCGCTCCTCGAACGCCGCGTCGGGCTGCGGCCGGCCGGGCGTGGGCAGGTCGTCCGCCAGGGGCTTCACCTCGAGCTTCCGAAACCACACGGTGCTCCCCTCGTCATGCCCTTGCAGCGCGATGGTGCCCCCGCGCAGCAGCCGTCCCGCCTTGCCCTTGGGCCGGAAGGGCTGGTCGGATTCAGTGTATTCCGCCACCAACACGTCGTTCACAAATGTTTGCAGCGTTTTCCCCTGCACCCGCGCCCGGTAACGGAACCATTCGTTGTCCCGCGCCGGCGACTTCCACACGTTCCGGATCGCGTAGATACTCCCCGTCAACTTCCGCTCCGCATAGCCGCCGGGGCGGTTCGTCTCGTTGGAGTTGATCACCTGGCATTCATAGCCCGTCTCGGGGAACCCGGTCTCCTGGTAATGGGTGTGGAGGTACAAACCCGAGTTGGACCCCGGCAAGGTTTTGACCTCCGCCCGCACCTCGAAATTCTTGAACTCGTGGTTCTTCACCGGCCCGTTATAGAACAGATGCGAACGCGGCCCGCGGGACACCAATGCGCCGTCCTCAACCCGCCAAGTGGCCTTGTTCTCGCTCGGCTCCCAACCGTTCAAGGTCTGGCCGTCAAAAAGGGAAATCCAATCCTCACCCCGCCCCGCCAGCGCGGGCAGGCAGGCAAGCAAGGTGAGCAACAGCGGGCGGGTTTTCATTGGGGGTGCGGGGGGCGGATTAGGTTGGTGATTCGCTGCGTTCTTCAGGCAAAGGATTCTCATACCCGCTCCCCGCCCGTCCTCGCAAGCGCCGAATCCGGGATTTCCCGCTCGCCCGGGGACGCGGCAGGAGGTAGCCTGCAGGCCGGCCATGAAATCGACCCGCTGGTTCGCCCAATTCGCCACCTGCCTCGCCTTGGCGCTTCCGCCGCTTGGCGGCGCGGCCGTCGCGGCCGCCGAGTTCACCGTCGTGCCCCGGGTGCCGGTGGCCAACCCGCCCCCGGTCCAATGCCTCGTGCCCGGCTTCACCGTCCGCGAAGTGCCCTTGGCGCTCAACAATCTCAACAGCCTGGCGTGCGCACCGGACGGCCGGATCTTCGCCCTCGCCTACGACGGCAATGTCTGGCAACTCCACGACACCGCCGGTGATCGGCTCCCCATTCGTGCCACTAAGTTCTATGACAATCCGCACAATGAAATCCGTCCCAGTATCGGCATGGCCTGGGGACCGGGCGGACTTTACATCGCTTCGCAAGGCCGGGTGATTCGCCTCCGCGACCAAGGCGACGGCACGGGACAATTGGAAACCCTCGCCGGCGGGTGGGTTGGCCCCGCCGTGGCCGCCGGCTCCAGTCTCGACGCTGTGGGCTGCGCAGTGGACGCCGCCGGCAATGTTTATTTCGGTTTGGGCTGCGACGCCTACAATGGCGCGTACCGCGTCGATCCCGCCACCGACCAGTCCGCCTACCGGCTGGCCGGCGACCGGGGCACCATTCAGAAACTCTCGGCCGACGGGAAGACGCGGGAAACGGTGGTCACCGGGGTGCGCTTCACCGTGGCGCTGGCCTTCAACGCCGCCGGCGACCTCTTCGCCACCGACCAGGAAGGCGCCACCTGGCTACCCAACGGCAATCCTTTCGACGAGCTGTTGCACCTCCAAACCGGCCGTCATTATGGTTTTCCTCCCCGGCACCCCAAATACCTGCCCGGCGTGATCGACGAACCCAGCGTCTTCGACTACGGCCCCCAGCATCAATCAACCTGCGGCCTGCATTTCAACGAATCGGCCGGCCCGGCCCGGCCCGTTTTTGGTCCCGCTTGGTGGCGCGGCGACGCCTTGGTCGCGGGCGAATCGCGCGGCAAGATCTGGAGGACGAAACTCGTCAAAACCGCCGCGGGTTACATCGCCCAAAACCAGGTGTTCGCCTGCCTCCAAATGCTCACGATCGACGCCCTGCCCACCCCGCGCGGCGACCTGCTCGTGGCCTGCCACAGCGGCCAGCCCGACTGGGGCACCGGTCCGGGCGGCAAGGGCAAACTCTTCCTCCTCTCCCCCGCCCCCGCAGGCGCCCCCCAACCCGTCCTCACCTACAACACCAGTCCCACGGAAATCCAGGTTGTTTTCGACGCCCCCGTGGAGCCCGCGCGCTTCCGCAACCTGACCGGCCGCGCCAGTCTCACCGTCGGGCGCCACGTCGCGGCGGGCGACCGCTTCGAAACCTTCCAGCCCGGTTACCAGGCCGTGAAGGACCAAATGGCCGTGCCGCAGTTCGCGGTTCCCATTCTCTCCGCCGCCCTCGCCGCGGACCATCGTTCGCTCACCCTCCGCACCGCCCCGCGCACCACGGCGCTGTCCGGCGCGCTGGTCCTGCCCGAACCCGGGCATGAGGTTTCGCCCGCCAATGCCCCCGCCGACCCCGCCCCTTCCGCCCCGGCCCGCCCCTTCGCGCAAATGGATTTGGCCACCGACCTGAACGGCCTCACCGCCGATTGGCAACCCACCGGCCGGGGTGCGGGGACCAACGCCCCCTGGAACGGCTGGCTGCCGCATTTGGACCTGGATGTCGCGTGGGCCTTGACCACCGCCAGCGACGAACATCGGCGCGCCTTCGCCGCCATGGACGCCCCCGGCCGGCTCAACCTCCATGGTCAATTGGACTTGTCGTTGCTCCTGCACCCCGCCACCCAGCCCGGCGCGCACTTGGCCTACGAGTATCTTCCGGAAGTGGCGACCGTCGTCCTCCGGGCCGTCACCCCGCTCCAAGTCACCGCCGGCGCCGGCGCCCGGGCGGAACAGGTCGGCCCCGGCGAATGGCACCTCACCGTCACGCCGAAGCCGGGTGAGTGGATCCCGTTTGAGGTCCGCCTCAATACGATCCGCGGCCGGCCCAGGCTGGAGGCCTTCTGGTTCACTGCTGAAGATCACCGCCCCCGCGCTTTACCCCTCCGCCGCTTTTTGCTCCCGTGGGCGCGCCCGGAAGCCGCGCCCCTAGCCGGCGAAATGTCCGCCGTCCCAGGCCGCCAGATCGTGCCCGAAATCGCCGGTGGGGATTGGGAACGTGGTCGGGTGCTCTTCGCGTCCGAACCGGCGAATTGCGCCAAGTGCCACCAAATCAGGGGCACCGGCGGCCGTATCGGCCCCGATCTCTCGAACCTCACCCAGCGCGATTACGCTTCAGTCATGCGGGACATCACCCAGCCCAGCGCCGCCATCAATCCCGACTACCTGACCTACAATGTCGGCCTGCGCGGCGGCGAAACGGTTTCCGGCGTTTTGGTGGCGGACACTCCGGCGCAACTGGTGCTCAATCAAGTCACCGGCGAAACAATAACCATCCCCAAAAGCCGCACCACGTACATCCAACCCTCCGCCGCCTCCCTCATGCCCGAGGGCCTGCTCAACGGCCTCACCCCGGCGCAGCAAAGGGATTTGCTAACCTTCCTCTTGCTGGAACCGCCAACCAACTCCCCCACCCCGTCAAAATGAAATCGCCCGCCTGCCGCCCCAGCCAACCGCGCCTCGCTGCCGCCTTGCTCCTCCTGCTGCTCGGCCTGGCCACCGCCGGGCCCGCCGCCGCCGAACCGGCCGGCCAAATCCGCACCCTGCTCATCACCGGCGGGCACGGCTTTGAGGAAGCCGCTTTTTACCACGTGTTCCAAACCAACACCGACTTGATCTTCGCCCATACCAGCCACGCGAAGACCAATGGCGGCACCCCGTTGGCCACCGCTTTCGATCAACCCGGGTTGTTGAATCATGAGGTCGTCGTCCTGTACGACATGCCCCGCGACCTCACGGACTCCCAAAAGGCCGGGTTTCGATCCCTCTTCGACCACGGTGTCGGCCTGGTGGTGCTCCACCACGCCCTGGTTTCGTACCAAAATTGGCCCGAATATGAGCGGATCATTGGCGGCCGCTACCCCGAGGCCGACGGGAAAGGCGGGGTGGTGACCGACGCGGTGGGCTATCAGCACGATGTCGAAGTCCCGGTGGTGATCGTCGCCCGCGACCACCCCATCACCGCCGGGTTGACCGATTTCACCATCCACGATGAGATTTACTGGGGCATCCGTACCGCGCCCAATCTCACCGTACTGGCCACCACCACGCATCCTAAGAGCGGCAAACCATTGGCTTGGTGCCGCACGGAGGGGCGCAGCCGGATCGTTTACCTCCAATTCGGCCACGACCACCAAGCCTACGAAAATCCCAATTACCAGCGCCTCCTCGCCCAATCCATCCGCTGGGCCGCCCACCGGTGATCGAGGAACCCGGAGGGCACCGGCTTGGTTTCGGAAAAACCCAGTCGGCAGGGGAAATCAGGACAGGAGGGCGAGTTGACGCCCCATAGCCCACAAGGCGACCAAGCCAAAGCTGAATAGGAACATGGTCCCACCAGCATCCGGCACTTGGGCGGGAGGGGTGATCGTGTCGCCGTCCAGGGTCACGGCGGCATTGCAGGTCAAAATCCGCCCTTCCACCGTCACCCCGGCGCCCAGCGTGGCGGCGGTCAACGACAGGATGTCCCCGCAAAACTGGGACTGCGTTCCGAGGGTCGTTGAACTCCCGACCTGCCAGAAGACATTCGCCGCCCGGGCGCCACCGGTGAGCACCACCTGGCTGTCGGCCGCCGTGATGAGCGTGGAACCAGCCTGAAAAATCCACACCGCGTTGGGATCGCCGTGGGCGTCCAGCGTCAGGGTGCCGGTGATGGCCAGGGAACTGGGGTCGCTATAGACGCCCGCCAAAAGGGTGGCCCCGCCGAGATCGTGGGCCGGCGCAAAACTGGTTGTCGGCGCGCGGCCGGCGGCATCGGTGTACGCCGCCAGCAAGTCCAGCTGGGCGCTCCGCGCCACCCCGTCGCCGGAGTGGACCATGCCGGTGAGAGTGGCGTTTCCCAAGCCCGTGATGGCGGTCCCCGGATAAGTCCCCAAATCACCGGCAATGGTGGTGGGGTCGGTGATGGTGACCGCGGAGCCGGCCAGCACCGCGAAGCCGGAAGCCGAACCCAGGTTGACCAGCGCGGTGGCCCGCGCATCGGAATAAACGGACAGGGCGGCCAGCGCCACCAACAAACCGCCCCGGGAGAGTCCTTTACCTCCGGCGGGGAAAGGGCGGACGCACCGGCGAGAAGATTGAGAAGTGGAATTGGGCATAAAAAGCGAACTGACTAACACTGCTTTTTACCATCGTTTCGCCACCCCCGTATATGGGGCATTGTCCCCATACCCCCCCCACCGGGGAGTCGCCCGACCCGCCAACAACGGTTCCCCCCGTCACCCGCGAAATCCGCCGGCAACGGCTCCTGCCGCCGTGGACCTCCGCAGAAAAGCTTCCCAACCTGGATCGCAACCGCAATTAGACCCGCCGCCGACGTGATGAAAAAGGCTGCTTGGTGAAGCCGCCGACCGGCCCCCATGCTTCCCGGCCGCAAAGCTCCCCTCAGGCCGGATTGGTTTTACTTTCATCGAGACGGGCGTATTTCGCCACGGCTTGGGAGCGGGAGCGCACATGAAGTTTTTCATACATCCGCCGCACGTAAGTTTTCACGGTCGGGATGCTGATTTTGAGCTGGTCCGCCACCTCTTTGATCAAATAGCCCCTGGCCAGCAGACCCAACACCTCCTCTTCGCGCGCGGAAAGCCCCGCACCCGCCGGGATTCCCACGGGAGAATGCGTGAAGGATTGCACCACTTTGCGGGCGATTCGACTGCTCATCGGAGATCCCCCTTGGTGAACGTCTTCCACGGCCGCAATCAATTCCTCGCGGGAGGCTTCCTTGAGCAGATAACCGGTCGCCCCCGCGGCCAACGCATCATAAATATGATCCGCGTCCTGATAGACGGTCACCATCACAAATTGGGTTGCGGGCAGCTGCACTTTGAGCCGCTTGACGAGTTCGATGCCGCTGGCCGCCTGGAGATTAATGTCCATCAAAACAACATCCGGCCTGGCTTCCGGCAGGCGGGCCAAGGCGTTCTCCGCACTTCCCCAGTCGCCCAAGAGCTCGAAACCCGGGGCAGTGCCAATCCATCCGGCCAAAATCTTGCGGGTTTGCAGGTCGTCTTCCACGATGCAGACAGAAATTGTCACGGTAGTACCTTGGCGGACTCCCCTCGGGTTGGGAAGTCATCCATTAAGATGACACCCGGCTGTCCGGGTCGCCAATCCCCCCTACGACCAGTCGCACCTGGGTGCCAAGTCCCGGTCGTGACTCCCATTCGCAATGTCCGCCGATTTCCGCCAATCGGTTCCGCATATTTGCCAAACCATGGCCTGCGGCGCCGGACTTCGCCGGCGTTGCCGCCATCGTGCTCCCGGCGTCCGGAGGGGGGCCAAACCCGCGTCCATCATCGGCCACTTTTACCACAAAGCCCCGGCCGCGGAATTCCAACGACACTGCCACCTCCCGGGCACGCGCGTGCTTGACGACGTTGTGCAAAGCTTCCTTGAACGCCAGAAAAAGTTTGTGGCGCACTTCCGCCGTCATGGTCCAATCGGGCAGCCTCATCGGCAAATCGAGGCGACAGGCGATGCCCGCGGCGCTCAAAAAATCCTGGGCGTAGCCACCCAGGTAATTGGCCAGGCTGTCCAGGCTGTCATGCCGGGGATCCACCGCCCAGACGATCTCATCCAAAGCGCGGGTCAATTCCCGGGCGGTGCGATGCACCTCGCCGGCGGCGGCGGCGCCACGGGCGTCCCCTTGAAACTCCGTGCTCACCGTGTGGCTTAACATGGTTATGCGGGTGAGGCTGGCGCCCAAGTCATCATGGATGTCCCGGGCGATGCGGGCCCGCTCCTGTTCAACGGCTTGTTGCCGCTCCAGGAGTTGCAGTTTTCGTTGCGCGCGGCGGCGCGCCACTGACCAAACACCTCCTCCCACCAGCAGGGCGCCCGCGATCGCGGTTCCCGCGTCGAACCACCAAGTCTCCCAAAAATGGGGGAGCACGGCAAACCCCAGGGCGGCGCCGGATTCATTCCACACTCCGTCGTTGTTGCAGGCGATCACCCGAAAAACGTAATTGCCAGGGCGCAGATAGCTGTATTGGACTCCGCGCTGGGAAGTCGGCTCGCCCCAGCGGGTCTCCAGCCCCTCCAACTGGTACTTAAAACGCACGCGGTCCGGCGCGGCAAAACTGAGCGCGGTCCAATTAATCTCAATCTGTTCGCCGCCCGGAGGAATCTCCAAGGCGGCGGGCGCGTCCCTCGGATCCGTGCCGGTCCGGGAAGCCCGGGGAAACGGCTTTCCCGCCACCTTGAATTCCTCGATCACCACCGGGGGCGGCACCGCATTGGTGGTCACTTGTGCGGGATCAATGATCGCAATTCCTTTGACCGTGGAAAACCACAGCCGCCCGTCGGCCGTGCGACAGGCTGCGGGTTGAAAACCACCGGAGCAGGTTTGCGAGGTCAATCCCTCGGATTTCCCGTACGTCAAACAATTCAGCACCCCTTTGCCGCCCTCCGCACCCAGCTCCAACTCCCGTTTGCTGACCCGGGAGATACCGTGCTGCGTGCCCAGCCACAAGTTCCCGGCACCATCGTCCACAATATGACAAATGGAATTGCCCGGGATGCCCTGTTCCACGCCGAAGCGGACGAACTTCCCCGCCCGCCGGCAACAGAGCCCAGCGTCCGTCGTGCCCACCCACACCACGCCGTCCGGGTCGGCGTACAGGGCTTGGACGAAATCGCTGGCCAGCCCATCCGCCTTTCCGAACGCCGTGACTTTCCCCTTGGCCAGCCGGCCCAGCCCGCCCCCCAGCAGGCCAAACCAAATGCTGCCATCGGTCGCTTCGGCAATGGCGCGCACATCGGGAATCTTGAATTGCTCCTTGCCGGCCACCCAATTCAGTCGGCCGTCGGCAAAAAATGCCAGACCATCCTGGGTCCCGACCCACAGGCAACCTTGCGCGTCTTCATAGAGCGCCACGGCGGGGATTTGGAGGTGCGCCAACTCACCGCCGGCCGCGAAACGACCATCGCGGCGGCTGACAATGCCGTTATTCCAGGAGCCGACGAGCAGTTCACCGCTTTTTCGCTCCAACAGTGACCAAACAAACATGCTGGCCAGGCCGTTTGCACTATCATAAGTCGTCCAATCCGGGCCTTGGCAATGGTACAGGCCCGCGCCCTGGGTCCCCACCCAGACCGATCCATCCCGGTCGGGTGCGAAACCAAGCACCTTGTAGCCTTTCCAACTGTCCGGCGCGATCAGCATTTGCACCTTGCGCCTGCGCATGGCGTTCAGGCCGTCGCCGGTGCCAATCCAGACATTCCCCTCGCGATCCTGGACCAAGGAACGGATTTGGTCGGACGAGAGGCCCTCGCTCCGGGTGAAATGCTTCACTTCACCGCCGGGACTGACGACAAACAGACCGTTTCGCATCGTGCCCACCAACAACTCCCCGGAGGCGGTTTCCAGCAAGTCGGTGGTGGTATGATCATTCCGCCAGGGTGCCGGGCGCGGCGGCAGCGCCCAATCCCCGTGCCGCCAGATGCCGATTTCCCCGTTGCGTTGCAGCCAAATTCCGCCATCGCGCAGAGGCAGCACCCGTTCATAGTTGTTGGTGTCGGCGCCCTTCCCGTCCAGCTGCAATTGATCGAAGATTCCGGCCTTGATCCGGCCCACTGTGCCGTTGGACACCACCCACAAAAAGCCGGCGCCATCCTTGGCCATCCATACCGGCCAGCCCTTTTTCGCCACATCCAACAGGCTGCACTGTCCATCCCGCAGGCGAAAGACTCCGCCGTGGACGCTGCCGAGCCACAGCTCCCCTTGGTCGTCGGTTTTGATGCTCTCAATCGGTCCGCCCACCCACGGAAAGGCCAGGGGTTCGGCACTAAAGCGACCGGCTTCCCAGCGGGTCAAATCACCCGTTTCGTGCCCGATCCAAAGCACATGTTTGGCGTCTTCAAAGAGCGCGGTGATGCGACCATTCCGCAACCCGCTCGCGCCGCCCAGGTTGAACACCACGAAACGGGTCCCGTCAAAACGGACCAGTCCATTGTAAGTTCCCAACCACAAATATCCGTCGTGCGTCTGAAGGATGGCGGTCACCGCACTCAAATCCGCACCTTCCGCCGAAAGCCAGTTCTCAAAGAAATAATCCGGCGCGGGCGGGCCCCCGGCCCGAACGGGAATCCATCCCAGCATCCAACAGGCAAAAATGAACCCGATCTTGACGCGCCGCGAAAGACCTGGTGAGGGGATCATGCGCGAGAATCTTGCGAATGTGCCTGCCAAAGTCAAGGGGCTCACGCCGGCCTTCGCCAAAAGCGGGCAGACCGATGGTCTGGCTCCACGCTGGCGGAAAACCCTCCCGCCGCCAATCCGGCCAAAGCGGGGCCCGCGCAGATGGATGGAATTCAACGGCGGCGGCCACTGGCACCGCCCTGGCCGCGCTCAGCGGGAGTTCCTCCCCGCAGTTCCAGCCGAATCAAAGCGCGTGGCAACTTTGCCGCGGGGCGAACATCCCGGGGCGACCCATGAGCCTTTCGGTGTCGTCCCTTTGGTTGACATGACGCCGGGCCCCCGGTTCCGCATGCTGAGCGGGCACTCAATGAACCCAACGCACAACTGGCAATTCTCCCCGCTATGAAGACACCGCTTCCCCTATTATGCTCCTTGCTCCTTTTCAGCCGCGCGTTTGATTCCGCGCAGGCGCAAAATATTTTGCAACCCGCGGACGGCTCGGCGGTGGCCTTCAAGGCCGACCTCGGTCTGGCCGGCCTGGTGAACACTCCGAATTCCCAATTGGACGCTTGGGTTTCCATTCCTGATCCGAGCGCCGCCGGGGGCACGGCCCTGTACTGCAACACCTCCAACGCGCCGCCCTTCGCGAATGGCATCAACGGCGCCGGCGGCCCCCAGTTCGGGCGCCCGAATAGTTTCGTGACTTACACCATCAATTTTGCGCAACCGGGAACCTACACCGTTTATTACCGCTGGCGGGCCAACCCGGCGGTGGTCGCGGCGAATTCGGACAACAGCCAGGCCAACAGTGCGTTTTTCCCCAACACCTTCGGCGCCTTCACCAATGCCGGCGACGCCTCCCCCTTTCACACCGCGGGGGCCAACGGGGTGGCGGCGCCGGCGTCCACGGCCTATCAATGGCGCGCGGAGGGCACCACTTATTCGGTGGCCGCACCGGGCCCGCAGGTCTTCACCCTGGGGGAGCGCGAATGGGGCTTCTTTTTGGACCGCATCTTGTTCAGCACCAACGCGGCCCTCACCCCCGCCCAACTCGACGCCACCCCGAATGCCTTCACTGACGCCATTCCCCAGGGGCTGAACGACACCTATGTGGCTTTTGAAGCCGACCGACCAAATGGAGCCGGCGTCACTTATCTGAACTCCGGCGATCCCACCAAGGACTTTTGGGTTTCGCTTCCGGATAGCGGCGCCAATGGCGGCAGCGTGCTCTATTGCAACACTTCCAATGCGCCGCCTTTCGCCAACGGAATCAACGGGGCGGGGGCGCCACAGTTCGGCCGACCCAACAGCTTCGTCACTTATAATTTGAATTTCAGCCAGCCGGGCACTTACACACTTTATTACCGTTGGCGCGCCAATCCGTCCGTCGTCGCCGCCAATTCGGACAACAGCCAGGCCAACAGCGCCTTCTTCCCGACCGCCTTTGGTGCCTTCACGACCGCGGGCGCCACTTCGCCTTTTTACACCGCCAAAGCCAATGGCGTGGCGGCCCCGGCCTCCACCGTCTATCAATGGTCGTCGGAGGCGAACACCTACACCGTCACGACTCCGGGGGAACAGGTGTTCACGCTGGC
>CAIYZC010000860.1 GCA_903930565.1 uncultured Pedosphaera sp.
GAGAATACTGACATCACTTCAACGGCAGGACGGATGATGATGATCCTGCTGGTAGCCGTTGCAGAGATGGAGCGGGGAATTTTGGTTGAGCGTACTCAGTCCGGTCTTGAACGGGCAAAAGCTGAGGGGAAAAAGCTTGGCAGACCGTCTAAAACTAATCCTCAGCAACGTGAAGAGATTGGCAGTGCATATGCAGCGGGTGAAACTGTCAGTGCCTTAGCAAGGAGATTTAACATTTCCCGTGCCAGTGTCCACAACGCCTTAGCTGTAGTAGTCGAGACTTGATCTGACAGTCCCCGGTTTTTGGTACGTGTTTGTCAGATCAGATTTAGTGATTCAGGTTCGTTATTTTATCGTTCCACGCCTCCTTTCCGTCGATTAGGGTTTGCATTGGAGTGCGTCCGCAGCACATTTTGCCTTGATGCGTGCGGTCGTTGTTGTAGTAATTCAGCCAGTCATCCAGGTCGGTCTGTATCTCCTCGATCGACCGGTAGATCTTCCGGCGAAACGCGACCTGATAAAACTCTTGCAATATCGTTTTGTGGAACCGCTCGCAGATTCCGTTCGTCTGCGGGTGGCGCACCTTGGTTTTCGTGTGCTCGATGTCGTTGAGCGCGAGATAGAGCTGGTAATCGTGTGATTCGGCCTTACCGCAGTATTCAGTGCCTCGGTCGGTCAGGATGCGTATGACGCCCATGCCCTGTTCCGCAAAGAATGGCAGTACCCGATCATTCAGAAGATCGGCGGCTGTAATCGGCGTCTTGGTCGTATAAAGCTTCGCTGTCGCCCATTTCGAATAGGTATCGACGAACGTCTGCTGGTAAATCCGGCCAACGCCCTTGATCGTTCCAACGTAAAAGGTATCTTGGCTACCGAGGTAGCCCGGGTGGGCCGTTTCAATCTCGCCGACGGCCACATCGTCGTCTTGCTTCCTTTCGAGAGCCGAAACTTGAGCTTCGGTCAGTACTTCGCCGGTTTCGGCAACGTGCTTTTCCAACGCAGCAAGCCGCCTCTTGAACGATTCCAGCCCCTGGCGCAGCCAGATCGAACGCACGCCCGATGGGGAGACGAAGACGCCTCGCTTACGCAGTTCGTTCGATACACGGACCTGGCCGAAGGCCGGTTGCTCAAGGGCAAACGCGACGACATCCGTCTCGATGGACTCATCGACCCGGTTACGCAGGTTCGGCTTCTTGCGATTCGCATCGATCAGCGCTTCCACTCCGCCGTCTTCGACGGCTGCCTGGTAACGATAAAAGGTGTCTCGGGAAAAGCCCATCACCTTGCAGGCGCGGGACACGTTTCCAAGCTCGGCTGCCAGGTTCAATAGGCCGACCTTGTGTTTGATCACATTCTGGTTAACACTGCTCATGGGGTTACTCCGTTGCGCTCTCGCGCTGGTTGATAAAGATTCGCACCTATATCAAACCGGGTAACCCCACCCTTTGGCAAGGCCTTACTGTCAGATCAAATCGAAACTACTGCAAATTATTGAATATTTCCCGTTCGGTCATCTGCACCCACACCCACGACCCGTTACACCACGCCCAAGATTTGTGGACAAAAGGTTCTCTGAAAAGGGCGTCGGCACTTCAACGCTCCCCCTCATATTGCGCCGTACAGTGCTCTACACAGAGCCAATTAAGCTGCGCAACCAACTCGCCTTAAGCCCGGTTGGCCTCTTGCAGGGTCGCGCCATCGGCGCGCTGGCGTCGCGGCATGCCGCGTTGGTCGCATCTATCTTCCCGCAAGTTACCGATATATTGGATTTTGCATTGCATGCGGCAGATTTGAGTCGCTCATTATCTGGGAGTCCGAATATCCTCCTTGATATCGCTCTCGCGAGCACGAACAGAGATCATGATCGAGAGCTCATACAGTTGCTACTTGTCTACTACAGCAGCGCAGACGCTGCTCCAGCATCCCCCGTATCCCTCTATGGTACGACAGCGTTTCAGCTTGTTTGGGAGGACATGTGCCGGTTTGTAGTCGGAGTTGACGACTCGCAACTCTCGATGAGCAATCCCGTGTACAACATCGTAGGAGGTGTACGCAGACCGACCGAACCGCAGCGGCCAGACCTAGTATTTCGTACAGAAACTCACGCCTACATACTAGATGCGAAGTATTACCCGAACTTTCCGAAAACCATTCCGCAGTTGGAGGATGTTCGGAAACAGTTCTACTACGGGCTTTCAAGCAGCGAAGCTATCACCCCTCGACTCGCATTTCTTTTCCCAGGAACCACGGACCAAGTATTGATCTACATAGGCCGTGTGGACATGGAAGGTGCCACCGGACTCGATTCACGGTTTCAATCGGTTCACTGTTTTGCGTTGGACTGGAAATACACTGCGAAGGCATATACGTCGAGGCTAGTGACCGTAAATCTGCGGGAAACTATAGTGAAGAAGATCAGCGAAGCCGAATCACACGCTTCGATCCGCCCCCCCGATGACGAACGTGCAACGACGGCGTGTTAGATAACACCGTGGTCATATAAAGTATGAAATTCTTCTCGGCTAACAATTTATTCTTGAGACGGGATGAAGTTCACCAACAACGCTCATGTCGACGAGTAATTAGACAATATGGCACAGGCATCCACATCTGAAGCTCGAGGATTTCTTCTTGAGCGCGAGGCACTGTTAGTTCATTTTCTTGCGCCCACCACGAATTATGGCGGCTATCCAGACAACCTGCATTACGCAATGAATAACCCGTCTGAGGGGTTTTGCTTCTCAACGGTACTGCTTGGTGACCGCGGTCCCTATGAAAAAAATCCTAACGCCTTAGGCAGCATTGGGCTGATTGCTTGTCTGCCAGACACAGCCAAAGTCTTGAGCGTTTGCCATAGCGACGCTGGTTCGCACAAAGGAAAGAATGGTGTTTATGAACTAGGTGGAAAAACCAATCCAACATTGATCGAAATCGCTGCAAGCATCGACAAGAGGCTGAGCTATAACGAATGGTTTGTCACGGACTATACCTCTTGCGGACTGTTTGTCACTTTTCCCCCGATGGCATTCGCTCGATGCAACGGCGAACAGGGAGAGATTACGGTAACCATCTCGGACATCATTAATAAATTTCCCGATTTATCAATATTTTCAATGAACGGCGAAAGC
>CAIYZC010000861.1 GCA_903930565.1 uncultured Pedosphaera sp.
GCGTTTGGTGACCACTTTCAAATCCGCCGCAGTGGTGATCTTCAAATCCCGCTGCTGCAGCAAGTAGGAATCCGCCCCCACGCTGCGGACATCCCAAGGGCGGGCGGAGCGCGGGTCCTTGAGCAGGGTGAGCAGGCGGAGGTTCTTCTTTTTTTGCAAACAAGCCAGCGCTTCGGGAGTAAAGGCGGGGGCGACGATGACTTCGCTGAAGATCTCGGCGATCGCCTCGGCGCACGGCAGATCCAGCGGCCGATTTACGGCGATGATCCCGCCGAAGGGGGCTTGGCGATCGGTGGCATAGGCTTTTTCCCAGGCGCCGCGCAGGTCCCCGGCCCGGCCCACGCCGCAGGGGTTCGTGTGTTTCAAGATCGCCAGAGTGGGTTCCTCGTCTTGGAATTCGGCGATCAAGGCGGCGGCCGCGGTCAGGTCCAAAATGTTGTTGTAGGAGAGCTCCTTGCCGTGCCATTGCCGGAAATAGTCGTGGAAACTGCCATACAAAGCGGCGGCTTGATGCGGATTCTCCCCGTACCGCAACGCCTGGGCGCGGGGGGCCGAGATGGTCAACGCCGCCGGCAAGGCCGGGGCCGCGGCCCCGGCGCCGGCGAAAGCTTGCGCCAAATGGGCGGCAATCGCCGCGTCATACGCCGCGGTGCGGGCGAAGACTTTGGCCGCCAATTGGCGGCGCAGCTCAAGGGTGGTTTCGCCCCCGGCCGCCACTTGACGGGCCACTTCGGCATAATCCTGCGGATCCACCACCACGGTGACGCTGTCATGATTCTTGGCCGCGCTGCGGAGCATGGACGGACCGCCGATATCGATGTTTTCGATCGCCTCATGCAGGCTCACCCCGGGGCGGGCGACGGTCTGCTCGAAGGGATAAAGATTCACCACGACCAAATCAATCGGTGGAATCTGATGGGCCGCCGCCGCGGCTTCATGTTGCGCGTTGCCCCGAATGTACAACAATCCACCGTGGATTTTGGGATGCAGCGTTTTGACCCGGCCGTCCATCATTTCCGGAAAACCGGTGTGGGCGCTCAAATCAGTGACTTGCAGGCCGGCCTCGCGGAGGGCTTTGGCGGTGCCTCCGGTCGAGATCAACTCGACCCCGGCCGCCTGCAGGGTTTGGGCCAGGTCAACCAAGCCGGACTTGTCGGAAACAGAGAGCAATGCGCGTGCGATTCGTGCCATAAAAGGACTTCATTTGCCCCGAATTCCGGCCGGGAGTCAACGCGAATCCCCGGCGACAAAGCGCTTGCCGGGCGGGGCGGCCGGCGCTATGGCTAAGCGCAGATTGAACCACGGTCAGTCCATCCTGGGTCTGCTCCTGCCGGCGTTGTGGCTGCTGACCGAACCGGGCCGGGCGGCGGAAGCCACCCCGCCGCTCCCGCCCTCCCCCACCCCATGGTTCAACCGCGCCTGGCAATCCGATGAAGGATTGCCGGACAACACCGTGGTGGCGGTGGGGCAGACGCCGGACGGTTTTTTATGGGTGGCGACGCAGGCGGGTTTGGTGCGGTTTGATGGTCTCCAATTCCACCAATTTGCCGTGGGCGGCCGGGCGGATGGTCCCCCCAGCCTGATTCAA
>CAIYZC010000862.1 GCA_903930565.1 uncultured Pedosphaera sp.
GTGATCTGACCGGGCACGCCGGGGGTGGGCGTCGGCAACGGTTGCACGGCGAACTGGGACGCGGTGTTGGTGGGGTTCAAACCGGCGAGGTAATCCTGCCAAACGGCGAGGCCGTTGCCATTGGGGCTCAGGAGCTCGGCGGCGGCGAAGTTGGTGGTGTAGCCGTAGGCCACCAGCCAGGGAATGGGGGTGCCGTGCGGGGGCGGCGCGGGATACTTGGTGATGAAGCTGGGCGCATTCGAGAGGGTGAAGGTCAAGCCCGCGGGCAGGATGTTGGTGTAAATGCTGTTGTCCACGGTGAAGGCGCTGAACACGGCGTTGGTGGTCAATTGCTCGGGATCGTGGAACTGGAAGGTGAGCAGATCGCCCATGACGCCGTAGGGGAGGCTGGTGAGCTGGTTGGCGGGGTTGGGACTGGTCATGGTCAGCCACTGGCCGCCGGCGCCGTCGTTCGTCTGGGAGAGGCTCCAACCACGGAAAAAGTCGCCCAAATCATCCGATTCCAAATTGACCACGGCCGGGTAGTTGGCGCGGTAATTGACGCGGATTTGGCGGATGTAACGGGGCACGTAGGAGGCGCGGAGGCGGACCACCTTGGGCCCCACGGCGGAGTCGGGGACGAGGCGCATTTGGCCGGCGAGGACGTTGCCGGCGAAGTTGGTGGGGTTGTAAAGGGGCACGGCGGTGAGGTTGGTCACCGACATGTTGGTCATGATGTTGGTGCTGCCCACGGGATTCGTCACGACCATGAAGTTGGTCTGCATGACGAAGCTGGAATTGAAACTGGCGGTGGCGCCGTCGAGGGTCAACTGGAAGCCGGGCTGGAAGGCGACGGGGGCGCGGCGGAGGGTGGCCCAGCGGAGGATGTACTGGCCGTCGATGTCCTTGAAGATGCGGGCGAACTGCACGGGCAAATCCGCGGTGGTGGCCGCGAGGTAATAGCGGCCGGCGGTTTGGGAGGTGAGCATCTGGAGGGCGTTGGTGTTGACGTTGTTGCCAAAGCCGACGCAGTAGATGCGCACGTTGTTCTTTTGCGCGAGGGTGACGATCGTGGTGAGGGGGGTGGAGTTGGTGTTGATGAGGCTGGAGTCGTCGTTCCCATCGGTCATGACGATGAGGTAGCGGGCCTCATCAATGTTGGTGCCGGAGAACTGGCCGAGGGCGCCGTAGATGGCGTCGAAGGCACGGGAACCGGCGTAATTGCCCTGGACGAGGTTGGTCTGGATGCCCTCGATGGCGCCGGCGAGGACCCGTTTGTCCGAGGTGAAATTGGTGACGAGGATGGGGGAGCTGTAATCGGCGTTGAACTCATACACGCCGAACTGGGCGGTGAGGGCCTCCTCGTTGATGAGTTGCTCGGCGGAGTACTGCATGTTGCTGATGGCGCCATCCACCGAGAACATGTTGTAGGTGTAATCGAGGACGAGGAAGCCCTTGAACTGCTTTTTATTGCCGCGCAACAGGATGGGATTGGTGGCGGTGGGCGTGGCCACGGTGTCCTCCAGCGCGGTGACTTGGAATTGGTCGGGCGGCCGGACCACGGCGTCGCCCACGGTGGGGTCGGCATCGGTGGCCAGGGAGAACATGAAATCGAGGAGGTAGGGCGGGGAGTAGGCGTAGGTGACGCTATTGGTGTCGATGTACAGGACGGCGTTGGTCGCGTAGGCGATGTTCATCACCAGGTTGTTGGTGGCGGCGCCGTAGGCGTCGGTGGCGGCGAGGAGGACGTTGAAGGTGCCGCCGTAAAGGGGCGCGCCCATGATGTTCGAGCCATCCGCGGCCAGGTACAAGCCCAAGGGCAGGCCCGTGGCGGAGAAGACCGTGGGCAGGCTGAGGGTGTTGGTGGCGGTGATGGTGAACAGGAAATTGGACCCCTCCATGCCGGTGGTGGTGAAGGGGCAGGTGAGGACGGGCACGGTGCCCGCCAGATTGAGCGTGAGGTTTGTGGTGTCCGAACCGAAGGCGTTGAAGACCGTGATGGCGACGGGGAAGGTGCCACTGCCGATGGGGGGGCCGGAGATGAGTCCGGAATTGGTATTGAGATTGATGCCGGGCGGGAGCCCGGCGGCGGCGAAGGTGATGGCCGGATTGCTGGCCGTGATTTGGTAATTGAACACCTGCCCCTGGACGCCCGCGGCGGTGAGGGGACTATTGATGACGGGGATGGAGCAGTCGATGCCCATCAGCAGGGTCTGGGAATCGCCGCCGTAGAGATTCGAGGCGGTGATTTGGACGGGGAAGGTGCCATACACGATGGGGGTGCCGGAAATGAGTCCATTGGTGGGGTTGACGCTCAAGCCGGTGGGCAGGCCCGTGGCGGTGAAGTCGGTGGGCGTGTTGCTGGCGACGATCGAGTAAGCCAAAGCCACGCCTTGTTTGCCATGATTCGTCAGCGAACTGGTGATGCCCGGGACATCCGAGGCCAGCCGGATGGTCAGCGCACTGGTCACCGTGAGGGATTGGTTCGTGGGGAAGGAAAGCGTGGCGGCGAGGATGACGTTCGAAACGCCGAACACCGCCGGGATGCCGGTGAGCAAGCCGGAGACGGGATCGAGGCTGAGGCCGGTGGGGAGGTTGGTGGCGGTGAAGGTGATGGGCGCGCTGCCGCTCGCGGTGACAGGGAAGGAGACCGCGTAGCCCTGCTTGCCGACGAGGGAATTGGTGCTGGTGAATTTCGGGGCCGTCAGCACGGAGAGGGTGGCGGCGGAGCTGGTGATGGAGCCGACCGGATTGGTGACGATCACGCTGTAGCCACCGGCATCCGCCAACCGGGCGGCGGCGAGGCCGAGGGTGGCGGTTTGGGAGCCGGAAATCCGGGCGCCGTCGTGGAGGTTCGTGCCATTGAACTGCCATTGATAAGCGAAGGGGGAATCACCGGCGGCGGTGACGGAGAAGGTGGCGTTGCTGCCGAGGATGACCGAGAGCGGGCCGGTGACGGCGGCAATCGAAGGCGGCACGAGCACGGCCAAGTTGGCGACCTGGCTGATGGCGACGGCGTACTGGTTGGAGACAATGACCGTGTAATTGCCGGCATCCGCCCCCACGAGGTTGGGAATGGAGAGCGCGGCGGTTTGGGAGCCGCTGATGCGCCCGTCATCGGTGAGGTTGGTGCCGTTGAGCTGCCATTGATAAGCCAGGGGGGACAAGCCCA
>CAIYZC010000863.1 GCA_903930565.1 uncultured Pedosphaera sp.
ATTACACCTTCCATGACCACCCCAAGCGCCTCTTCGTGCGCGCCCTCACCAAAAATGCCTGCCGCACCCTCCAAGCCGAGCACCTCCCGCCCGCCCTCCGGGCGGTGGAAAAGAAGGCCGGCTTCCGTTGTCCGCTCAAGGCGGCGGAAATCGAAGCGCTCACCGAACACTTTCAAGCCCTGCCCGACTACCGGGCGCGCAGCGAATCCTATCCGGTCTGGTCGCTGGTCACCCTGATCCTGCTGGCCATGCGCTGCGAAGCACCCCGGGGCCAGAAAGACCTGGCCAAGTTCGCCCACGGCCTCACGCAGGCCCAACGGCGGGCGTTGGGCTTTCGGTACAACGCCCAACAGCGCTTCCCCGCCCTCAGCCAGTCGACCTTCTCGCGCCTGCTCGCCGGGCTGGACGCCGCACAACTCAACCGGACCCTGCCGGCCATCCAAACGCAGGTGCGGGGCGCCCCGCCCCCGGAGGAACTCATCGTCCTCGATGGCAAGGAACCAAAGCAGGGTTCGGGCGTGGGGATCCTGGCCGCCGTCACCGTGCCCGGTCAGTTCTATCCGGGCAGCGCCTTGGTGGCGGCCAAGACCAACTAAATCCCGGTGGCGCGCGAACTCTTTGGGGAACGGACTTGACGGGCCGGTGGGCGCAAATGGACGCCCTGCCACCCAGACCGAAACGGCCCGCCAGTTGGTGCTGGACTACGGCGGGCACTATCTGCTGACCGTCAAGGACAACCAGCCCATGTTACGGGCCACCAACGACCGCCTGGTTCCCGTTCCCCGAACGGGTTTTTCCCCCTCTGCCGGCAACGGCGACGCGGGCGCGCACGGTGGAAACGAACAAGGGGGCGCGGGAGAGCAGGCTGGAAACATGGGACCTGGCGGCAAAGGGTGTGGCCTTTCGCTTTGCGGCGCAGGTGCCCCGGCTTAGACGGCAACGCCAGGGCCGGCTGGCCAAACGGCGGAGTTGGTTAAGAGCTTGTCGTCGGGGCAACTCTCGCCCGGGGGGAATGCCTGGCGGCCAATCGGCAGGACTTGGGGATAGAAAGCGGCAGTCATTAGCGCCTGGATGTCATGTGCAACCGCTGGATAAATTCCATTCAAAAAAACTTTGACAAATTCAGATGCGCAGCCGATAATAACAAAGTTAGTTCCAAGAATGCTAAAACAAATAAACGAACAACAAGACAAAGACCTATGACTACTGACCAAAGAGAAAAATGCCATTTAATCATTCACGGCGCCTCAACGGCGGCCGCCGGTGTCGCCGCTGGGCTTGCCCAACTTCCCTGTGCTGACGCCGCCCTAATAGTGCCAACACAAATTGCAATGGTAGTAGCCATCGGCCGTGTCTTTGGGGTTCACATTTCGGACTCAGTAGGAAAGGGACTGGTGACTAGTATGGCTGGGATGTGGTTAGGCAAAGGAATTGTATCCGTAGCCATTGGATGGGTTCCCTTCTTGGGAAATGCCGTCAATGCAGCCACGGCAGCGGGGATTACGGAAGCGATGGGGTGGATAGTTGCGGACAAGTTTGATCAGGGTGAGATTAAGTAACAAGGCTCCAGGTCAGTGGATGCCATCAAATGCGAAAAGGGGTCTGCCTTGCGGCAGACCCCTTATTGCGAACAATAGGCGCTTAGCTAAGAAGTAAGTCCGCGTCAAACACATTGCCGCTTGACTGAGACTTCAAACGAAGGGGGCTAAGGTCTTTGCGGATATAGGTGCGTAGCAAGAGCCGGTAACCACTAAACGGAGCGCGTGCGTGGAGACCGTGATTGTTCAGAAATGTTAACAAACATCCAGGCCCAATAACAAAACGAAAGGCAGATCTGTCTTTACGTAATAAAGTTATCAATTCCGTTAGTGCGTCGCGCGCCGCTTCGTCATCTGTCCGCGATGGATAACAATTGAAAATGGGAAATCCGATCTGCCAATGGCCTGCTTGAATTTGCCAAAGCACAGGCAATGGATCTGAGAATGCAGGCATCTTAGCGCCGAAACTAATGGGTGGTTTAAACAAATATCTCTTCTCAGAGAGGGTTTGCCAACTTTTCCTGCTCAATCTTGACAGAATGGATGGAAGCGTCAAAAATCTGGTGCTTGCCATAGAATCATTCCGAATGCCTAAGAGTTGTATTAGTTCCGTGCTATAAGATGGCGCGAGTATCCTGTCATCGGTATGAAATTCAAACTCGCCGCTGCCCTCTCCAGTATTGGGTTTTCCTTCAAGGCCTGGGCTTGGTGTGAGACGGGCGACAAGGCGGCCACTGTTTTGTTGTAGATATTGAAATGGTTCTCCAACAAGACTCGCTAAAGAAAGAGATAAAAAGTCGCCTAGTGGCGTGCTCTCAATTGTTGAATCAGTCGGGAGTCCTGTCGCGTGAACGGCAAGTGGCCCTTCAAGTGCGATCATTCTTTCATATTGCATCGCTAACGAGGGCAATTGATCCCGAATGCACTTAGCTCCAAGAGGAGCTAGCTGTAACAATGACTCTAGGTTGCTGCCCAAATTGTGGTCCATAACTTGAATTAAGCTCTTCCGCAGTCGTTCTGATTGCGAGGGATCGACAGTGATCGACGCGACGGCGGGCGGAGGTGGTGAGGCAAACTTGCACGAGGCTCCGCATCTATAGACAAGTCTATCCTGCTCTGAGACACATGCGATTTGGGATGTGATTGACGTCGCCGAGTTGAATTCTTGGTTCGTCCCGATTGCTTGAGTCTGGCTCGTGAGAGCACGGTCAGATTTCAATGGCATACAGCGCAGACAAGGCTTCAAGTTCATAACAATATCGCTTCCGAGGTAGCGTGTTGCGATCGCACCATGCAATCTAAACAGGCTTACCTGCAAAATCCGTCATTTCGCGTGTTGTGTCGAACGCCTAGCACTGCATTTTGACCGGTAGGTGCAGTTTTGACCGGTCGTTTCAACCAGTGCATGGTGCCGCATAGGCAAGGAGCGTGAAAAACCCTCCCGCTCGTCGCGGAGATTTGAAGCTTTTGTTGGCGAGGCGTGCCTTCGCTAAGACAGCTTTAAGGACGAATCAGTGCCAGCAGTCTGGTTGCTGGCTGGCTGGGAGGCGCCAAGACCAGGGTGCCTTACGCACCGGTCCGCTGCGCTAGGCTGGCCGGGCGCGCTTGGTTGTCTTCGCCGCGCGGCCGTGGCAGGCAGGCTTCGCCCCCGAATATGGGCAATGATTTGCAGCAACATTACGCCCGCTTGTTGGGCCTCGGCAGCCCTTGGACCGTCCGCCAGCTGGAATGGAAAATGGACCCCGAAGCGAATGCATATCGTGCGTGTTGCATCGGCAAAAGCGTGCGTGAGCCAGCTGCCGGGGCGGCGTAAACTGGGGGGATACAAATAGATTCGCCAACGATCCGGAAACAGCCTTGACCCACAGGAGTTGCGGGAACTCGGCTGCGAAATGGCGGCTTGGCGTCAGACGGAAACCCGACCCGAGCCCTTGCCTGAGGCGTTTTGGGTGCAAGCCGCCGCCCTCGCCCGCACCTTCGGGGTGAGTCGCGTCGCGCGCACTTTGGGGCTGGGCTTTTACCTACTGCGCGACCGCGTCGAACCCGTCGTGCCGGCGGATTTTGTGGAACTGTTCCCACCGGCCGCCCCCGCACCGGCCGCCCCCGCACCGTCGGCCGCCGCCAACACCGTGGTGGTGGAGTTGAGGGATGCCGCCGGGGCGCAGTTGTCCGTGCGCCTGGCCCATGATCCAGCCCCGCTGCGAGCGTTGGCCGCAGACTTCTGGAGGCGCGCCCGATGATCCAGATCACCCCGCAGATGCGGATTTTGCTGGCGGTGGAACCCGTGGACTTCCGGCAGGGCATCGACGGCTTGGCCGGGGTGTGTCGGCGGGCACTGGGGAGCGATCCGCTGCAGGGCAAGTTGTTTGTCTTCCGCAGCCGCAGCTGGCGCGAG
>CAIYZC010000864.1 GCA_903930565.1 uncultured Pedosphaera sp.
CCGGGGCTGCGATCCCTCCGGGATCGGGTGGTTTCGGACTGGGGTTCCGGCGGTGTCGCTGCGCTCAACCGCCGGCTAATGGCTTTGAACCCTCCGGGTTCAGGGGGGTGGTTTTGGCCGCTTTTTGTTGGGAGCGAGCGCTTGGTGGGCAGCAAACGGGTGGGCGAATTTGGGACCTTCGCGCCGTGGGGTGAGTTCAAAAGCGGTGCCACGCGTTGCTTTCACCGCACTCCAAGATGCTGGCGCGCAGGTTGGGGGCGGTGGGCAGTGGGTGGTTTTTTGGGGGGCGGGAAGTCGCCACGGTCCTCAGCGGTGCCCGCTTCGGAAGCCGGCAGGATGCCGGCGCTCCCAGGGGTGGGCGAATTCGGGGGCTTCGCGCCGTGGGGTGAGTTCAAAAGCGGTGCCACGCGTGGCTTTCACCGCACTCCAAGATGCTGGCGCGCGGGTCGGGGGCGGTGGGTGGCGGGGTGATTCCAGGCAGGGAAGTTTATTGGCCATCGGTCAGTTCGGCTCGTTTGCCAGTGGGCAACTGGAACCAACCGGGCAATGCCTCATCGTAGATTTGGCCATGGGCGCGCAATTGTTTGACGCACCAAGCCATCAAGGACCGCAGGAAGGCGCAGGTGGCGGGATTGGCCAGAATATGCCGTAGGTCCAGAAGGGGCACAATTTTGGCGCCGGCGGCACGCTCATCAAAACCGGGATGCAATTCTTTGAGCCGGTTTTTGGGATGCTCGATTTCCTCGACGTCGCCCAGCCAATCGCCAGGCAGGACCAACCGGCCGAGGGCCTGATGGACGGCCGCACTGTGCGCAAAGTAATAGGCTTCGAGCATGTTGGCGAAAAAGTGAACACCTGCGCGATCGCCAACTTGGGGGCAGAGTGTGGTCAAGGCGGCACGGTAGCGGGCGAAAATTTCCCCGATTTGCAGGCGGCGGTTGCTTTCCAAGTCGTCGATGAGCAGGACGAAATGGTGCGGGGCGGCCAGGAGATGGCGGCGGGCGGGCAGACCGATCTCCGCGGCGTCGCGGTCGGGGATGGTTTTTCCCGTGCCGACCATGCGCAGTTGTTTCCTGGGGGAGGTGATGGCCCCGCGTTGGCCGGTGAAGGCGAGCACCTTGAAGGAGCAGCCGGCGGCGAGCATGAGAACGCCAAACAGTTGGGGAAGAAAATCCCGCTCGCCCTTGCCGGTAACAATCAGACCGAACGAACAATGGGCACGGCGGGCGGAGGCGGAGGTTGGCGGGGCGAGGGAAGCCGGGCTCATGGAACCAAGCTTTGGCGGCCAATTTCTTCGGCCATGTAAAGCGAGCCCAAGGGGTATTGGTCGAGCAAATCCCGATGCTGGGGCAAATCGGACAGGGCAGCCACGCGGGTTTCGCGTTCCACCCCGGCCGCGAACACCAGCACATCCGCCTCCGCAAACTGGCTGATCAAGACAGGGGAGTGCGTGGCAAGGAAGACTTGGCGGCCGAATTTTGTGGCCGCCAACTTGACCGCCTCGGCGAAGACGTGAACGGCGTGGGGGTGGAGGGAGATTTCGGGTTCGTCAAACAGGGCCAGGTTGTAGCGCCCCGGGGAATCACCAAACAGGGCGAGGAGCAGGCCGAGGAATTGCAAGTGGCCATCGGAAACGCCGGAGGCGGGGATGGGCCGGCGGCGGTTGGACTCCAAGAAACTGGCGGTGACGCGGTCGGCGCCGATTTGCTCAAACAGCAAATCCTTGAAGGAGCCGGGGAACGCCTGACGCAGGAAACCAAGGATGGTGTCATAGCGGTCATCCAGGACCCGCCGGTCGTGGAGATTGCGCAAAGCGGACCAAAGATTCTGCCACCGGTCGAACAGGAAGGTTTGCTGGTTGCTTTCCGAGCCCAATTTGCGGAGCCGGGACAAGTCGACCGCGCGCGAGGAATAAAAGCGGACCGAACGGAGGACTTCGTCCAGCTCCAGGGTTTCGCGGGAGGGTTCGCAGAGCAGCAGATAATTGCTGAACGCCAGTTTCTCCGGCTCCCGCATCTTGAGCTGGACGACGTGGCGCAATTGCTCATGGAAATAGCCGGCGGTGTCGCTGCCAATGGCACGTTCCACCAGTGTCTCGGGCCGGATTTTGGAGCGGAATCTTTCCCCGACAAAGGGTTCGATCCGGCCGGAGGAATAACCGAAGGAGACGGTGTATTCGCCGGTGGTGGTTTCGAGCGTGATGATGATGCGGTCTTCGGGGGCGGCGCCGTCCCACAAAACACCGATGCCATGGTGGCGGTCGGAGGCGGCCTGGTCGGTTCCCCGGAGGGCGCAATCGCGCACAAACCAGAGCGCGTCCAAAAAGCTGGTTTTGCCAATGCCATTGGGACCAAACAGGACGTTGATGCCCCGTGTCGGCACGGTGACATCGTGCAAGCAACGAAAGTTTTGGATCCGGAGGCTTTGAAGCTGGGTGGGCATTAGCTGGAGCAGCGCGGGAGACCGAGCGGTGAGGCGGCCCGGAAGGCCGGCGGTGGGAAGGGCGGCCGGGCCGCCAAGGTTTGAGTTTGCGCATCCATGCTGGATTTAGGGCATTTTAACCGCGGGCGGTGGATTTGCAAGCCCACCGGCAGAGGCGGAGGCGGTGGGTGGCGGGGTGGACGGAAGGCGGGAGACCGGAATCTCGCGCGAAGCCGCGAAGGTGCGAAGGGGGGCAAAAGGGACAGGCTCTGGTGGGGACCTGGAGAAGGCGGTTTTGGACATGATTTACATGATTAACAGGATTTTTAAGGGTGGAGGTGGGGCTCCAGGAGGTTCAAAGGCGGTGGGTGGCGGGGTGGCCGGAAGGCGGCAGATGGGAATCTCGCGCGAAGCCGCGAAGGCG
>CAIYZC010000865.1 GCA_903930565.1 uncultured Pedosphaera sp.
CCCACGCCCAAGGCGAAAGTGAACGCGAGCAAACCCAGGGACATCGAGACCGGCAGCCCGGCGGCGATCAGATCGTTGACGGAATGATTGCGGTACCGGTACGACGGCCCGAGATCGCCGCGGATCAGGCCCCCGGTGAACCATTTGCGCCGCCCCTTTTCGTCCCGCTCCCAACCCACGCCCAAGTAGCGGAGGTACTGCTTCAGAAACGGCTCCTGCAAATGGTATTTCTCCGCGAGGTTGCGCTCGATCTCCGGCGAAGCCGGGGCCCGCTCGCGGTCGAACGGGCCGCCGGGCGCCAGCCGCAACAGGCCGAAGGCCAGCAGGCTGATGAACAGCAGCAGCGGCACGGCGAAGAGCAAGCGGCGGAGAAAGTACATGGCCGGCGGCGGGGTCAGGGCGGGGGCGTTTTGTAAATGCAGTTGATGGGGTGCATGTCCAGGATGTTGGCGTAAATGCCTTTCACCCGGGTTTCATCGTGATACTCGAATCCGGAATAAAAATACAGCGGCACCGCGGGGACTTCGTCGTGCGCCAGAATGGTTTCGGCGGCCCGCAGCATTTGTTCCCGGCGCGCCGGGTCGGTTTGGCGGTCCCCCTCGCGCAGCAATTCGTCGAAGCGCGGGTTCTTCCAACCCGTGCGGTTGTTGCCGCTGTTGGCCAGCCACATGTTCAAAAAGGTGTCGGCGTCGTTGTAATCGCCGATCCAACTGGAGCGGCACAAATCGTAGTCCAGTTTGGCCTGGGCGGCGAGATACACGCCCCATTCCATTTGCTTGAGTTCCATCTCGATGCCGAGTTCGTCGTGCCACATCTGGCGCAATTCGATCGCGATCTTGGAGTGCAGGCTCGCCGCGCCGCCCGCGCCGGCGTTGAAGACGTATTGGAACACCGGAAAACCCTTGCCACCCGGGTACCCGGCCTCGGCCAGCAACCGGCGCGCGCGGTCCGGATCGCGGCCGAGCCCCGGCGGGGCATGGTAGCGCGCCGTGCCCGGCGGGGTGAAGTTGTCCGCCGGCAACTCCCCGCCGCGGGTGATTTTGCGCGTGATGCGCTCTTTGTCCACCGCCAGCGCGAAGGCTTGGCGGACGCGCACGTCGTCAAAGGGTTTGCGCGTGACGTTGAAGCGGAAGAAGTAGAGCCCCAAATACGGAAAGGTGTGGAAATCATGCCGTTGCCGGAGCACTTCCATCAATTCGATCGGCACCAAATCCTTGTCCCAGACCACGTCCGCCGCGCCGGTCTCGTACAGATTCAGCGCGGTGCCGGGGGAACTCACGGGCAGAAAGTCCACCACCTCCGACCGCGTGTTGGCGGCGTCCCAATAGCGCGGATTCTTCCGCACGCGGATTCGGTCGCCCAGTCGCCAACCGGCCAGTTCGTACGCGCCGCTCACCGGCACGGGCGGGGCCATCAGCCAGCGGTCGCCCCAGCGTTCAATGGCCGCGCGGGGCACCACCGCCAGGGTCGCGAAGGCGCACAAATCCAGGAAAAAAGCCGTGGGGCTCGCCAATTCCACCCGCACGGTGAAGGGATCTACCGCCTGCACCCCGACCTGGGCCGGGTCCTTGATCCGCCCCGCGTTGTAATCCTCGGCGTTGGTCAAATAAAATAACTGGCTGGCGTAGGAGCTCGCCGTGGCGGGCGCCAGCGCGCGTTGCCAGGACCAGACGACATCGGCGGCCCGCAACGGTTCGCCGGTGGACCAGACGAGGTTGGTCCGCAAATGAAAGGTGTAAATCCGGCCGTCCGGCGAAATCTCCCAGCGCTCCGCCAGACCCGGCACGGGCAGGGCGGTCGCGGGGTCCAAACGGGTCAGCCCCTCGAACAGGGCGTTCACCACCCGCATGTCCGCCACCCCGGTCACGATGGCGGGGTCGAGCGATTCCGGCTCCATGCCATTGACGATGACCAAGTCGGCCTTGCCTGCGGGACGCCCGCAACCCCCCCCGCCCAGCACCAGCAGGGCGGCCGCCAAAATTCCCGGGAGGCGCCGGCCCCAAAAACGACGGAACCTCCTTCGCAGGGCGAAGGAGGTTCGCGTCCGGAATGTCATGGCGCCAGGACTACTTCGCGCCGCCCGCCGCCGGGGCGTTGGAGGCCGGGGCCGCCGGCTTGGCGGGCGCGACCGGCGTGGTCGGCGTTGCGGCGGCCGGGGCGTTGGTCCCGGGCGTCGTGAGCATCAGCGGCGCCGCATTGCTGCCCGCGGGGGCCGTCGGCGTGGCGGCCGGGGTCATCGGCGCGGCGGCCGGCGTGGCTTGCAGCAGTTTCTGAAATTCGTCCGTCTTGGAATTGCGCACGTGGCTGTTCAACATGGACAGCACGATGGCCAAGCCGAAGAACAAGCCCGCCGCCCATTTGGTCACGGTCGTCAGGACGTTGCCCGAGCCCACGCCCAAGAGGGCGTCCGCGGCGCCGCCGCCGAAGGCGAGACCCGCGCCGGCTTCTTTCCGGGGCAGTTGGATCAGCACCAGCAGCATCAGCAGCAGGCAGTCGAGCACCATCACCAGTGTCAAAATAACCGTCAAAAACGTAATCATAGTCGTTGCAATCTTCCGCGAGCTTAAATGGAATTTTTGATGATGTCAGCAAAACTCCGCGCTTCCAGCGAAGCGCCGCCGACCAGCGCGCCGTCCACGTCCGGTTGGCTCATCAATTCCCGGGCGTTCGCCCCCTTCACGCTGCCGCCATATTGAATGCGCACGCGGCGGGCGACGTTTTCATCAAACATTTTCACCAGCAAGCCGCGGATGAACGCGTGGGCTTCCTGCGCCTGCGCGGCGGTCGCCGTGCGCCCGGTGCCGATGGCCCAGACCGGTTCATACGCGAGAATGGTTTCCTCCATCTGCTCCTTGCTCAACCCGGCCAAGCTGCCCCGCACCTGGGTTTCCAACACCTGCTCCATCAGCCCCGCTTCGCGTTCCGCCAGCAGTTCCCCCACGCAAATGATCGGCTTGAGCGACGCGAGGTGCGCGGCCAGCGCCTTCTTCGCGATCAGCTCGTCCGATTCCTTTTGATACTGGCGGCGTTCGGAATGGCCGAGAATCACATAACGGACCGAGAATTCCTTGAGCATGCCCGCGGCGATTTCCCCGGTGAAAGCGCCGGAGTTTTGCTCGCTCATGTTCTGCGCGCCCAGGCGCAGGTTGGATTGGATCATCGCCTTGGACACCTCGCTCAACGCGGTGTAGGGGGGGCAGACCACGATGTCCACTTCCTTGATCGGCGCCAGGGAGAGTTTCAGGTCGTTGACGAGATCCACCGCCTCGGCGACCGTTTTGTTCATCTTCCAGTTGCCGGCGATGATCAACTTGCGTTCTTTTTGCATAAAATTGGGGGGAAGTTGCGCGTGGGGTTTCCGGGACGGTCAGACCGCGTCGCTCAAGGCCGCGACTCCGGGCAGCACGTTGCCTTCGAGAAATTCCAAGCTGGCGCCGCCGCCGGTGCTCATGAAGGTCACTTGATCACCCAGCCCCGCGTTGTTGATGGCTTTGACGCTGTCGCCGCCGCCGATGATGCTCTTGGCCCCGTGCTTTTGGGTGGCTTCCGCCACGGCCCGCGCCACGGCGAAGGTGCCTTCGGCGAAGCGGGGATCTTCAAAAATCCCCATGGGCCCGTTCCACAAAATCGTTTTGGCCTGGCGCACGGTGTCCCCGAAGGCCTGGATGCTCGCCGGACCGATGTCCACGCCCTCTTCGGTGTCGGGGATGTTCGGTTCCGCGTTCGGGCGGGCGTCGCGCAGTTCGATCACCGGCTTGCCCTTTTTGTTCAGCTTGTCCGTCTTGAAAGGGGTGGCCACGGTGTTGTCCACCGGCAGCAGCAATTGCACGCCCCGGGCCTTGGCTTTGGCCAGGGCGGCGAGGGCGACGTCGGTTTTGTCGGCTTCCACGAGGGATTTGCCGACTTTGAAGCCGAGCGCCAACTTAAAGGTGTACGCCATCGCGCCGCCGATCAGCAGCGTGTCGGCCTTTTCCAAGAGCCGGTCGATGACCTTGATCTTGTCGGAAACTTTGGCGCCCCCCAAAATCACGACGAAGGGACGGGCGGGGTTTTCCAATTCCTCGCCCAGGAACTTCAGTTCCCGCTCCATGAGCAGGCCCGCGGCGCATTTCCCACCGCGTTGCGCGATGCAGCGCGCCACGCCTTCAGTGGAGGCATGGGCGCGGTGCGCGGCGCCGAAGGCGTCGTTCACGTAGAGGTCGCCGAGGCGGGCCAACTTTTCCGCAAACGCGGGGTCGTTCGCCTCCTCCTCATTGTAATAGCGCACGTTTTCCAACAGCAGCACGTCGCCGGGTTGCAGCAGGCCCACGGTCTTTTCCACCTTCTCGCCGATGCAATCATCCACGAAGGCCACATTGGCGCCCAACAGGTCGGCCAGCTTGGCGGCCACGGGGCGGAGGGACATCGACGGCTCCCGTTGACCCTTGGGGCGGCCCAAGTGCGCCATCAGGATGACTTTCGCGCCCTCCCGGACCAGCAGCTCCAGCGTCGGCAGGGTTTCGCGGATGCGCGTCGCATCGTTGATGACCATCTGGCCGTCTTTTTCTTCCATGGGTACGTTGTAATCCACGCGCACCAAAACGCGTTTCCCATGCACCTGCAAATTCTTCACCGTGAGCTTAGCCATATTAAAAATTGGGGGGAGAACATAACCAACGGGAACGGCGAGTCAAAGCCAATTGTCCGGGGTGGGTCCGCCCAAAAACTGTCCGACTATGCCGGCCCCGCCCCCCGCCGGCAAGCCCCCATTCACTGGTGATTCGGGGAATCCGAAAAAGCCATTTTTGGACATGATTTCATGATTTACATGATTGGGGAAAAGACCCGAGTCAAGGTGCGAACCCGCCCCTCTTTCTCCAATCCCAGCCTTCAACGAAATCCCCGGCTCCGCCAATCGCTGTCCTTTGGCTTGTACGTGCGTGTTTTGCGTTTAATTTCCAAGCTGGCCCCGCCAAAATTCAGCAGCAACCCGACCTCGATTCCAGTGGCCACCAAATAATTCACCACCTGCGCTTCGTTGGCCGACGACAGCGCCTGATTCGCCTTGAGTTCGACCAAAACCTCCCCGCCCACGAGCATGTCCACCACAAATTCTCCAACCACCACCCCGTCATAATGCACCACCACCCGCCGCTCCCGCTCCACCCGCTGTCCGGTCTTCGCGAGCTCGTGCGCCAACGCTTTATGGTAAACCGATTCCAAAAAACCCGGGCCCAGCGCCCGATGGACCTTCATCGCGCAGCCGATGATTTGCTCGGTCAAGTTCGTCTCGCTCATGCCCCCGATTCAAACCCTGGCCGGCTCCCCAAGCCAAGGCTGCAAACCGGCACTCGCAGTGAAAAGTCCATCCCGGACACGATTTGGGAGGAGACCAAGTGTCTCCCGCCCTGCCCATTTTCCCCGCCTCCATCCTCCATTCCCCTCCGAAAATCATGTAAATCATGTTAATCCTGTCAAAAAAAGGTCTTTTCCCCCGTCTTGGCTCTCCCTTCGCGTCGGCCAGTCTCCCGGTTAAACCGCCCCTTCCCAATCCCCCGCGCCTGTGCTAGCGTCGCCTCCGCAGCTCAGCTTGGGATCAATACTATGCCAGCGAATCGAATCGGAATCATCGGCGGCAGCGGCCTTTACCACTTGGAGGGCTTCACGCAGCAAAAGTGGGTCGCGGTCGAAACCCCCTTCGGCGCCCCCTCGGACAGCTACCTCACGGGCGAATTGAGCGGCCGCGAGGTCGTGTTCCTGCCCCGCCACGCCCGCGGCCATAAAATCCTGCCCACCGAGTTGAATCACCGTGCCAATATCCACGGCTTCAAGCAGCTCGGCGTGGAGTGGATCATCAGCGTCAGCGCCGTCGGCTCCCTGCAGGCCAAGTACCAGCCCTGTGACGTCGTTCTGATCGACCAGTTCGTGGACCGCACCAAGCGCTCCTTCGAGCACACCTTCTTCGGCCGCGGTCTCGTCGCCCACATCGCCTTTGCCGATCCCATTTGCGAGGAACTCCGCCAACTCCTGCTCCACGCCGCCCGCGAGATCCAAGCCCGCGCCCATGATGGCGGGGCCTACGTGAACATGGAGGGGCCCGCCTTCAGCACCCGCGCCGAATCCCTCCCCAACCACCGCCTCGGCTACGATGTCGTGGGCATGACCAACCTCGGCGAGGCCAAATGCGCCCGCGAGGCCGAAATCGCCTACGCCACCATGGCCATGATCACCGATTACGATTGTTGGAAAGTGGACGAGGCGCATGTCA
>CAIYZC010000866.1 GCA_903930565.1 uncultured Pedosphaera sp.
CGTGCCTCCCCCGAACTCCCGCTCCTTGGCCAGCGCCCACTTCCGATGCGCCCAAACCTGGGCGAACGGTAAAACGCCGATGCCGATCAACAGCATCCAAAGCCCAACCTCCCACCAAGCCTCGAAAAATAGATCTGCTGCCACCCACCAAACCCCCGCACCGGCGGCCAAACTGGTTCCCAACCAAAACTTAAACCACCTTTCGCGCTTTAAAGTCCGCTTGTTCGCCCCGGCCAAACTAGCCAAATAAGCGACGGGGATCAGCGCTCGGATCCACAGTCCCCAATCATTTGGCTGCCTGCTCAGCCAAACAACGCACTCCAATAAACACGCGAACATCACGGCGGCCGGCCACAACGCCACCAGGAACAGCGCCGCGCAAACCCAACCCATCTGCGTGTGGCTCAATGCCTTCATCACCTCACCCCACCGGCAGCGCCACCGTGAATTCAGCCCCCTGGTCCGGCTCGCTGACCACCCCCACCCGGCCGCCATGCGCTTGCACGATCGCCCGCACCAGGCTCAAACCCAATCCCAGGCCCCGTTGGGAACGGCTCTTGTCCCCGCGGTACAACCGCTCCCAGATGCGCCCTTGCTCCGCCGCCGGTATTCCCATGCCCGTGTCCCGCACCCGCACGCAAACCTCCGCGCCCTCGCGCCGCACCGAAAGGTCCACTTTCCCTCCCGCCGGAGTGTATTTCAAAGCGTTGTCGAGCAGATTGGCGAACACTTGGCGCAAGCGGATCGGATCGCAACTCGCAAAGTACGGCGCGGGAAAGTCGGCCGCCACGGTGATCTTCTTTTCCTCCGCCACATACTGGTAGAGTTCGATCACTTCCCCCACCAGGGCGCAAACATCGGTTTCCTCCCGGGCGAGCCGCATGGTCCCGGCCTCGGCTTCCGCCACATCCATCAACGCCTGCAGCATCGTCAGCACCCGGTCCGATTCCTCCACGCAATCTGCCAGCGCCTCCTGCGCGCTCCCCGCTTCCGCCCCGCCCCGCAGCGCCGCCTCGGCCGTGCCGCGCAACCGCGTCAGCGGCGTCCGCAGGTCGTGCGCCACGTTGTCCAGCGATTCCCGCATCCCGCGGATCAAGGCCTGGTTCTGGTCCAACATCCGGTTGAACAGCCGCGCCAGCTCATCCAATTCCTCCTGGGATTTCCGCAACGGCACCCGCGCATCCAGCTTGCCGGTGTCGATAATGGACCGCGCCGTCCGCACCACTTCGCGCACCGGTTGCAGCGCCCGGTGGGAGAGAAAGGCGCCCGCCCCAAAACCCAGGAGCAGAATCGGAATCATGACGGTGAAAAACATCCGGCGAAAGGGCTGCAGCACCGCTTCCCGACTGTGCGTGCTCCGCCCGACATGCAGCAACGAGCCGTCCAGCAATTGCACCGAAGTCAACGTGAAATCCTCCGCGGCGTCCTTCGGCACCCGGATGAACGGCAGCGGAATCAGCCATTGCGGATTCTTGGGATCCACCGCCGGAAACTTGATCCAATCGTCCGGGATGGTCAGGATCAAATCCATGCGCCCGGGCCGAATCCAACGGACGTAGTAGGCCTGCCCTCCGGTGTCGTTGCCCGCTTGGGCGCGGAGGAGATTCAATCCGCCGGCGGCGTAGGCGGTGGAAAGCTGCTTCGCCTTGGCTTCGATCACCTCCCGGTCCTTCCGCTCCAAAGTCACGGCCACGAGGAAGTACAAGGTGGCGGCCAACGCGGCGGCACTCAGGCTGAACAACAGGGCGTACCACAGGTTCAGCCGGAAACTCAACGAGCGGCCGAAGCGCTCAAGTGGGTTTGAGGACATAGCCGACGCCGCGGAGGGTGTGGAGCATTTGCCGGTCCGCGTCAATCTTGTGGCGGAGGCGGTGCACAAGCACGTCCACCACGTTGGTTTGCGGATCGAAACTGTAGTCCCAAATGTGTTCCAGAATCATGGTTTTCGTCACCACCCGCCCGGCATGGCGCATCAACAGCTCCAGCAGCGCGAATTCCCGCGCCTGCAACTCGATGACTTCCCCCGCCCGGTTCACCGACCGCGTCAGCAGATCCAGCGACAAGTCCCCCACGGTTAATTTCGTGGGTTCCGCCACTTGGGAAGCCCGCCGGATCAAGGCCTGCACCCGCGCCAGCAGCTCCGAAAACGCGAATGGCTTGGTGAGGTAATCATCCCCCCCGGCCTGCAATCCCCGCACGCGATCCTCCACCGTGGCCTTGGCGCTGAGAAAAATCACCGGCACCTTCGATCCCGCCCGCCGCAGCCGTTGCACGAGCGAGAGCCCGTCCAGCTTGGGGAGCATCACATCGATCACCGCGCCGTCGTAGGCCGTCGTGCCCGCCAGCAGCTCCGCCTCCTCCCCGTCGGCGCAATGGTCCGCCGCGAAGCCGTTTTGCTTCAGCCCGTTCACCACGAAGGAGGCGATTTTTGCGTCGTCCTCAACCACCAGTATGCGCATAAGTTCTACTCCCCGCACCGTAACCCACCCGCCCCGGCTTGGCAAAAAGGAATCAGCCCCCCTTCCCAAGGGGTCAGTCCCGGAATTCTGAATTGCATCACCCTCCCCGCCAAGCCGGCGGTGCTTTTACTTTGACGAAGCACCCCTCCGGCTGCAATTTGCGTCCGTGAGACTGGGTTTGGTAACGCTCGGCAACCGGCCTTCGGCCCGGCATCAATCCATCTCCCCCCGCTAATCCGCCCATGCGCCCTTCATTCTGGATCCGACGCTTCTTAACCGTTCTGGCCCTGGCCGCCCTGATCATCGGCGGGGCGCAGCTCCTCAAGGGCTATGACCTGGCCGCCTCCTCCCGCCACGCCGCGATTTGGGCGCCGATCACCGCCGTGATCTTCACCGGGGGCAGGTTCTTCCAATCACGCCGGGGCCGGCATTGCGCCCTCTGCCGGGACACCCCGGGAATGGGGGTGGGCGCCGGCGGCACGTCAGCCCCTTCCCCACCACCCCGGGAAACCGCCGACCGTCCAACCGTCCAATAATCCCGCGACCACCCCATGCGCCACCCAACCCGGATGCCCGGCACACTCCTCTCCCGCGGGCCGGCAGCCCCATCCTCCGCCGCGCAGTGCTCGTGGCCGGCGCCGGGCGTTGGCCGCGAAAGCGGGCCAAGGTGAGCCACGCCAATCCGCATGGTCGGTTCCCGGGCAAGGGCCGCGCGCCTGCGTTGTGGAGTGCGGAAGGAAGTTCCGCTGTCGAGCGGAAGCGAATTGCGCCTGACCAAGGCGCCGGGAGCGGAAGCAACACTTCCAGTGGCGGAACCAAAATCGGCATTGCGCGCCGATTCGGCCGGGAATTTCGGGATTGCGTTCCGGCGGGGTTGGACTACCATGCCCCCAGTTCAAATTTGCATTTTAACCAACAATCCTAACCCAATCCCAGCCTATGATGAACACCCTTCGGTTCCTCCTCTGTGCGGCGGCGCTGCTCGCCTTCACCACCACCCCCGGCATGGCCCAACGCAAACCGGCCAGCCCCCACGAAACGGTCACCGCCATGATCGGTGACGCCAAGCTCACGATCACCTACGGCCGCCCGTTCACGACGAAGCCGGGCACGACCGAAGCCCGCAAGATCTGGGGCAAGCTGGTGCCTTGGGACAAAGCCTGGCGCATGGGCGCGGATCAGGCCACCACCTTGGTGACCCCCAAGGACCTGACCATCGGTGACGCCAAGCTCAAAGCCGGCACCTACACCCTTTACTTTGTGCCCTCGGAAGCGGGCGCCTCCAAGCTGGCCATCAGCAGCACGACCGGCAAATGGGGCATCCCCGTGGATGAGAAAAACGATGTGGCCCGCGTGGAAGTTAAAAAGGCCGCCACGACCAAGGCCGTTGACCAATTCACGATCTCCTTGGAAACCGCCGGGATGATCAAGTGGTCCTGGGAAAACACCGAATACTCGGTCTCGTACAAGGCGGATTGATTTGCGGCCCGACCCGGCCGCCGGGTCACCCCGGCGCAGTGGCACCGGCGCGAACCCGCCGTCCGCTGCGCCCGGGGGATTCACCTACCGCCCACCGCCTCGGTGGGCGGCTTGACCGTTCAACCCGCCTTCCCCCCGCCCACGCCCATGAAAAACGCCGGCTTAACCCTTGGACGAGTCCGCTTGGCCGCCTGGGCCGTGGTGCTCGCACTCAGCACCGGTCGGCTCGCCGCCACCGAACCAATGACCGGCCCGGAAATCGCCCAGGAACTGCGCGGCTTTCGGCAATTGGGCAGCGTGCTCTACATCGCCGCGCATCCGGACGATGAGAACAGCCAACTGATCGCCTACCTGGCCCGCGGACGCAATTACCGCACGGCCTACCTCTCGCTCACGCGGGGGGACGGCGGCCAGAACGTGATCGGCTCCGAATTTGGCGAGAACCTGGGGTTGATCCGCACCCACGAACTGCTGGCCGCGCGTCGGGTGGATGGCGGCCGCCAGTTCTTCACCCGCGCGATCGATTTTGGTTTCTCGAAGGATTTCAAGGAAACGCTGGGCATTTGGGACCGCGCCCAAGTGCTGGGCGACATCGTCCGGGTGATTCGGACCTTCCAGCCGGATGTGGTGGTGACCCGTTTTTCCACCGCGCCGGGGGGAACCCATGGGCATCACACCGCGTCCGGGGTGCTGGGATTGGAGGCGTTCAAGCTGGCGGGGGATCCCCAAGCCTATCCCGAACAGCTCAAGGACCTGCGCCCCTGGCAGCCGAAGCGGATTTTTCTGAATGGCGGGGGTCGTTTCGGCGGCGGTGGCGGCGCGGATTCCATTAGTATTGAGATCAACGACCGCGAAGCGCCGCCCGGCGATTCCTTCGGTGATTTGGCGGGACGCAGCCGCGCGATGCACAAGAGCCAGGGCTTCGGGGGATTCGGCGGCGGCGGCGGTCGGGGTGGCGGCGGCGGGGCGCGGTCCGAATCCTTCCGCCTCCTGGCCGGGGAACCGGCGGCCAAAGACATCATGGACGGCGTGGAAACGACGTGGGCGCGCATTCCCGGCGGCGCGGCCCTGGCGCCGCTCGTGGAAGATTTGATCACCCAGTTCGCCACCAACCACCCGGCGGCTTCGGTGCCGGCGTTGCTCGCGATGCGCAGCGCGCTGGCCAAGCTGCCCACGGAACCTTTGGTGAAGGAAAAGCGCGAACAATTGGACCGCATTTTGCAGGGTTGCCTGGGGCTTTCGTTCGCCACCACCGTACCCCATGCGGAGGTGGTGCCCGGTGAAAAGCTGGCCCTGCAAGTGGAAGCCGGCCTCACTTCGACCGTGCCGGTCCGCTGGCTCGGGGTGCGGTATCCGGGTGAAACCGCCCCGACCGGTCCGGCCATCGATTTAACGCCGGGCACATCCGCCCGCCGCACGGCCACGCCGCTTCTCCCGGCCACCACCCCCATCAGCCAGCCTTACTGGCTGCGGGCCCCGGCCCGGCCGGGTTTGTTCACGGTGGCGGAAACGGCTTGGATCGGTTCGCCGGAGAATCCCCCGGCGTATCCGTTGGCGCAGGTCTTTGCCGTGGCGGGACAAACAGTGGAATTGGCGGATGAACCGGTGCAACCAACCACCAACCTCAAGGTGCCCGTCCGCCGGCGCCTGGACGTGATCCCGCCCGTGGCGGTCGCGTTCGCCTCGGAAGTGCAATTGTTCGCCCCCGGCGCGGCGCAGGAAATCGCTGTCGTGGCCACCGCGCACCGCGCGCCGGCCGCCGGCAC
The DNA here is from genome assembly GCA_903930565.1 of uncultured Pedosphaera sp. Taxonomy (GTDB): domain Bacteria; phylum Verrucomicrobiota; class Verrucomicrobiia; order Limisphaerales; family Pedosphaeraceae; genus CAIXFN01. The sequence continues at coordinate 5,705 of CAIYZC010000866.1, forward strand.
GGTGCAACTCGATCTCCCGCCGGGCTGGACGGCCACGCCCGCGAACCGGCCATTGCAGTTGGGACGCGTGGGGGAGGCGGCTACTTACCGTTTCACCGTCACCGCGCCCGCGCAGCCCGCGACGTCCACCATCGGCGCGCACGCGCTCGTCAACGGCGTGAACTGCGTGACCGGCCGCCGCGAGATTCATTACTCCCACTTGCCCCCGCTGCTCCTCCAGCCCACGGCGAATTTGAAAGCCGTGGCCCTGCAACTGGCCACCCGCGGCCGGTTCATTGGCTATCTACCCGGCGCGGGGGACAGCGTGGCCGACGCACTGGTGCAAATGGGCTACACTGTCACCAACCTGACCACGGCCAGCCTGACGGCCGAGGGCTTGCACGGATTGGACGCCGTGGTGGTGGGCATCCGCGCCTTCGACACACACCGGGATTTGGCGGGCCACATGGGGGCGTTGTTCCAATTCGCCGAGAACGGCGGCACGGTGGTGGTGCAGTACAACCGGGTGGATGGACTCACCGGCGGCCCCTTGCGCCTGCGGATTTCCTCAGACCGGGTGACGGATGAAAACGCGCCGGTGACCTTCCTGGCGCCGGAGCATCCGGTGCTAAACACGCCCAACAAGATCACGGCGGACGATTTCGCGGGCTGGGTCCAGGAACGGGGCATCTATTTCCCCAGTGAATGGGATGAACACTACGTGCCCATCCTTGCCTGCAACGATCCGGGCGAGAAC
>CAIYZC010000867.1 GCA_903930565.1 uncultured Pedosphaera sp.
CGCCAAAAATTCAACATTGGCAAGATCAAGACGATCTTTCACTACCCATGGCGGAACTTCAATTTGTCCCAGCACCAATTCAGAGACATTCACGGTTTCTGCCTTTCCCATTGCTTTTCTCATCACTCTTCTGACTTCTCTATAGCTCGGCCACTGGGCAGCACGCTCCGACAACGTTAGTCTCATCAGATCGCGCATGGTTTCATCCGCTGCCCAACCAAAGATGGAGGAATTTCTTCCTTTTCCCATTTCATGAACTGCTACATTAAAAGCTTCCCATGGCCCCATGTTTTTTTCGGCTTTCAAAAGCTGTATAAGCTCAAACACTTCATCACAGGGTGATTTTCCGATATTATGTACCCATATACCCGCCGTACCGACGAAATATGTGTGGTAGTCCTCCACTTCGAAATTGTACGTCGTGAACCTCTGACCTTCGTGTGCGTTCTCTATTATATTCGCTGTTACAATAGCTTGACGGCCATTCTCTATAAAGAGTTCATCACCGACGCGAAGGTCGGCAGCGGCAATAAAACCGGGCGGTTCGTTATTGCATACCCAGAATGGATGTGGTGCCGTAACGCCTAGGGTTTCGGTAACAACAGTACGTGCAGGAATGCCCTCCCCCCCATGTTCTGGCGGCCCGCGCACTTCATATGTAAGCCGGTGAAGCTTCGTCGGATGCGTAATAAAGGTCTGTACTACACGTTTGAAGCATTCCACGCCCGTTTTTTCTTCACGGGACCATACCTGCATATCTGCCTGGATGTCCTGGATATTGATGCGTTCGCCTTCCTGCGATTTAACCTTGGTGTCCGCCACAAAGCACATCTTTGTCACAGCCAGTGCCGCCTCCCTCGCTGCCAGCACCGCACGCGTCACGGGCTTGAGCCAGCTTAAGTTCTTAAGATGAGATATTACTTCAAGCTTCGACACCACCTTGATGGCGCCTTCCGCCGGAACAAGAATGCTGAGTACCTCGAAGACAATACGCCCGGCAACATAACCTTTTTGGCCTTCGGTTCCGCTCCAGTCCTTCATCGTCTCAGTCACAGCCTGGGACGCCATTATGAACATTTGACGGTGGCTCTCTGAGCCGCACAGCGCAGTGGTGAGCAGGTCCTTGTCGCCCTTTAGCATGGCATAGGCCAGCTTCGGTAGCATCGTTTGCGGTGCGATGATGATGTCATTGAGAAAATTTGCCACCTGGTAGCTCGTTTTTACATCCTCCCATTGGTCCATGCCGATTTCCGTGATCATCAGCCAAGTGCGCTGGGTGTCTTGGCCGGTTATCCATTCTGCCACGAATTTGCATTGCAGACCCACGGACTGGTACCCACGGCCCGCGAAGCTTAATACGCCCCCAAGCACGTGACCAATGCCGGTGACCATGTCCACTCCACCGTAGCCCATACCGTATGCAAAGCCTTTTGCAGCACTCATATCCTTGACCTCCTCCATGCGCTTGTCGTGCTCTGCTGCGCCCGCATCCTGCGGAGCAGTCCCACTGGGCTTAAAAGCAGGCGTGAAAGGAGTGGGCGTGCTGGCTTGCCCCGGATCTTGCATAACCATCAGGCCGCTGGTGGTGTCTTTCATCAACTTGTATTCCTCTTCAGACGCTCCCTCGCCCAACTTCACTGAGAAGTTTTTTTTCAACGCCTCCGATATGCCTACGACCATGGCGTAGCGGTGGAACTCTCCGCCGTTGGAAGCCTCCAACTCATCCATGGTTTCATAAGGTGCATCGGACACGGTGGCCACCGGGGCAAAGCCGCCGCCCCCACTGCTCCCTCCCGTGTTGGTAGGATCACTGCCGTTGATCCCCCCGCTGCTACCTCCCACGGCCACGGTGCCATCGGCAGCGGCATAACCACCGATAAACCGCCCGGAGGTAGCATTGGTTTCCTGTAAACCCACCTGATAAGTCACTGCGCTGCCCGGCGCTCCCAGCAGCAGCGTGGCTTGCAAATGATCCTGCGCTATAGCAGAGAGCGTAGAGACATCCACGAGCGTAAGTCGCGCCGGACGATCATCACTCAGAGTGCCGGTGAAGACGCCGCTGGCAGCGGCAGTTTCTGTGAATGGCACATTCATGAACACGGTGCCATTGAGATTGAGCGTTGCTCTCACCTGATCCGCACTGTTGGAGGAGAGCGTGGGTGCCGGAAGCTGAATCATTAGCGCGAAACTGCCGTCCGGACTGCCTGCCGCAGCACCCTCGTCGTCCTCAAGCGGATCAGTGTAATTGATGGTCACCGCCCAAGTGCTGTAGCCCGGCATATGATAAACCGGATCTTGGGCAGTGAATTTGAAAGTATTGTTGCCGCTCGTAAGCGGCACGTCTGTGATGGTGGTGTTGAACGAGCCAGCGAAGGGATAGGGTCTCTCGCGCGAACCTTGATCTTCCTTATCAGACGCATCCACATCGATCATTGCCTGGGGCGAGTCCGCACCATTCACCCAAAGCTGTGCTTGGGTAATGGTGCCCAACTCGCCTTTGACGTTGTCGCATGCTTTTGAGACCAAACTGCCACTGATCTTCAAATCTCCCACGATGCTGCCATCCGCCTGAACTCGCAGGTTTTGCAGCGCACAACTCATTTTCCCACTCGGGGTGCCATCATCTTCCACTGTGTCACAGAACACCGGTGAAGGCAATGATGCCTGAACGCCATCACCGGCAGGTGCGAGAGTGCCATCGGTGAGGATTTCGCGGGGCGTAATGGGGATGAGCAGCAGAACATGTGACTCGAGAGTGCCGTCCTCCAACTGCTTGTAGGCGGTAGCGGCGAGCATGCCTTCACGGCTTGCATCAACAGGAGTCAAGTATTTATATTTGTCATAGTCGCTGATGACTTTGTCGATGGTCTGCTCCCGCCCATCTGCCCACAGGCCGTCCTCATCACCTGGTTTGTCTGGATCAAAGTCGCCAGACACAAAGGCCTGGCCGTGAGCGGTGTTGAA
>CAIYZC010000868.1 GCA_903930565.1 uncultured Pedosphaera sp.
AAACCGTCGCCGCGCACCTCGCGGGGCACGGGGTAAAACCGGTGCCCGCGCCCACCCCCGCCCAACTGGGCCGCCTGGCGGATTTGATGCGGTGAATTCGGCTTCGGTGTGGGAGACGAGGTGACCAGGCGCTGACGTTGTCGAATGTCGGTGGCTGGCGGACGCTGTGAGGGAGGGGAGATGCGACAGTCTCCTCACGTCGCCTCCTACAATTTGTTGGGTGTGGGAGAAGGTGACGAGACTCTGATTTTATCGGGCTTCGGTGGCTTCGGGATGCGATGGGGAAGGTAAGTTGTCAGAGTCTCCTTACGTCGACTCCTACAATTGTAACTGCACCTTCGCTCACCATTTTCGATTCCACGCCTCTGTCCCATACCGCTCGCAAACCAAATCGGTGATGGCGGCTTCCGGGAGTTCGGTCAGCAGTTCGTGCGCCGACCACGCTTCCCGCAACGCAGCCTTCACCGCATCCGCGGACAAACCCAGGTTGGTCACGAAATCGCCGTGGGGGCGGTCTCCACGGTAGGCGGGTTGTTGGGAGGGCATGCGCAGATACCGGGCGATGTCGGCCAGGTTGCAATGGAGGAGGAAGGTGCCGTGGAAGAGGAGGAAACGGCGTTTGCGGCGCTGGGCGTTGCCGGAGAACTTGCGGTCGCCCAACACCAGGTCGGTGTGTCCGGCGATGTCCACGGGCGCAGGGAGCAGTGGCTGCAAGGCCGCGCGCTGGCGCTCCATGATGAACTGGTTCGCGCCGCTGATGGTATGGAGCGGGCCGCTTTCGCCCTGCGGGAGGACCAAAGTGTAATTGAGGCAACCCGGGCCCTGGAGCACGGTGCCGCCGCCGCTGCACCGGCGGTAAATCGCCACGCCGTCCGCCGCGCATGCGGCCAGATCGGCCTCCGTGGCGGCGCGGTTGGCGTAGCCGAGCACCACGAACCGGCCGACCGGCTCCCAAAAGCGCAAGAGGCCGGCCAGCCCGCCGGCTTCGGCCAGGTCGAGGAGGGCTTCGTCCGCCGCGAGGTCGGCCGCTGGCGTCCCCTGGGACTGGTCGAGGTATTTCATTGCCAAAATCTGTCTAGGGTATAGGGTATCCACGAATTGCGGTCGGGGCCGAAGCCCCGATTCCGCGGGGACAGTGGCGAAACCAAGCCGCTGCATTACCATCGTTGGCGACGCACCCTTCGGAGCGTACGCGATTCCAGCGCAGTCCATACAGTGAAATCATCCAATACTCAGGTGCAGCACGGGGCCGGGACCGAAACCAGCGCGGATGGCCGCGCCCCGGGCGCGAGCCCGGCCGCGGGCATGACGGATTGGTTCCAATCCCTCGAACCCGCCTTGGAATTCGTGCTGCGCAGCCAGGACCCCCAGAAAACCGCCCGTTTTCTCGACAAACTGCTGATGCGCCTGCGCGCCGAGGGCATCCAACTGCCCCACGTGGTGAGCACGCCCTACGTCAACACCATCCCCCCCGCGCAGCAGCCCGCCTACCCCGGCGATTGGCAAACGGAAGTGCGGATCAAGAGCCTGATCCGCTGGAACGCCATGGCCATGGTGGTCAACGCGAACCGCAAGCACGACGGCCTCGGCGGCCACATTTCCACTTTCGCCTCCTCCGCGACCCTCTACGACGTCGCTTTCAACCATTTTTTCCGCGGTCGCACGGCCGATTTCGCGGGGGACATCGTTTATTTCCAAGGCCACGCCTCGCCCGGCGTCTATGCCCGCGCCTTTTTGGAGCGCCGCCTGGATGAACGCCACCTGCACAATTTCCGCCAGGAACTCGCCGAAGGCGGCGG
>CAIYZC010000869.1 GCA_903930565.1 uncultured Pedosphaera sp.
CTCAACACCAACCTGGCCGCCGGCGACGCCGTCACCACCACCCTTCACGCCACCGTGGGAGGCAGCCCGGTCCGTCTCCGCGCGGAACTTTTTGCCTTCGGGAATGCGAATGCCAACGTGGGTTTTGAAACCAGCGTGGCCTTGAGCCTGACGGGCACGGCGCGAATTTTCGTGGAGGTCCTGACCCCGGGCGCCACGTACCAGTCGGCCAGTGGCACGGTCTATTCCGCACGCCCGGTTCTGACCTTGCGCTTGGAGGGCAACACGCCGGTCCTCTCCTGGCCCCTCGCGGCATCCGGCTACACGTTGCAGGAACAGCCCGCGGTGGATGCGGCCGCCTGGACCGACTGCCCCAATCCCGTCACTCCGGTGGGCCAGAATTTCCAAGTGACCCTCAGTCCCGGCGATACCAACCACTTTTTCCGGCTGATCCACCGATAAGATGCGGGCACTCACCAAGCCAAACATGAGCGATAAAATACAAGCATCCTTCGCCTCCCTTAAGCGGTGGTTGCGCGCCGTCGGTGGCGCGCTGCTGGCCACCGGGACGGTGCACGCGGCGGGACCGGACACGTTGACGTATCAGGGGCGGGTAAACGTGGGCGGCCAGGTCTTCTCGGGCAACGGCCAATTCAAATTCGCGCTGGTCAACAACGGCGCCAACCTGGCCCGGCCGGCCACGGCCACCGCGGTGATTACCAGCGGTTTTATCACTTCGATCAACCTGACCGACGGCGGCTTGGGGTACACGAGTCCGCCCGCGGTGACGATTACGGGCGGCGGTGGCTCCGGAGCCACGGCCACCGCCGCCATCAGCGGTGGGGCCATTACCGGCATCACGATCAAAACGCCGGGCGGCGGGTACGGCACGGTTCCCGCGGTCACCATCGCGCCGCCGCCGGCCGCCCTGGTCTATGTGAGCTATTGGAGTCACGACGGCACCAGCAGCGCCGGCGGTCCGCCGGTCGGCGCGATTACGCTCCCGGTCGCCAATGGCCTTTTTGTCGCTCCCTTGGGCGACACGAATTTGATGGCGGCCTTGCCCGCGGAGGTGTTCACCAACCCGGCGGTCCGGCTGCGCATCTGGTTTAACGACGGCACGAACGGGCCGGCGCAGCTCGTGCCGGACCAGGTCCTGACCGCCACGCCCTATGCCCTGCTGGCGCAAAGCGCGGGCAGCGCGGCGCAACTCACCGGCCCTTTGCCGGTGGCCCAGTTGAGCGGCACCCTGGCTTCGGCGCAATTGAGCGGGACATACGGGGGGGCGGTGGCGTTGACGAACCCCGGGAATGCCTTGGCCGGCAACGGCGCCGGGCTGACCAGCCTTAACGCGGCGCAGCTGACCAGCGGAGGAATGGCCGATGCCCGCCTGTCCGCCAACGTCGCTTTGCGCAATGGCACCAATGTCTTCAGCGGCTCCAACACCTTCGCGAACGTGGTCGTGGCCACGAACGGCAACAACCTCTGGAGAGGCACCCTGACGGGCAGCGTGATCGGCCCGGCGAGCAGCGCCGGGAGTTTCACCGGCGTCCTGGCCGGGGACGTGACCGGAACCCAGGGCGCCACGGTGGTGGCCCTGGTGGGGGGGCAAACGGCCGCCAATGTGGCGGCGGGCGCCACGGCCGCGAATGGCGCCGCCAGTGCCAACACGCCGAACGGGATCGTCAAGCGGGATGCGGCCGGCGGTTTCGCCGCGGGCACGCTGGCCGGCACGAATTTCACCGGCAATGGCGCCAATCTGACCAATCTCAATGCGGCGCAATTGACCGCGGGCACGCTCCCCGACGGGCGGCTTTCCCCGAACGTGGCGCTGCTCAACGCAAACCAAAATTTTGACGGCTCGAACACCTTCGCCGGGGTGGTCGGGGCCACCAATGTCAACAATGCCTTCCGGGGCACCCTCACCGGAACTTTGCTCGGGAATGCCGCCACGGCGACGCTGGCGAACAATTTCAGCGGTTCGCTCGCGGGCGACGTGACCGGGGCCCAAGGGGCGACCGCGGTCGCTTTGGTGGGGGGGCAAACCGCCGCGACGATTGCGGGCGGGGCGGTGTCGGCCAACGCCGCGACCAGTGCGAACACGCCCAATGCAATCGTCAAACGGGATGCCGCCGGCGGCCTCTCCGCGGGTCTCATCGCGGCGATTTTCAGCGGCAATGGGGCGGCGCTCACCAATCTCAACGCGGGGAACCTGGCGGGCGGCATCCTGCCCGATGCCCGGCACTCCACGAACGTGCCCTTGCTCAATGTGTCGAACAATTTTTCGGCCATCCTGAAGGCGGCGGGCGGACTCATCATCGAAACCCGAACTTCCGACCCGGTCAGCCCGGTCGCAGGACAAATCTGGCTCCGTACGGATCTGCCGTGAAAAAGGTCGCGCGCGCAACGCCCGAAAAGGCCCTCGCGGACGCCCCGGCAACGCCCGGCGCCGCCGCCCGGCGGCGCTCCTTCCCGCGCCGGGCCGGCCTGGTGCTGGGTCTGCTCCTGATGCTGGCGGCGCCGCCGGTCCGCGCCCAGGTCACGAACCTGGTGGACACGACGGATGAATTGGCGTTGAACAAGGCGCTGGAGCGCGCCACGGTGATCCTCTTCACGAGCAAAGGCCCGGGCACCATCGGCTTCTCGGGAACCAAAGTCATCACCTCCGATATCCTGCTGGATGGGACGGGACACAACGTCACGCTCAGCGGCAGCAATAGTGTGGGCCTGTTTCAGGTCAATCCCGGCGGACATTTGACCTTGAAAAATCTCACGCTGGCCGACGGGAGAAGTGAGCAGGGCGGCGGCGTGCTGAACAACGGCGGGGTGGTCACGGTAATCAATTGCGTTTTCAGCAATAATGCCGCGCAGGCCACAGGTTGGGAAACGTCCGGTTGGGGAGCGACGGGGGCCGGAGGCGGCATTTACAATTATAACAATGGCACCACGATCATCACGGGCAGCACTTTTGTGAGCAACAGCGCGGCCGGGGGGCCCGGCGCCACCGGCTACACCGGCAGCGGCAGCACGGGGCAAGCCATCGCGGGCAGTGGCGGCTGGCCGGGTGGTCCCGGGGTCGGCGGCGGGGTGGGCACGGACGACGGCACTTTGTTGATCACGAACTGCACTTTCTTCGGCAACCGCGCCACCGGGGGCCAGGGTGGCACCGGGGGCCAGGGTGGAGCCGGGTTCAGATATACCTACACTTGCGAGTACCCGTGCGGCGGGCCGCTGTTACCGCCCTGCCAGGATTGTATTGGCTACGGACGAGGTGGCGCCGGGGGCCCGGGGGGGACGGGGGGCAATGGGTATGGCGGCAATCTTTATAATTTTGCGGGGAACGTCACGCTGGTAAACGTGACCTTCGCCGGTGGTGGGGCGTTCGGCGGCGCGGGCGGTCCGGGGGGCGCGCCCGGGGCCAACGGGTTCGGCACTTACGGTCCGGGGACGAACGGCACCGGGACGGGGGGCAACCTGGGA
>CAIYZC010000870.1 GCA_903930565.1 uncultured Pedosphaera sp.
CTGTTGGAACAACGCCTGGCGACCCGTCCCGGCGACGCGGTGGCCCTCGACCGCCTCGGGTCCCTCCGCGCCGCCGCCGGGGATACCAACGCCGCCTTGGCGACGTTCCAAAAAGCCCGCACCGCCGGCCCGCTTTATCTGCCCGCCATCCTCCACCTGGCCGAGCTGCAGGCCGGTCCCTTCGACCGCCCGGCCGCCGGCTTGGAATTGGCGCTTACCGCCTACAAACTCGTCCCTTCGGATCCCCGCACCGCCCGCCTGGCGGGGCAACTGGCCCTGCGCACGGGGGATTATGTGCAGGCCTTCGGCTTGCTGGACCAAGCCGCCCGGACGCTGCCCAAGGATGGGGACCTCCAATATGAAGTCGCCCTCGCCGCGTACCTGCAGGGCGACCTTTCCCAAGCCGTCACCGCGGCCCGCCGCAGTGCCCAAAATCCGACCGCCTCCCCCCGCCAGGCGGAGGCCAAACTCTTCCTCCAACTCGCCGACCCGGCCGCCCCGCCCGCCACCCCGGAATTGATCGCGGACGCCTTGCGTTCCGCCACCAATTTTCTCCCCGCCCTCATGGCCCGCGCCCGCGCGGCCGAGAACAACAAGGACCTGGACGCCGCCCGGCAGGGTTACGGACAGATTCTGGCCACGTATCCGAAGTTCATTCCCGCCGTGCGGCAATTGGCCATGCTCTCCGCCGCGGTGCCGGAATTGACCGATCAAGCCGTCCGCCTGGGTCTGCAGGCCCTCGCCGCCCAAGTCAACGATCCCGACCTGTTTCGGGCGGTGGGCTTGGCGGCCTTTGGCAAGGATGATTTCGAACATGCGGAACATTTTCTAAAATTGGCTTCGAGCAAACCGGGTGACGACGCCCGCTTGTGGTACTGCCTGGGGGTCTCCCAGTCCCAAACCAAACGCAAAACCGAGTCCGTCAAATCCTTGCGCCGGGCCCTCGACCAGGGGCTCAGCGGCAAGGAGGCCGTGGAAGCCCGGCGCATCCTCCTGGAAACCAAACGCTAAACCGGCGCCACCACCCAACCGGCCAACTTTCCAATTTCCCCCGCGCGGCCGCCTGCGCCGGGGACCATTCCGATCAACCATGAATGACTTGCAAATTGTAATTCCGATGGCCGGGCGCGGCTCCCGCTTCGCCCAGGCCGGTTACACCACCCCCAAGCCGCTGATCCCCGTCGGCGGGCGGCCCATGATCCAGTGGGTCATTGACAACATCCGGCCCAACCGCCCCCATCATTTTATTTTCCTTTGTCTCGCCGAGCATCTGCGCGACTACCCCGAGGTGCCGGCGGAACTCCAGCGTCTGTGCCCCGGGTGCACCATCGTGCCGGTGGCCGCCGTGACCGAAGGCGCCGCCTGCACCGTCCTGCTGGCGCGCCACTGGATCGATTCCGCCGCCCCGCTCATGATCGCCAACAGCGACCAGTTGGTGGACCTCGACATCAATGATTATCTCGCCGCCCAGGACGCCCCCGGAGTCGGCGGCCTCATCATGACCTTTTGGTCCGACCACCCCAAATGGTCCTACTGCCGCCTGCGGCCGGACGGCTCCGTCACGGAAGTGGTGGAGAAAAAGGTGGTGAGCAATGAGGCCACCGTGGGCATCTACAACTTCCGCGAAGGCCGGGATTTCGTGCGCGCCGCCGACGCCATGATCGCCGCGAACCTGCGCGTGAACAACGAGTTCTACGTGGCCCCGACCTACAACCAGCTCATCGCGGAGGGGGCCACGATTGTGACCCGCCGCACCGGCCGGGAATTGCAGGGCATGTACGGCGTCGGCACCCCGGAGGATTTGAATTTGTTCCTGCAGACCGCATTCTTCGCCCGCCATCGCCTGCCCGCGTGATGCCCGCCGAACTCGCCATCATTTTGCCCCTGCGCAATCCCCCGCCGGAGTTTCTCCAGACGGTGGATTCCTTGGTGGCGCAGGACGACCGGGGGTTCATGGTGCTGCTCAGTGACAACTATTCCCGCACCGGCGAGGAATTGATCGCCACGGCCGAGGCGCGGCTGGCCGGGGCGGGCATTCCGACCCGGCGCGTGCGGCCGCCCTTCGAATTGGGCCGCGTGGAGCATTGGAACTGGGCGCATTTTGAGGCTGACGCGGAATGGCTCAAGCCCTTGTTCGCGGGGGATTGGCTGGCGCCGGATTACGTCCGCCGCTGGCGGGCGGGCGTGGCCGCCCATCCCACCTGCCGCTACGTGTTCGTGAATTTCGTCCTGCATCGCGGCAGTGCCGAACCGGTCACCGTCACCAGCCCCTGGAGCGGCGGTTTCCACTCCGCTGAAGTGATGGGCCGTCGGATCCTCACCCACGGCATGCAGTTCGGCCCGCCGAGTGCCGCGGCCTTTGCACGCGAGGCGTTCGTGCTTGCGGGCGGCTATCCCACCGCCCTCCCCATTTGCGCCGACAGCGAGTTGTTTTGCCGCTTGGCGGCCCGCTTCGGGGTGCTCGGTCTGGCCGAGCCGCTCTGCCATTTCAACATCCACGGCGCCCGTTTTTCCACCAGTCTCCCCGGCAAACAGCGGGAGGCGTACGAGGAGAACCTCACCTACTCGTTGCGCCTCGCCTGCCAGGCTTGGAGCGAACGCCGGCCCATCCCCTACCTCGGCTTCGCCCGCCTGCTCCTGCGCGAGTGGCGGCAATTCCGCCGGCAACCCCGGGCCGCCGCCACCCCGGCCGC